>NZ_SMGR01000002.1:300000-596994 GCF_004346865.1 Shimia isoporae
GAAAGCACGTTTGGGATGTCCGGGCCCATGTGCGCGATCTGGTTCGGTATTCTCGTGGTGAAGATGGCGGAGTTCTGCCTGATCACGCCGCCGATTGGCCTGAACTGTTTTGTGGTCGCCGGAGTACGCGACGATCTGACCGTTCAGGACGTGTTCAAGGGCGTGACACCGTTCTTCTTGGCGGACGCCGCCACGATCGCACTTCTAGTCGCCTTCCCGATGATTGTGTTGTGGTTGCCCATGCAAGTTTGAATCTTCGGTCAGATGCTTTTGTGGAAGCCTGAGAGCAAAACAAGCTTCCACAAACCATTTCATTGCCTGCAGCAGGCTGCCTTCCTAACATCGCCAAGGCATGTTGTTTGGGAGGACATGATGAAACGCATTTACGACTTCAGCCGCAATCCGGCCAAGCGGAATTACACGATCTCCGACCTGCAAGCCCTAAAAGGAACCGGCAAGAAACTGAGCATGGCCAACCCGGCTAACGCACCGGAACTGCGCGCCTGTATTGAGGCTGGGATCGATTTGTTTGTGGTCGGAGGCGACCAGATTGACGAGGTGCGCGAGATTGCACCCCATCATTTCACCGGTGTCGGATCGTCATGGGCGCAATTCGGTTCGACCGCGGAAATTCTCGATCATGCGTTTGAAATGATGCGCAAGGGAGGTGACCTCTACTACACTCTGCGCAGCTTCGAAACGATGGAGACACTCGCTCGCGAAGGCATTCCCGTGCAGAGCCATATCGGCTTGATCCCGACCTTTAGCCACTATTGCGGTGGTTTGCGCGCATGGGGACGCAAAGCTGACGAGGCTATGCAAATTTTCGAAACACTCAAGCGTATGGAAGATGCGGGAGTCGTTGCGGTCGAAGCAGAGTGCATAGCGGAAGAAGTCCTGGAAGCCGTGAACCTGAAGACGTCGATTGTGACCTTTTCTCTGGGTTCGGGAAACGCGGGCGACGCGGTATTCTCATTTGTGGCCGACATCTGCGGGGAAGCCAGCGAGGAAGATAAACCGCCGAAACACGCACACTCTTTCGGAAATGTCGGTCGTCTGCACAAACAGGTTCACCAAGAGCGCGTTGCGGCTTTAAAGGAGTTCCACAAAGAGGTTGCTGCCACGAATTTCCCCTACCCCGAAACCAATGTGACCATGCATGACGGCGAAAAAGCCAAATTCCTAGAAGCTCTGGACAAGTGGGCACCCACGCATTCCTGAGGAGTGTTCCGTCACTTGTGCGCACTCCTCCGCCGAAACGGTACATTGTCTAAAATTTTCGAAGCTTCAGTCGACGGAAACCATTGTAAGCTGCGTTCAAACCGGTGACTTGGCCATTGGCCTGATTTGACCCGTATCCGGAGCGTTCGAGTGAAAAAAATTTTGACAGGTTTGGTAGCGGTGGCACTTGTGGGAACGGCATGGGTCGTTACCTTTGGCCTCCCATTTGGTGGTACCTCTTCCCCGGAGGGCATATCGCAACCGCCAACCTCCGGCGCGCCTCAACCCCGCAACCCAGCCCGAATGGGTGGAAAAAAGACCATCGTCACGACCTTTGAGGTCAAAGCCGAGGCCTTCACCGATAGCTTTCGATCGGTTGGGACAGCCAAAGCCAAGGCCAACGTTATGGTGGAATCCGAAACGGCGGGACGGGTGACCGAGGTTCATTTTGGACCCAATCAGCTGATCCAAGCGGGCGCACCCTTGGTCACAATCGAAGATCGCGTGGAACAGATCGCCTTGCGTTCAGCCAAGGCCAACCTTGCCGAAGCCCGCGCAACGCTTAAGCGGTATGACACATTGAGAGAAGCTGGAAGCGGCGCTGTTTCTGCAGTGAGTGTAACTGAAGCAGGCACTCAGGTTGAAATCGCCGAGGCCGCCGTAGAGCGGGCGGAATACGATCTGGATCTAAAAACGATACGCGCACCGATCTCAGGTACGCTCGGGCTCACTGATGTAGAACCGGGCATGTATTTAGGCCTGGCGTCTGAAATTGTGAAAATCACGGATCAAACGTATCTCTCCGTGGAATTCGGCCTTCCGGATCGCGCCTCTGGAATCGTACAGGTTGGTCAGACGGTTTGGTTGACAACTGGATCGCTGCCAGGTCGCGTATTTGAAGGAACTGTCGATGGCTTTGACGGACAGATTGACAGCACCACGCGCACCATAAAGGTGCGTGCGGGCATCGAAAATGCCCAAGGCTTGATGTTGCCTGGCATGGTGTTCAACGTCATTCTGGATGACCAAAACGCGCCGCTTCCGGTGGTACCCGCTAATGCGATCACCTGGAGCCGCCAAGGCGCCGCGGTGTGGACTGTCAAAAACGGGAAAGCCGAACCAGTGCTGGTCAGTATCCGGCACCGCGAGAACGATCGGGTTTGGCTGAACGGTGATCTGCCTGACGGGACATCGGTGATCGTCGAAGGCGTGCAGAAGGTGCGTCAAGGCGAAGAAGTGACAACGAAGGAGCTGGTTGATGCCCGTCGGAAGTCGCAAACCAGTCAGGACGGGGACACAAACTGATGCCCCACCGCAAAATTCACACGGGCTTTGCCGACATCTTCGTCAAACGCCCGATACTTGCCATCGTTGTGAACCTACTGATCGCCATCGCCGGCCTTGCCGCGCTGAACGGCGTCGAGGTGCGCGAAATGCCGAGCGTCGAACAACCTGTAATTTCCGTGCGTATCAATTGGGACGGCGCTGCCCCGGAGACCGTGGACGCCGAAGTCACATCAGTCGTTGAGGACGCTCTCGCGCAGCTTGATGGTCTAAAAGCTGTGTCTGCCACTTCGTCTTATGGTTCCAGCCGTTTGACCATAGACTTGACGGAAAACACCGACATAGACACTGCGGCCAACGAGGTGCGTGAAATCATCTCTGCGACCGAACGACAATTGCCAGACGGCATAGACGATCCGGTTGTGTCCAAAAACGACAGTGACAGTGATCCGATCATGCGGCTGGCGCTTCTCGGCAGCGCGCCTTTGGACGAAATGACTCGGCTGGCGGACAACTTCATTTCAGACCGGCTGTCGACAATCGATGGCGTCGCCGAAGTACAGGTTTTGGGCGGGCAGGAAAACGAATTCCGAGTGCAGGTTTTTCTCACAGCACTCGTGGGACGTGGTCTGGATCTGAGCGACGTAGAAACGGCTTTGAAAACGCTTCGCATCGATACGGCAATGGGTGATCTTGAAAGCGGCAGTCAGTCCGTTTTGCTCCGCTCAGCCGATCCAGAGGTTACAGAGGAGGCAATCGGCGAACTGCGGATCGATGCGCACACCCGCGTCGGCGACATTGCACTGATCGACTATACCGGTGCAGATGACGACATTTACGCACGTGTCGATGGTCAAACCGCGGTGAGCCTGAACATCGTGCGACAATCAATGTCCAATACGCTGACCATTTCACAAAACGTGCGGGCCGAACTGAGTAATATTCAGGCACAACTACCGGCTGGCATGCGGTTAGTCATCGTGGCGGATGATGGCCTTTTCGTTGAACGCTCCATCAACGAAGTAAGCACGACGATTGGCATCGCGGTTCTCATCGTGATCGCTGTAATCTTTGCCTTTTTACGCAGTTGGCGTGCCGTTCTCATTCCTGCGGTGACAATCCCGGTGTCCCTGACAGGTGCCATCGCCGCGATCTGGTTGGCCGGGTTTTCGGTCAACACGATCACCCTGCTGGCACTGGTTTTGGCAACCGGTATGGTCGTGGATGACGCAATCGTTGTGGTTGAGAACATCGTCCGCAGGCGACATCAAGGCATGGGTGCATCGCTCGCAGCGGCGACCGGAACCAACGAGGTTTTCTTTGCGGTGATTTCGACGACAGCAACATTGGCTGCGGTGTTCATCCCGATTTCCTTTTTACCCGGACAGGCAGGTGGAATCTTCGCGGAGTTCGGTTTTGTGCTCGCGTTCTGCGTTATGTTGTCGTCATTTGTTGCGTTGACGCTCGCACCAATGATGGCCGCGAAACTCGATCCCGGGCGTGGCGGAGAACAGTTGAAAGATGCCGAGACGCCGCCCCGAGGTTTGGTCGCCGTGTATCAGCGTATTGTCAGTGCCGCCCTGAATGCACCTCTGCTGGCCATCGCAGCAGCGCTGGCTTTCGCCATCTTGTCATTCGGCACCTACGGCAACCTCACATCGGCCCTGACCCCGACAGAAGACCGAGGTGTATTCTTTATCCGGGGAAAAGGTCCCGCAGGAGCAAGTCTTGCCTTCACCGATGAGCAGATCACCAAAGTTGAAAGCATTTTGCAGCCGCATGTGGACAGCGGAGAAATCAATGCAGTGCAATCCATCATTGGCGCAGGAGGCAGTTCCAGTGCCTTTGTCGTCGTAAGCCTCGCTGACTGGGACGACCGCGACCGCAGCGCTCAGGAATTGCTTGCCGAGATCAACCCACAACTGATGCGAATACCCGGCATCTCGGTTTTTGCGATTTCGCCCAATAGCCTCGGTATTCGGGGTGCAGGTCGTGGATTGCAATTTGCCGTGGTGGGCAATGACTACAACAGTCTTGCTGAAGAAGGCGACGCTCTGGTCGCAGCGATGGAAGAAGACCCGACATTTTCAAACCCGACATTGTCCTACGACACAACGACGCCGCTGCTGTCGGTTGAAATCGACCGAGAAATGGCCACTGAACTTGGCCTTTCTCCCGCCAATATCGCCACCACAATCAACACGCTCACGCAGGGACAAGTCGCGACCGAAGTATTTCTGGACGGCGAAGAAACCGACATTCGAATGGTACCAGGAGGAAAGCCGATCGAGGATCCGTCCGACATCGAAAATGTCTGGGCGAGAACAAACAAAGGGGACTTTGTGCCGCTTTCATCGGTTGTCACATTGACCCCGTCATCAACGGCATCATCGCTAGCACGCGAGGACCGCGCCCGTGCTGTACCGGGGGAGGCAAATCTTGGCGCTGGAGTGAGCTTGGGACAAGCCGCTCAGCGGGCAGAAGAACTGGCGGCCGAAGTTCTTTCAGACAGCGCGCGACTGATCTTTCGCGGTGAGGCCGCAACCCTGGAAGAGAGCCAGTCGGGCACCTTGCTGGTCTTCGGTATTGCACTTTTGGTGGTCTTGTTGGTGCTTTCCGCACAGTTCGAGAGTTTTGCGTCTGCGGCGGTTATCATGCTCACCGTCCCTTTTGGCCTTGGGGCCGCAGTCATGGCGATCTGGTTATCGGGTGGGACACTCAACTACTACAGCCAGATTGGACTGGTGATCCTAATCGGCATCATGGCCAAAAACGGCATACTCGTGGTGGAATTTGCCAACCAGCTTCGTGAACGCGGCCTTGATGTGGACACAGCCATTCGAGACGCAGTGCGAATGCGCCTGCGCCCTGTGATGATGACGGCGATCTCGACCGTTATGGGAGGTCTTCCGCTGGTGCTGGCCTCTGGAGCCGGGGCAGAAGCTCGCGAAGCCGTGGGCTGGGTAATCGTGGGCGGATTGGGGTTCGCCACGGTGTTTACCCTTTTTCTGATCCCTGTGTTTTATCGTCTGATTGCTCCCCTGGGAGGCATCCCAGGTGAAAACGCGCGCTTGCTGGAAGCCGAGACAACAGCAGCCCGCATGCGCACCTGAAGCGCGACGACTGCCTCAGGCCACGTCTGTCGCGGCTTCCTCTTTGGCAACCGCAAGTTCTCGCAGCGTTTTCCGAAGAAGGGAGAAAGAAACTGGTTTGCTCATGTGGGCGTTCATTCCCGCCTGAAGACAATTCGCCGTGTCCTGAGGCGTGGTGTGCGCCGTCAATCCGATGATCGTGCAAGGTTTTACCCGGCGCCCCACTTCCGCGCTGCGGATGGCGCGCGTTGCATCAAGCCCGTTCATCTCTGGCATTGCCACATCCATGAGCACCAAATCCGGCGCGAAGCTGCGGGTTTTGGCAACGGCTTGAACCCCGTTTTCGGCACTTTCAAAGGCAATGCCCTGGCGCTTCAGGAACAGTTCAATCAATAGCCGGTTTGTCTGGTTGTCATCTACGACCAGAACTTTGAGGTCGCCAAGATCGACTGCGTCTTCGTGCTGGCCGCCTTCGGCACGATCGCCAGACTCGGTGACATCACGCCGCCCGGTTACTTCAAGCAAGGTGGCCCGCAGCATCTCGGGCGTTGACGGCCTCACAATCACGCGGTCGACACAGGTTTCAAGATGACTGCAGTCTTTCTTAAGCGCTCGCATCGGTTTGAGCGAAATTACGGTCGGAGCTTGTCCATCGTCCGACGCTTTGTTCGGGAAGCCGCCAGCATCCTGCACACTTGGCAAAAGGTCATGGTCAATCACCATCAGATCGACAGGCTGCTCACCATTGGATCCGGCAAGCTCGCGCAACCGCTGTGGGTCACTTTCCTCGATGACTTCAAGCCCCCATAGGCGCATTCTTTCGGCAACGATCTGCGCGCCGAGCGGATTGTGAAATGCCAACGCTGCCTTGAGACCGGCGAGCACAGTTTCTTGTGAAGCGATTGGTGGTTCGTCAGAGGTTGCAGGCTGCAGGGGCACAGAGAAAGAGAACGTCGAGCCTGTCCCCAACTCCGAACGCACCCAGATGCGGCCACCCATCAATTCGACGAAGCCTTTGGAAATCGCGAGGCCTAGACCTGTCCCCTCAACCGTCCGGCCGTATTGACCGCCCACTTGCGAAAATTCATCGAATACGGTCGCCAGACGGTCCTCTGGGATGCCGACACCTGTGTCACTCACGTCGACGCGCAGCCACTCCCGGCCCTCCGCGTCCAGTTCCCGCTTCGCCTCGATGAACACATGGCCTTTCTGGGTAAATTTGATGGCGTTGCCTACAAGATTAACCACCACCTGTTTCATTCGCAGCGCGTCGCCGGCAATCCTGTTTGGTAGGCTTGGATCAACGCGCGCAAGCAAGGTGATGCCTGCTTCGCTTGCAAGCAGAGACAGCGTCTTGATTGGATCTTCCGTCAGATCGGACGTTTCAAATATTTCGTTTCGCAGCTCCATGCGCCCGCTGTCGATTTTGGAGAAATCAAGAATATCATTGATTATGGCCAAAAGAGATTTGCCGGACGATCGCACCGACGACAGCAATGTGCGCTGTTCATCCGATAGATCCGTATCCGCAAGCAATTCCGTCATCCCCAAAACGCCGTTCATCGGCGTACGGATTTCGTGGCTCATGCGAGCCACAAATTGGGTCTTGGCGGCCTCGGCCGATTCCGCCTGTCGCAGTGCGCTTTCAAGGGCTTGGTTCCGGTCTTCCACCGCATCACGCGAAAATCTCAGTTCGGTTTTTGTGTTTTCAAGTGCATCCATGCGATTGCGAAGACGTGCCAGCATCAAATTGAAAGACTTAGCCAGACTTTCGATTTCATCCCCGGTTTTGATTTCTATCTGCTGGTCTAAATCGCCTTCGGTCGCCCGTTGTGTCGCGGTTGTCAGTGTCCTTAGAGGAGCGGCAATGCGATGAGCTGAATAGGCCGCCAAGCATGCGCCAAAGATGAAGAACACCACACCCAGCGCGATATTTCGCGCTGCCGTTTGCAAAAGCAGTTGCGATTCGACGGACGTAAGATACGTCATCCGCACTACGCCAAGGTATTCTCCGCCATCGAGAATCGGGAACCCGACATCAAGATAACCGCTACGGCGTTCCTGTTCACGGGATCGGCTTTGATGCACCCGATGCGCCAATACGTCGTGCACATTGACCATCTGATCCATGTTTCGGTTGTGCCGGTCCGGCACCAAAAGCACATTTGCTGCGCTCACAACACGAACTGAAGACAGGTTGGGAAGTGTGGCCCATTCGTCAAACACCAGACGAAGGTCATTGTGGCGTCCTTCGCGAATAAAAGGCGCAGAAATCTTAGTTAAAGCAGAGCCATAGGCCGTTATGTCCTCGTCAAGGTGATGGCTGACATGGTCGATCTGGGCCATCGTGTTGATGTAAACTGCGCCTGAAACAAACAGGAACAAAAGGCCGGACAGCAACAGCGTCAAACGTTGCCGGAAACCAATTCTGCCTTTCATGGCCCCTTTGGGGTGCTTGGTCAAAAAAACTGCGCTCATGGCACCACCTGGGTGATGCATGCCAGTCTGATCTCTTTGGCTATCTTGTTTCTGCTGTTCCCCACAGGTCCTCAACCTTCCAAATCCCATCAACCAGACCTCGCTATAAAGTCGGGGGATTTACATTTGGTTAGTAAGGTCGCTTGGGGTTTACGGACCTTGCCGCAGGGTCACCGCAGAGTCGGACGTGGATTGGCCTGTGCATGGCCATAGATTTTGCGAATGCTCCATTCCACTGATTTGCGCATTGCGCGTCCAAGCGCGGTGTCAAATGCCTGCGCGATATCTAGCGTCTCGTCGCTTTGAGTTAGGACAACCTCTCCAAAGGAGTTCGAGCCGATGATGTGATCGCTGAAACTGTCGATGATCTTAAGGTTCAGGCGTACATGGATTTCCAGCGGCCCGTCTTTGTCTTCGCTGTTGGGCAAATTTGCCTGAAACTCGCGCACGTCTGTCACGATGATATAATCCGGCCGAAGTCCGACCGTTGACCTGCCCACAGCCGCCACTTTGCCGCTGTTTTCAAAGCTTTCAATCAACAGAGCCTGCACAATCAGCGGCGCTCGGTCCACCCAACGTACGCGGGGTAGATATTCCACCTGAAGCGGGGTTGGATGTACAGCAATCTGGTCGGTGTCGACGGCTGCTGTCGCCGTCGGCTCTTCGATAACAATCTGCTGGCGCAGCCGCGGGAGCCCACTATCAAACGTGCTTTTTGGAGTCAGCGCGAAAAGATCGGTTGGTTGTGCAGCCCGATTGATCGTGCCCAGTCCAGCGCATCCACTCAACACAAGCGCTCCCAGAACCACAAAAAAGGGAAACAGGTGTCTCATCGACTGAACTCCGAACCTTGAGTGCCAAGCAGGAAGCGTGCGGGATCGCGTTCAATCCGGTCGACCAGCCGATCCAGATTGCCCACCAAATAGCGGCTTTCTTCAATAAATCTGAGGAATTGCGGCAAGCCAACCCGTAGGAAATCAGAGACCTGCCGCTGGTTGTCCTGCACGATCGTATCTACGGTTCCAACAAGATTGGCAGCGGACTCCGACGCGCTCAGGACCTCGCTACTGGCCAATTGTATATCGTCCGAGACTTCCGTGACCATGCCTGCAAAGGCATCCACTGCACCGCGCACGTCGCTCACGATGGCATCTACATCCCCATCCAGAATTTCATTGGCAGCGGCAAAAGTCTGATCCGCGGTGGTCAGCGTTGTCTCCGCCGTTTCCATCGCCGAATAGATCGCAGCCAGCGTGTCGTTGGCATTCCGGAATGCTACCGTCGCGGTTTCAAGCGCTTCTCGGCCGTCTGCAGACAGAACATCAACCGAGTCGCCCAAAGACACGATCACGTCACTGGCTCCCTTTGCGGCCGACCGCACATCACTCATCAAGGCTGGCAATTCTTCGTCAACCGACGCGTTGATGGTTTCAAGCGCGGCTTTTGCTGCCTCAGCGGCGGCGGTCGCGTCTAATAGGAATGTGGTCGCGTCCCCTTCAACAAGCGTTGTGACGCTGTCTGCCGTGGTCGTGAGAGATGTCAGCATCTTGTCAGAGTTCTCCAGCGCGGATCTAAATCCGGCGAGAGTTTCTTCAGCTTGCTGCAACCGGGCTGTGGCCTCGACAATCATCACTCCCGCGCTTTCGCCCAATTGTTGGGTTTCCTGCTGGATCGTCCCCAAGGTAGAGTTGGCCGTATCGATCAAGCCAGGCAACCGATCCTGGGCAATCGCCCGCGTTTCTGCCAACGTTGCTGTTGCTTCCTGTGCCAATGCTGCCACTTCTTCGCTCAATAGCTCTGTTGCGGTGTCGGCCGTGTCCTTTACGGAGTTCAATGTTGCCGTTGCCGCGTCAGTCGCAACTTTGACAGACTCGATGGCCTGCTCCGTTTGCGCCACACGCTGTTGGAACGCTTCCCCTACTGTTTCGTACCTTTGCATCAAGGAGGTCGCAGACTCGCTGACGGCGCTGACTTCCGTCTCGAGTGTTTTCGCAGTGCTTTCGATCTGATCGACAAAGCCGGGCAGACGTTCGGAAATCAATCCGTTGGCTGCGTCAAAGGCCGCAATCGCCGAAGGCTCCACGGTTTGCAGAATAGTATCCAGCGCGGTCGCCGCATCGGCGCCACGGGCAACCAGCTCTTTGAGCTCGCCGGTTACCAGCTCATTGGCGGTATCAAACGCAGTGCGCGCACTGTCCAGCGTGCCCTGAGTACGATCAGCTGCTCCCCGAATGGAGACGAGCGTATCCGTCGCTTCGTTCAATGTGATTTCCGCAGTATCAGACAACCCTTCGAGTGTGTCCGTGAAATCAGCGATTTCGCGTGCAGCCGAGCCTAGATCTGCAGATAGACCTTCGAAATCTTCCAAGGTGCGATCAAGCTTGCCGGACGCGGACGCCAAATTGCTCAACAGTTCAGAAACCGATTCTTTGTTGTCATCACTGACCACACTGCGGACATCTTCCAGCAGCGAGATTGCTTCTTCGAGCAACTCGGGAGCGCCTTCCATCAAAGTTTGGAAAGTGCTCCGCTCAGAAGTGATTTCACCACCGGAACCAAGCAGCGCCGCGTCAGGAGAACCACCTGACAACGCAACAAAACTCACACCAGTTACACCGAGCGAATTGAGTTGCGCTATTGTGTCTGTCTTGATCGGCGTGTCTGCATCTACTTCAAGCCGGACGCGCACCAGAGAGGGGTTTTCGTTATCCAATTGAAGGTCGACGACCTGCCCAACCGGCAATCCGTTGTAGCGCACGTCTCCGGCCATCCCGAGGCCGGAAACATTCTCGAATGTGACTTCGTAGTACGCGAACCGCCGATCGACATCGAGCTTCGCCAACCACAAGAGGAAGGCAAACGATCCAATCAGGCCAAGGAGGGCAAAAAGCCCGATCAGCACATAGTTGGCCCGCGTTTCCATTACCCTGCCCCTGTCTGGCCAGTTTTCTGGCCCTTCACCTGTGCCGCTCTCGCTCGCGGTCCGGTGAAATATTCCTGTACCCAAGGATGATCCACATCTGTCATCCCTTCAATCGGACCTTCCACCAATACCCGCTTCTCGGCAAGCACGGCGATACGGTCACAGATCGCGTAAAGGCTGTCCAGATCATGTGTGACCATAAAAACCGTCAAGCCCAGAGCCCGCTGCAATTCACCAATCAGCTCGTCATATGCGGCGGCGCCGATAGGATCGAGACCCGCCGTAGGCTCATCCAAAAAGACAATCTGCGGATCAAGCGCCAAAGCGCGTGCAAGCGCTGCGCGTTTGCGCATGCCTCCGGACAGTTCCGACGGAAGTTTTCCACAAGCCAGCGGCGGCAGACCGACCATCGAGATTTTCAGTTCACCCAGCGACTTCATCAAGGCAGGGCTGAGATCCAGATGCTCTCGCATAGGTGCGATCACGTTGTTCAATACACTGAGCGAAGAAAACAAGGCCCCGTCCTGAAAGGCCACACCCCAGCGCGTTTCCACTTCGCGGCGCTCGTCATCCGGCGCCCTCAGCACATCAACGCCCAGCACTTCGATGCTGCCAGCGGCCGGCCTGTTCAAACCGACAATCGTGCGCAACAACACCGACTTGCCGGTTCCGGAGCCTCCGACAATGCCAAGTACTTCGCCGCGCCACACATCCAGATCCAGATTGTCATGCACAACCTGACGGCCAAACTGGTTTCGCAAGCCCCGGACCTTGATCACTGCTTCCCGTTGCGTGGCCATTCTCAAATCCCCAACTGCGCAAAAAAGATTGAGAAAAGCGCGTCCAGCACAATTACCAGAAAGATGCCCAGTACCACCGATGCCGTAGTGCGCTGTCCGACACTGGTCGAAGATCCCCGCACCTGAAACGCCTGCCAGCACGCAACGACGCCGATCACCACGGCAAAAAACGGGGCCTTTATCATGCCAATTGCCAGATGCCAGACACCCGTGTTTTCATACAGTCGCGTCAAAAACATGCCCGGGCTGACTCCCAAATCGATCCAGCTCATCAGCGCGCCGCCGAAGAGACCGCAGATATTGGCAACAAATCCAAGGATCGGCAGCACAATCACCAGCGCCAAAACGCGGGGCACAACAAGAACTTCAATCGGATCGAGACCCAGCGTTCGCATGGCGTCGATCTCTTCCTGCACTTTCATTGAGCCAACCGAGGCTGTGAATGCCGAACCGGACCGGCCAGCCACAATGATCGCTGTAAGCAGGATACCCAGTTCCCGTAGAACGGATATCGAGATCAGCTCGACCACAAAAACCTCCGCGCCAAAACGCTGGAGCTGCGTCGCCCCCTGAAAAGCCAAAACGATCCCGATCAAAAACCCCATCAATGCGATGATTGGAATGGCGTTCAATCCGGCATCTTGCATGTGCGTTACGAGCGAAGCCCAGCGCAATCTCCAGGGGCGTAAGACAAGGCCAAAAATCCGCACCAGCGTTTCGCCCAGAAACCCGTTGAAAGAAATCAACGTGTTCTGCACCTCGACCACCCTACGGCCGAACCTGTCCAACGCGGCGGTGATGCCTTGTACGGCTTCCGGATCCTCGTCGCTTTCGGGAATTGCCTCTTCTACGTTAGCAAGCAACGCTGCATAGGCTGGCTTAGCGCCTTGCACCGAGACCGAAGCCCCCCCGTCCCCAAGGCGCGTCTTGAGGTCGGCAATCATCCAGGCTCCGCCGGTATCAAACGCGCGCAGTTGGCTGAGATCGATGGTCACGGCACCAGAGCGTGGTGTAATTTTCGCAAAAGGTTTTTCCACACTACCCAAAGTGGCTGTCACCAGCTCTCCGCCGACCTGAATAGTGGCGTTTTCATCGTGCACAAAGGGAGGGTGGTCTACGCTCATTTGGTGGCGAGACCTGCTTCCGGGGCCCGCAGTACCAGCGGCCATTTCCAAATTGATCCTGACAAAAGTCCCCCCAGAAGTCACGGCGCTCGCGCGGATTTTTCCGCGTCTAAATCACAGCTTAGCAAAGGGGCATTGCTTGGGAAAGTAGACTCCGCCACGACCACATTGGCCGGGGCTGGAGATAGATCATGCGCTTGAGATTTGAGCCATCGCCGCGCGTTTCCTGCGATCTTCACGACCAAAGAAGATCATGTAGAGCACCGGCGCCGCGATCAGGGTGAGGATCGTGGCAAATGCCAGACCGCCCATGATCGTCACTGCCATCGACTCAAAGAACTTGTCCGACAAAAGCGGCGCCATACCCAGAATGGTCGTAACAGCCGCCAGCATCACTGGCCGCAGACGCGACACGCTGGCTTTGACAATCGCTTCCTGAAGTGGACCGCCCTCTTCGCGTACAAAATCGATTTCCTCCACCAGCACGATCCCGTTCTTGATCAACATGCCCGACAGGCTCAACAAACCCAGCAATGCGGTGAACGAGAACGGGAGCCCCGTGCCCAACAAGCCGAGGACAACACCGTTTACTGACATCGGAACAAGCAACCAGATGATTATGGGCTCGCGAATGGCGTTGAACAGCAGAACCGAGATCAGAACCATGATGAGGATCGTCAGAGGAAGCTGACCGCCCAGACTTTCCTGCGCTTTGGCAGAGTTTTCCTTCTCGCCACCCCACTCCATTCGATAGCCAACGGGCAGTTCCATTGCTTCTATCGCAGCAGTCACTTCGGTCTGCACCTGCGCCGCGTTCAACCCCGGTGCGATGTCGGCGCCCACGGTGATCGTCGGCACCCGATCACGTCGGTGGAACAGTGTGTTCTGGGTTTCATAGGAGAAACCGTCCACCATCTGCTCCAACGGCAGGAAGCTCTTGGTGTTGGCCGAATAGACAACCTGATCCAGCAAGCCGAAGCCTTCTGTGTTCGAACGCCTGATAATGATCGGTAGCAAACGGTCTTCCTCGCGGAAAATACCGCCACTGATCCCGTCAGTGGAGAAGTTCAGCATGTCCGCAACATCATCCCGATTCACACCGGCAGTCTGGGCGCGCTCGGTCGCATATAGCGGTTTGATCACCAGTTCCTGTTCACGCCAGTCAGTGCGCACTTCGCGAATGTTCGGCGACGCATTCTCGAGTACGGTCGCGGCCTCGGTCGCCAGCTCTCGCAGGACGACCGGATCAGAGCCCGAGAAGCGGACCTGAATCGGATCGCCACCACCGGGACCGAACACCAGACGTTTCGTGCGGAACTCACCTTCAGGGAAAGCCTGCGCACCGAATGCGTTCAGATCTTCTCGCAAAGCCGCAATTTCACTCGACTGCGCAGTTCGGACAATGATGTGCCCATAACTGGAGTTGGGTTTCTCTGATTCATACGTCAGCATGAAACGGGTCGCGCCTTGCCCGACAAAAGTCGAGAAGCTGACCACATCTTCGCGCTCGCCAAGCCACTCTTCCATCCGAGCCATATGCTCAGATGTTGTGGCAATAGGCGTACCTTGCGGAAGTTTGTAATGCACGAAGAACAGCGGTGTGTTGCTTTCCGGAAAGAACTGGTTTTCCACGCGGCTGAAACCCGCATAGCAAAGCGCGGTAACGCCAATCAGACCGATGACAACCAGCCAACGCAGTTTCAAGGCAAGGTTCAGGCTCCAGCCATACATACGGAAAATCCAGCCGGAGTAGGCATCGGTTTCGCCGCCTTTGCCTTGCTTAAACAGGTAGTGTCCGAGCATCGGAGTAACTGTCAGAGCCAGCAACCAGCTCAACAGCAGGGAAATGCCGATTACTGCAAACAGCGAGAAAAGGAACTCGCCGGTGTCATCCGGACTGAGACCGATGCCAGCAAAAGCCATGATGCCGATAACCGTGGCACCAAGCAGCGGGATCTGCGTTTTGCCAGCGGCCTCGTCAGCCGCCTCACGGGAGTTTTTGCCCCGCAGCATCGCAATCTGCATGCCTTCTGCAACAACGATCGCATTGTCCACCAGCATCCCCATGGCAATAATCAATGCCCCCAGCGAGATGCGCTCCATTTCGATGGAGAACATAGACATGAACAGGAAGGTGCCAACCACCGTCAGGAACAACGTCGCCCCGACAACAACCGCAGCGCGCCACCCCATAAAGACCGCAAGCACCGCAATCACGATGGCCACTGACATGGCCAGGTTCACAAGAAAATCGTTGGACGCTTTTTCGACCACGACATGCTGCTGGTAGACGGGATGCAGTTCCACACCCGCCGGAATGTCCGCTTGCATTGTTGCCAACTTGGCATCAACGCGTTTGCCGACTTCGACAATGTTTTCGGTGCTAAGGCCCGCCACACCAAGTGTGAATGCTTCGACACCATTGTGGCGAATGATCTGGCCGGGATTGGCCTTCCGGTCGCGGAACACACGGCTCGTATCGATCAGGTTGACGACTTTGCCGCCTGATCCGACGGAAAGGCCTTGAATGGCATCTACTGTATCACTGCCGTCCGGAGTCATGATCCGGGTGCGGGCGCTCTCAGTGGTCAACGTACCTGCCGGTGTTACGCTATCAGATGTGGCGATTGCGTTCGCAATCGCCTCAATCGACACGTTCTGATTCACGGAAAGGGCAAGATTCGGCTCGATGTATATCGCCTCTTCGGGCAACCCCTTGACCTCTACATCTGCAACACCTTTCACCGTGCGCAATTCACGTCGCAAATAGGTCGCCAGTTCGTGCTTTTCCGCGTCGCTGAAACCCTCGGCGGTAATCGCATAGAACAAACCAAACACATCGCCGAAACTGTCGTTCACATAAGGCTGCGCCACACCCTGCGGCAGCGCTCTGGCAGCATCCCGCATTTTTGCGCGCAGTCTTGTCCAGATTTCCGGAAGCTCATCGCCGTTGACCGTCGATTTGATGTGCACCTCGATCATCGACTGGCCCGGACTGTTGATCGACGTAATCCGGTCCACTTCGCCCATTTTTTGTATGGCGCTTTCCAACGGCTCGCTGACCTCGGTCGCGACCTGCTCCGCAGTCGCTCCAGCGTAGTTGGTGGTCACAACGGCCTGTTTAATGGTGAAAGCGGGATCTTCCAGACGGCCCAGGTTCAGAAAGCCGAGAATACCGCCAACCAGAAACACCAGAATGATCAGCCAAGTGTAAATCGGCCGCTCAATAGACATGCGTGCAATGTTCATGGGTCAGCCTCAGTTTCCGAAGCCGACAAAGCGGCGCACGTTCTGTCCTTCGTTCAGAGCACCGCCGCCAGCGACCACAATCTCCATGCCATCTTCGACACCTTCAAGAACACGCACCTGACCTGTTTCGGAGGGTTCGATCACGACAGGCACAAACCGAACATGTCCGGTGTCGCCGCCCTTGGGATCAAAGCGCATAACACCCGTGTCGCCAGCGTCATTCACAACAATAGCGGACATCGGAACCTCAACGGTTTTGGCAGGCTCCAAAGCACGAACCGTGACCGTCACGGACGAGCCCGGCAGCACGACACGCTCCTTTGGCGGCTGTAGACCAAAGGTGATACGGAAGGTCTGTCCAATGTTGGATGTTTCTGCGTCGTACTCGCGAATGTCCAACGGATAGGTTTCTGTCAGCCCGGGAAACCGCGCGAAGATTTCTATGTTGTCGCCGGTGTTTCCGGCTGTCTGAAACAGAATTTCCGGCACATCCACTTCGATCCGCAGCTCACTCAGATCATGAAGGCGCACCACCGGGCTGCCGGCGCCCACCGTCGTATAAAGCTCGACATTTCGGCTGGAGATTAGCGCGTCAAAAGGTGCCCGAAGTGTGGCGTGGCGCAGGGACCATTCCGCATTGCTTACCGCAATTTCCGAGAGCCCGGCCTGCGTTTCGGCATCATCAATGGCAACCTGGCTTACGGTGTTGCCCTTGAGCTTTTCCAAACGATCAACGGTCCGATCGGCCTGCGACTTCTGCAAACGCGCCTGACTAAGCTGCAACTCAAAGGGTTCCTGGTCCAACTTGGCGATTATGTCGCCTTGTTTGATCCGTAGCCCCTCGGTCACCGGGAAGTCGACGATCTGACCACCAACTTGAAACGCGAGATCTACGGACTGACGTGCCTTCACCTGACCAAAAAATTGCCGCTCGAAAGCGGTTTGGCCAGATTGGATTTCCATCAGCTTGACCGGTTTGAGTGGCTCGTCTGCAAAAGCAGGCGCAGCCGCCACCGAGGCGGCCAGCGCCAGACATTTCAGAAACTTCATTTGGGGTCCTCACCCGTTTCATCTGTAAAAAAATCATCTGGCAGCGCTTTGATCGCCAGATCTGCATAGGTCCGGATTTCTTTGCCCGTGAGGTTGGATTCCGTACGGAAGATTTTCTCGACCTTTTCGAAGGTTTCATCTCGCGCGTCGCGACCGGAGTCAGTCAGCGCAAGCTGCCATGCCCGCCCATCCTGAGGATCACGTTGACGAACCAGTAGACCGCGGTCTGCGAGAGAATCGGCCATTGCCGTAACACTCGATGGAAGCGCCCCCATCCATTTAGCCAGTTCGCCCATACGACGCGGTGGATCCAGAAACAGAACCATGCGTCGCTCCTGTTTGGTGAGATTGACCGAAAATGCCTCCTCTTCCATGAGGTTTTCCATCTTTCGGACTATAGCGAACGCCCCAATGACAGCCCGCACTTCATCGGAGAAGTCGCGAGGCAAAGCGTGCCGGTCTGTGGTCAGATTCTGAGACATAGAACCCCCAATGCTTCACAAATTGAAATATCCAGTTAACGCACGGATAGCCTTTTTCAAGAGGCAAGTGAACTCCTCGGTTCATTTTTTACGAAAAATATACGAATTCGCCACATTTCCTGGCCCCTATACAACCTGCCAGAGATCGGATAGGTGCAGCACTTCTTGTTCTTTCTCGTGCATAGGAACGCCGCATTCGACGGCGAAAGGGGATGCCAGTCAAAGAACAGCACACTCCTGAGAGAGAAAGAGACACTTTGAAAACTGCCCTGCAAAACGCGCTCGAAGAGCGCGGCTATGACTCGTTGACGCCAGTTCAGACCGCTGTATTGGACCCAGATCTTGAAGGCCGCGACCTTCTCGTTTCGGCACAGACCGGATCAGGCAAGACGTTGGGCTTTGGCCTCGCCATTGCCCCGACCATCCTTCAGGATCTAGAGACATTCGCGGCGCCAGCTGCGCCTCTGGCACTTGTGATCGCCCCCACCCGAGAATTGGCCCTTCAGGTCAAACGCGAACTCGGCTGGCTTTATGCCAAAGCCGGAGTCGAGATGGCATCCTGTGTGGGTGGCATGGATATGCGTGACGAACGCCGCGCGCTTGCTCGGGGTGCCCACATTGTAGTGGCGACGCCCGGCCGACTGCGGGATCACATCAGCCGGGGCGCCATCGACCTTTCGGATATCCGCGCCGTCGTGCTGGATGAAGCGGACGAAATGCTCGACCTCGGTTTTCGAGAAGACCTCGAGTTCATTCTTGGGGAAGCGCCGGAAGAGCGTCAAACACTGCTGTTTTCCGCCACGGTGCCGAACGCCATCCTTGGGCTGGCCAAAAACTATCAACGCGACGCAGAGCGGGTTATCGCCAAAGCACAGGAAGGTCAGCACGCTGACATCGAATACCGCGCCATGAAAGTTGCGGACCGCGACGTCGACAATGCGGTGATCAACACCCTGCGTTACTACGAAGCACCCAACGCTATCGTTTTTGCCAACACGCGAGCCATGGTGAACCGTCTGACAACCCGCCTGTCCAACCGTGGTTTCAACGTGGTTGCCCTGTCCGGAGAACTGTCTCAATCCGAACGCACTCATGCGCTTCAGGCAATGCGCGACGGTCGTGCACAGGTCTGTGTGGCGACCGACGTCGCTGCCCGCGGAATCGACTTGCCTAACCTTGATTTGGTTGTGCACGCCGAACTGCCAAACAACCATGAGACCCTGCTGCACCGCTCTGGGCGGACGGGTCGCGCGGGACGCAAGGGCGTCAGTGCTCTCATCGTGAACCGCAAGTCCAACAAGAAAGCCCAGCGCATCCTCGGAATGGCGAAGCTTAAGGCGGAATGGGGTGGAGCCCCGTCAGCGGACGAAGTCAAAGCGCGTGACATGGATCGCTTGTTTGCGGACCCTGCGTGGCAGGAAGCGATACCAGAGAGCAGTCAATCCACCGTCGCAGCGATGCTTGACGCCTTTACGCCTGAACAGATGGCGGCGGGCTATTTGCGCCTGCTCGGCACAATCCGGACGGCACCCGAAGAGCTCACCGACGTCAACACCAAACCAGAGCCTCGTAAGGAATTCGGTGCTTCAATCTGGTTCGCGATCTCCGGCGGACGCGAAGCCGGACACGACCCGCGACGCCTTTTGCCGATGCTGTGCAGCTACGGCGGTTTGGGACGCAGTGATATCGGCGCGATCCGAATTCAGAGTAATGAAACCTACGTGCAAATTCTGGAAACCAGCGTTCCAGCCTTTCTTTCTGCCGTTGGTCCAGAGGGAAAAGTAGAACACGGTGCCACTCTGACACAACTGGCCGAAGCCCCCAAGCTGGAGCGTCTGCGAGGCGGAAAGCCCGGCAAGCCACCCCATCGAGGTAGAGGCAAACCGAAGTTCGACAAACCACGCGGCGACAAACCAAAGTTCGACAAGCCGCGCACAAAGCCAGAGGTCATGGACGGCCCGAAACAAGAAAGCGCGCCAATCGACTGGAACGATGCTCCTGCTCCCCGTGCGCGCAAACCCAAACCGGTTTCAAAAGGCGGCAAACCTGTCAAACCGAAGTTTGACAAACCCAGATCCGAGGACACGCAGGGCAAACCCAAAGCCCACAAATCCGCTACGGCAAACAAGGCCAAAGGTGGCGACGCTGCTCCACGCCGCGCGAAATCAGGCGACAAACCGAAAGGTCCACCACCGCCAGTGGGCAAACCGAACAGCAAGAAGAACAAAGCCCGCCGCGCCGCAGCCAAGACAGGCAAGGGCAAACCTTCTTCCAAGAAATAAAGACAAACTGCCAGAGCCGCGCATCCACTTGCGCGGCTTCGCTTTTTCCGGCTCACCGAACTTGCCAAACTGAAACTTGGAGACCTGCGACGCCAAGAAGTCCAAGGGAAACAAGCCGGCGAAGCTACGTTACAACTGTCACTGTAGAGCGCGTTTTCAAAAGTTGGATTAAGGCGCTGCGTCGGATCCAAGGGCACTGGTTCCATGACCTGAGCCGAACACTCTGCTCATGCACGACCCCGAAACGCTCATGAGCTCGCATACTGTGCCCGCTAAGTCGCACTTCGCAACGGCACCACAACGTCACCACCTGCGCGGACGCATTTTAGGAGGCTTATATCAATTTGGGTGGAGTGGTGAGCCGTATAGGATTCGAACCTATGACCCACTGATTAAAAGTCAGTTGCTCTACCAACTGAGCTAACGGCCCACTCTCTGTGGCGCGGTTACTATGCTTTGCGCGGGGGGCGGTCAAGCCGATTCTCAAGAAAAAATGCACGCCACTGGAATCCGATCTTCAACAAGCGTATATGCGCCCAATGAACACACGCGCGAACACCACAATGCCGTTTATGAAAATGCACGGTTTGGGCAACGATTTTGTCGTTGTTGATGGTCGCACGCGCGCATTCAACCTCACCGAGAAGCAAATCACGGCAATTGCGGATCGCCACAAAGGCGTTGGATTCGATCAGCTTGCAGTGATCGAGACCTCCAGCTCGGCGGATGCGCATCTGGTGTTTTACAACGCGGACGGCTCGACCTCCGCAGCATGCGGCAACGCCACCCGCTGTATTGCACGCCATCTGATGGATGAGTCGGGGACAAGCAACCTAACTTTGACCACCGATCGCGGCACGCTCTATGCGCGGGACGCTGGAAATGACCTCACCTCGGTGAACATGGGGCAACCTCAGCTTCTGTGGGACGAAATCCCGCTGGCCCGCGAAATGGACACACTGGAACTGCCGATAGACGGCGGGCCGACCGCAACCGGTATGGGCAATCCGCACTGTACTTTTTTTGTGGAAAACGCAGAGGCCGTCGACCTGTCCGAGTTCGGCGCGCGACATGAACACCATGCGCTGTATCCGGAACGCACCAATGTGCAGGTCGCGCAGATCATCGGCGAAAACCACATTCGGATGCGGGTTTGGGAACGCGGTGTGGGCATTACCCTAGCGTCGGGCTCGTCCAGTTGCGCCACCGCCGTCGCGGCGCACCGCCGTGGCCTGACTGACCGCAAAGTGCGGATCGAACTCGACGGCGGCACCATTTGGATCGACTGGCGCGAGGATGGCGTCTGGATGACGGGGCAAACCGAGCACGTGATGAGTGGCACCTTCAGCGCTGCGTTTCTGGAGCGCGCGAAATGACAGCAGCCCCACCAAAATTCACTACTCTGGGATGCCGCCTGAATTCCTACGAATCCGAAGCAATGAAGGACATGGCGCAATCTGCCGGTCTGGAAAACGCTGTCATCGTGAACACATGCGCCGTAACCGCCGAAGCCGTTCGCAAATCCCGTCAGGAAATCCGCCGCCTGCGCCGCGAAAACCCCGACGCGAACATCATCGTAACTGGTTGCGCCGCGCAGACAGAACCGGAAACATTCGCCGCCATGGGCGAGGTCGACAAGGTTATCGGCAACACCGAGAAAATGAACCCGGCGACGTGGCAAGGCATGGCCGCTGACTTTATTGGCCAGACCGAGAAAGTCATGGTCGACGACATTATGTCGGTAACAGAAACCGCTGGTCATTTGATCGACGGCTTCGGCACGCGCTCGCGCGCGTATGTGCAAGTTCAAAACGGGTGTGATCACCGTTGTACGTTCTGCATCATTCCCTACGGCCGTGGCAATTCTCGTTCTGTGCCCGCGGGTGTCGTGGTGGATCAGATCAAGCGCCTGGTCGATAAAGGCTTCAACGAGGTTGTATTGACTGGTGTGGATCTAACCAGCTGGGGCGCCGACCTTCCGGCCACGCCAAAGCTGGGCGATCTCGTGATGCGCATTCTCAGACTGGTACCCGATCTGCCGCGCCTGCGCATCAGCTCAATTGACAGCATCGAAGTGGACGAAAACCTGATGCTGGCCATCGCGACCGAACCGCGCCTGATGCCGCATCTGCATTTGTCCCTGCAACACGGGGACGACCTGATCCTGAAGCGCATGAAACGCCGCCACCTGCGCGACGATGCAATCCGCTTCTGTGAAGACGCCAAGAAACTGCGTCCCGATATGACATTTGGTGCTGACATTATCGCCGGCTTTCCGACCGAAACCGATGCGCATTTCGAAAACTCGCTGAAACTTGTTTCAGAGTGCGACCTGACCTGGCTGCATGTTTTCCCCTATTCCAAGCGCGAAGGCACGCCGGCGGCCAAAATTCCGATGCAGGTAAACGGCAAGATCATTAAGGAGCGCGCAGCGCGCTTGCGAGGCGCCGGCGCAACACAGGTCGCGCGCCACCTTAAGGCTCAGCTTGGCAAGACCCATCATATCCTGATGGAGAACCCGCACATGGGACGTACCGAGCAATTCACCGAAGTGACTTTCGACACCGCCCAGACCGAAGGTGCCATTGTGACCGCATCCATTGTGGACCTGCGTGGCACACAACTGGTGGCATGACCCCGATCCTCTACAGCTTCCGTCGCTGCCCTTATGCAATGCGGGCAAGATTGGCAGTGTCCGTGGCCGATGTTGAAGTGGAACTGCGAGAAATCGTGCTGCGCGACAAAGCTCCTGCCTTTCTGGAAGCCTCGCCCAGCGGGACAGCCCCTTGCCTCGACGACTACGGCGAAGTCACGGATGAAAGCCTCGACATAATGACTTGGGCGCTTCGGCAAAACGACCCTGACGGTTGGCTGAACATGCCCGAAGCAGGCTATGGGCTGATTGACGAAGCGGATGGACCGTTCAAGAAGGCTCTTGACCAGACAAAGTATCACACCCGTTACCCTGACCTTGATCCTGAAGAAAGCCGCGCCCGCGCGATGGTCTTTCTGACCGGTCTGGAAGCACAACTTGCACGCGGTTTTCTATACGGGCCAAAACCGACACTTGCGGACATGGCAATACTTCCTTTTGTGCGGCAATTTGCGTTCATCAACAAAGCCCGCTTTGACGCAGATGCGGGACCAAACCTGACTGGCTGGCTTGAGGCCTTCCTTCAAAGCGACCTGTTTTCGAGCATCATGCCGAAACTCCCCAAATGGACCGAGGGCGACGCGCCGACAATATTCAAAGGTACGATTGCCGCACCTGGGGACTGATAAGGCTTTATGAAGTGCCACATCAGCAAAAGCCGGTTGCCATAGGTGCGCGCACGCGGCACGATCCGCGCGAATTTGATCAAAAGAGCCGCGCATGCACCCGAACCCAGCTTTTCGCACAACCGAATTGGAACAAAGCCTGGCGTTTGCCCGCTCACGTGGTTTTGGCGTTCTTGCGCTGTCGACAGAGGGCCCGCCTCTCATCTCGCATGTCCCTTTCCTTTTGAGCGAAGATGGCAGCTCTGCCGACCTGCATCTCGTTCGGTCCAACCCTATGGCGCGCCTCCTTACAACAGCCAAGGCTGCCAAACTGGCCGTCAGCGGTCCCGACAGCTACGTCAGCCCGGACTGGTATGAAATCGACGATCAGGTTCCGACTTGGAACTACGTTGCGGTTCACCTGACCGGCTCGCTGGAACAACTGCCACAAAGTGAGATGCCAGCGCTTCTCGACCGTCTTTCTGCTCATTTCGAAGCGCAACTCCTGCCCAAACCTGCCTGGACGCGTGACAAGATGACCCCAGAAACGTTCGACCGAATGCTGCGCATGATCCAACCGTTTCGCCTGCGCATTGACGACGTGCAAAGCACGTGGAAACTTGGCCAGAATAAGCCTGTGGAGGCTCGCCACGCCGCAGCGACCCACATGGCCGCGCAGTCTATTGGCACCCAAACCCGCGA
The DNA here is from genome assembly GCF_004346865.1 of Shimia isoporae. Classification (NCBI taxonomy): domain Bacteria; kingdom Pseudomonadati; phylum Pseudomonadota; class Alphaproteobacteria; order Rhodobacterales; family Roseobacteraceae; genus Shimia; species Shimia isoporae. The sequence goes on from NZ_SMGR01000002.1 coordinate 323,946, forward strand.
GCTTGCCGCGTTGATGCACTCGCCTTTTTCAGAACCAAAAAAGGATTGACCGATGTCCCGCCTTCAACTGATCCATTCCCCTGCCTCGCCCTTTGTACGCAAGGTTCGTGTAACCTTGGCGGAAACCGAGCAGGTCGCAGACGTCGATCTCGTGCGTGTGCACACAACTGCTTTGTCCACTGCGGACGAAGCGGCCGCAGCGAACCCACTTGGAAAAATTCCCGCACTCGTGCGTCCGGACGGTCCGGCGATCTATGATAGCCGTGTGATTTGTCGCTACCTTGTGGCCCGCGCTGGCGCAGACCTTTATCCGGAAGATCGGCTCTGGGACGTTCTCACGATTGAAGCCACCGCTGACGGTATTCTCGAGTCCGCGGTACTGATGGTCTATGAAAAGCGTCTACGCCCGGAAGAAATCGTCTTTGGAGACTGGCTGGAGTCCCAGTGGGGGAAAGTTGCAGGCGCGCTGGATGCGCTGAACGACCGCTGGATGAGCCACCTACACGGTCCGCTTGATATGGGACAAATCGCAGTGGGCTGCGCTCTTGGCTATCTCGACTTCCGGCACGATGATCGGAATTGGCGCAATGGCCGCGATGCTCTGGCCGCGTGGTATGACGACTTTGCACAACGCGAGAGCATGGTCACCACCTTCCCCTCCGACTGATCAGATGATGCCAAGGAAGTCGCAGACCAGTTCGCGCCCACTCCACAAGACAATTGCGGACAGGGTGCCGGTAATCATCGCCGGCACACCTTGCCTCCAGGTGTCAAACCAAAGGTGACAAGCGATCGCACCAAGCGAAGTTCCCAAAAGGGCCGCTGCCCCCATTGGCCCGAGAATGCTTCCTTGGAACCATATCGCCGCCGCTCCGAACAATTCGGCAAGGCCAACAATGCGCATAATCGCGCGGTTTAATCCGTAGGTATGGAACATCTCGAGTTGGATCTCGAAAATCTTTTGCTGCCAGCCAAAGATTTTGATGGAACTCGCAAACAGAAAGAACGCGGACAAAAGTCCAACAATGATCAACATGTGCATACCTCCGGTCCTGTGCAAAGACTACTGTGTCGCATTTTTCGTGCAAACAACACCGTAGTCGCGCCCGCGCGCACGACCTTAGGCCGCAAATTAATTCGCGACTCAAATAAAATACTTTGCAGAGGCGGGTAAATCCACTACGGCTATTTATGTCCGGCGCGCTCTCTGTCGCCGGACGCAGCTTTGGCTGTGGTTAAGGGGTTACCCGTAGCTAAAGGGGACTCCGGTGGCGAAGCGCCGCAATCGCCTCACCACCGGAGTTCATTTCATTCAGCTGCGACCGGCGTTTGAGCCTTTTCAACACGCACCGCCGAGAACTTGAACTCGGGAATCTTGCCATAAGGATCAAGCGCTGCATTGGTCAGGATATTGGCTGCGGCTTCAACATAGGCAAACGGCAAAAACACGTTGTCTGGTGCCACGGCCCGATCGGCGCGCGCCATCACCGTGACCGACCCACGGCGGGTCGAGAGCGATATGTATTCACCCGGTTCGACCCCAAGTTTCCGCAGAGTGGACGGATGCAAGGAACAGTTGGCTTCAGGTTCCAGCGCATCAAGCGTGCTGGCGCGGCGTGTCATGGAGCCAGTGTGCCAATGCTCCAACTGACGCCCGGTGATCAGGACAAACGGATAGTCCGAATCCGGCGTTTCGTCCGGTGGGATCACCGATGCAGGCGTGAACCGTGCACGCTTGTTCTCTCGCGGGAAACCATCGCCAAACACGATCGCCTGACCGGGGTCTTCCGGGCTGAGTGACGGATAGGTTACCGCCTCACCTTCAAGGCGCTCCCAAGTGATGTTGTCCAAAGAGCCCATGTTGAGCTTCATTTCCGCAAAAACTTCCTTGGGATGTGCATAAGACCAGTTCAGTCCCAGCCGTTTGGCGAGTTCCACCTCGATCCACCAATCCTCTTTGGCCTCCCCCGGAGGCGCAGTTACGGGCCGCCCCATCTGAACTTGGCGGTTTGTATTGGTCACGGTGCCGGACTTCTCGTACCACGCCGAACTGGGAAGGATCACATCCGCGTAGTTCGCCGTCTCCGTCAGGAAGATGTCCTGCACCACCAGATGCTCCAGCTTTGCCAGTGCAGCACGGGCGTGGTCCACGTCCGGATCGCTCATCGCGGGGTTTTCACCCAGAATATACATTCCTTTGATGTCTCCATCATGGATTGCATGCATGATCTCGACCACGGTCAGGCCCTTCTGGTTGGAAAAATCCTCACTTTTCCAAACCTCGGTGAACGCAGACCGCACACCGTCGTCCATCACCGATTGATAATCTGGCAGGAACATCGGAATCAGCCCCGCATCGGAAGCCCCTTGCACATTGTTCTGCCCTCTAAGTGGATGCAGCCCCGCGCCGGGCTTACCAACATTTCCGGTCATCAGTGCCAAAGAAATCAGGCAGCGTGCATTATCGGTGCCATGAATGTGCTGACTTACACCCATCCCCCAGAAAATCATCCCGGCCTGACCCTTGGCAAAAGTCCGCGCCGCGTCACGCAGCAACTCGGGATCGATACCGCAGATCGGCTCCATTGCTTCTGGACTGAAGTCTTTCAGGTGGGCTTTCATTTCCTCCCAGTTCTCTGTGAACTGGGCGATGTAGTTCGCATCAAACAGCTCTTCTTCGACGATCACGTGCATCATCGCGTTCAGCATCGACACATCTGCGCCCGGCTTGAATTGCAACTTGTGGCTGGCATGCCGCCCAAGCCCAACTCCCCTCGGGTCACAAACAATCAGCTTGCCGCCGCGCTTGGCGAATTGCTTGAAATAGGTCGCTGCGACCGGATGGTTTTCAATTGGGTTTGCGCCGATGACAATCGCCACGTCCGCATTTTCAATCTCGTTGAAGGTCGCGGTCACCGCACCTGACCCGACGTTTTCCAACAACGCCGCAACCGAAGACGCGTGGCACAGTCGTGTGCAGTGGTCGACGTTATTGTGGCCAAAGCCCTGACGGATCAGCTTCTGGAAAAGATAGGCTTCTTCATTGGAGCATTTGGCCGAACCAAAGCCCGCGATGTTGGTTCCCTTCTCCTCGCGAAGACGCGACATGCCACCGGCAGCGAAATCCAAGGCCTCGTCCCAAGTCGCTTCGCGGAAATGCGTCATCAGGTTTCCGGGATCGACGTTGAGTCCTTTCGGAGGCGCATCCTCACGACGGATCAGGGGTTTGGTCAGCCGGTGAGGGTGATCAATGTAGTCGAAACCAAAGCGGCCTTTGACGCAAAGGCGGTTTTCATTCGCCGGTCCGTCAATTCCCTCGACGTATTTGATCTTGTCTTCCTTGACCTTGAAGCTGATTTGACAGCCCACGCCGCAATAGGGGCAAACGCTTTTCACCTCACGGTCAAAATCGGCACTGTCACCGGCACCCGTTTCATCAACCACAGTTGCCGGCATCAGGGCGCCGGTCGGGCAGGCCTGGACACATTCTCCGCATGCCACGCAGGAGGACGCGCCCATAGCGTCGTCCTGATCGAACACGATCTTGGCAGTGTTATTGCGACCGCTCATGCCAATCACATCATTCACCTGAACCTCGCGGCAGGCCCGCACGCAAAGGTTACAGTGAATACATGCGTCCAGATTGACGCTCATCGCCACATGCGAAGCATCCAGAAGCGGCACGCGCTCAGGCTCCTTGGCGGGAAAACGGCTGTCCTGAACACCCGCCTGCTCTGCCATGTCCCAAAAGTGGCTCGATGCGTCGTGTTTTACCTCCGGCTGATCGGCAACCAGCAACTCCAACACCAATTCGCGCGCTTTTGTGGCGCGTTCGCTCTCGGAATTTACGACCATTCCGTCGCTTGCTTCGCGGATACACGACGCCACCAGCGTCCGTTCCCCCTCGACCTCGACCATACAAGCGCGACAGTTGCCATCCGGTCGATAACCCTTTGCAGGCTTGTGGCACAAATGCGGGATCACGAACCCTTTTCCGTTCGCCGCCTCCCAGATCGTGGTGCCTTCGGGCACAGTCACGTCTTCGCCATTGAGCGAGAAGGTCACCATTTCAATGCGTGCTCCGTCCGCCATCACACTTCCTCCCCGAAATGCTTCATCACCAGCCTGATCGGGTTTGGCGCTGCTTGGCCCAAACCGCAAATCGAGGCATCGCTCATTACCTGACAAAGGTCTTCAAGTAACGGCTGATCCCAGCTGTCAGCCTGCATCAGCTTGACCGCTTTTTCGCAACCGGTCCGACACGGGGTGCACTGGCCACAGCTTTCGTCTTCAAAGAACCGCAGCATATTTAGCGCGGCCGCTTTTGCGCTGTCCTTATCTGACAGAACCACAACAGCGGCAGAGCCAATAAAGGTTCCGTGCGGCTGCAAAGTGTCAAAGTCCAGAGGCACATCATTCAGAGACGCGGGTAGCAATCCGGAGGACGGTCCGCCTGGCTGGTAGGCTTTAAATACGTGCCCCTCCAGCATTCCGCCCGCGGCTTCAATGACGTCATCAATCGTGGAACCCGCCGGCAAAAGATAGACGCTAGGGTGTTTCACCCTGCCAGAAACGGAGAAATTCCGCAGGCCCGTGCGGCCGTTCTTCTCGACCGCATTGAGCACCTCAGGCCCAAACCGAGCAATTCGCGCGACCCAGTAGAGTGTCTCCACGTTGTGAACGAGAGTCGGCTGTCCGAAAACCCCTACCTGAGCCACAAACGGTGGGCGGTGGCGCGGCAGACCGCGCTTACCCTCGATAGACTCAATCATCGCGCTTTCTTCGCCGCAGATATAGGCGCCGGCGCCGCGCCGAACCTCGATATAGCCCTCGGGAACAATCCCTTCGGCGACCAGCTTAGCGATCTCTCGGTTCAGGATCTTGATCACACCGGGGTTTTCGTCGCGCATGTAGATGAAGCAGGTCACAGCTTCTACCGCCCAAGCAGCGATCAACATGCCTTCAAGGAACATATGAGGGTTTCGTTCAAGGTGGTGACGGTCTTTGAATGTGCCCGGCTCGCCCTCATCGCCATTCACCGCGAGGTATCTCGGCCCGGCGTTGGCCCGGACGAAGCCCCACTTGGTGCCGGCAGGGAAACCGGCGCCGCCCAAGCCGCGCAAGCCGGCTTCGCTGATACTGGCCTGCACCTCTTCCCAATCGCCATTTTCGTGCAGTTCGCCAAGCTTTCGGTACCCGCCGTCAGCCTTGTACTCCGCCAGACCTTGATAATCGGGAACAACGGCATGCACCTCACCCGCATGCATCGCTGCGACGACCTTTTCATCGGTGGCATGGGTGATGTGATTGTGGCCAAGTTCCACGACAGGCGCCGTGTCACAGCGCCCCATGCAGGGCGCACGCACCACCCGCACTTCGGAAGGGTCCATTCCGTCTTTGAGAGCTTGGGCAAGTTGGTCGGCCCCGGCCAGTTCGCAAGACAACGATTCGCACACGCGGATCGTCAATGCAGGCGGCGGTGTCTCATCGTCACGCACCACATCAAAATGGGCATAGAAGGTGGCCACTTCGTAAATTTCCGCCTGAGCCAGCCCCATTTCCTCGCCCAGCGCTCGAAGGTGGCGCGCCGACAAATGGCCCCAAGCATCCTGAATCAGATGTAAAAATTCGATCAGTAGATCGCGACGGCGCGGCGCATCGCCCAACAAAGTCTGCACCTCGGCCAAAGCCTGATCGTCTACCTGCCGCCCCTTCGGAGTGCGGCGGGACTTTCCGGTGCCTTTTTTCTTCCAAACGCCTTTTTGGTCGTCGAGTGGTGCCATCTCAGCCTCCCTGCCAGATAGGAAAGCGTCGCATCACTCAAATTGATAATCAATCAGGTAAAATTTAATTCTTCATAAGAAATAGTTATTATGAAGCAGGCGACAGATGAAGAGCACGCCGCAGTGCCTCGACAGTCGAAAGGCCAGGGTCGCGATGCGGGGAAACAAGGCTCACATCTTTATCAACCACTGGCTCTATCAGATCGAGCGATACCAGATCTGGGTTGCTGCCAAAGGCTTCAGCCAAACCCACCGGCACAACGGTTGCAGCCATCCCATTGGCTGCCATCACCATGGCCGAGGTGAATTCGCCGGTTTCTGCGACGACGTCCGGCACGACACCGACGTCGCGAAAAACCAGATCGAGAATACGACGGTTCTGCATTCCAGGTTCAAGGAGCGCCAAGGGCAACTCTGCCGCCTCAGTCCAACTGGCCTGCCCTGTTAAACGTGGCGCCATCGCTTTGGGCGCCAACAGCAAGTATCTTTCGTCGTATAGATGCTCCACCCGCATCAAATCCGGCGATACGCCCTCTCCGTAAGTGATGCCTGCATCATACAGCCCGTTCTCGAGCCCTTGCTGTATCGCAAGGGAACTCGCAGCTTGTAGGCGCACCGTGATCCCCGGATGATCTTTGCGCAAACGCTGTACGACCCCAGCCGCATAGGCCACAGCGGTCGGCACCACGCCAAGGGCAAGCTGTCCTGTGATTTCGCCCCCCGCCGAGCGAAACTCTTCCTCCAGAAGCTTTACACCATCCATGATTTTGCGAGCGTGCCGCACCAGCGCTTCGCCTTCCGGCGTGAAACCCTGAAATCGGTTACCGCGCTTCACAATGGCCGCATCCAGCCGCTCTTCCATCTTGCGGATGCGCATGGAAAATGCCGGCTGGGACACGCCGCATTCCTCCGCCGCGCGGGCAAAATGGCGATGCCGTGCCAAGGAGGACAGAAATTCCAGATCTTTCAGGCTGATCAACGGCGCGGCTCCTTCATATCGTAGGACCTGTCTACCCCACCTGATTGAGCCGAACCAGAACCGACAGCCGACGACGGGTCGAATCGCCCCTGCGTCATGGCGCCAAAATAAGGAGTGGGACCCGAATGCGCGAACGGCGAAAGCCTGCAGCCGCCAGCCCGGTGTCTCAAATTGGCGCACTTCGTCAAACCATCCTATCTCAGGCGCGTTGTGTTCCGCCCCCGTCTACCTGTCCATCCGTCAAAGAATTCAAGGCAGGAAGCGCGACAGAGGGACGCGACAGGCCTCAAGAAGCGAATGTTCGCTGGACGGGTGGCATCCCCTTCGTTAAATAGCGGCGGGGAGAGGCTGCGGTTTACTGCGGCCCAGAGTATATTGGCCGGATTTCGGCTGAAAAATTGGAGAGAACCTCGTGTCCCACGCAGAAGATCACGAAGGCACCCGGAGAGACTTTCTCTACTACGCCACAGCAGGCGCAGGTGCAGTGACCGCAGGCGCCGCCGTTTGGCCCCTGGTCAATCAGATGAACCCGTCCGCCGACGTCCGCGCGCTTTCCTCGATTCGCGTTGACACATCCGGCATCGAGCAAGGCACACAGCTGACCGTAAAATGGCTCGGCAAGCCGGTGTTCATCCGCCGCCGCACTCAGGCCGAAATCGACGAAGCCCGCGCAGTTACGCTGGATGACCTGTCCATCGACAAAACCAGCGAAAACGCCAACAAACCCGGCACGGACGCGCTGGATGAAAACCGCGCGATGGACGAAGCTGGCGAATGGCTGGTGATGATGGGTGTGTGTACCCACCTCGGCTGTGTGCCTCTCGGCGACGGCGCCGGTGAATTCAATGGTTGGTTCTGCCCGTGCCACGGCAGCCACTACGACACATCGGGCCGCATCCGCAAAGGTCCAGCCCCTGAAAACCTTCACGTTCCGGTTGCCCGCTTCGAGGGCACTGAACTGATCCTCGGATAAGGAGAGCGTAGATGTCTGGTATTCCTCACGATCACTACGAGCCCAAATCCAAGGGCGCAAAATGGGTTGAAACCCGCCTGCCCGTCATTGGGCTGATCTATGACACCCTGATGATCCCCACGCCAAAGAACCTGAACTGGATGTGGATCTGGGGCATCGTTCTGGCATTCTGCCTGGCGCTGCAAATTGTCACCGGCGTCGTTCTGGTGATGCACTACACCCCGCACGTGGATCTGGCTTTTGCCTCTGTTGAGCACATCATGCGCAACGTGAACGGCGGCCACATGATCCGCTATCTGCATATGAACGGTGCTTCGCTGTTCTTCTTTGCAGTCTACATCCACCTGTTCCGCGGATTGTATTACGGTTCCTACAAGGCGCCACGCGAGATCACATGGATCGTCGGCATGATCATCTATCTCCTGATGATGGCAACGGGCTTCATGGGCTACGTTCTGCCTTGGGGTCAGATGTCCTTCTGGGGCGCGACCGTGATCACCGGCCTGTTTGGTGCCATCCCCTTTGTGGGCGAAGCGCTGCAGACTTTCCTGCTTGGCGGCCCGGCGGTGGACAACGCCACCCTGAACCGCTTCTTCTCGCTGCACTACCTGTTGCCCTTCGTGATCGCTGCTCTGGTGATCGTACACATCTGGGCATTCCACACCACGGGCAACAACAACCCAACAGGTGTTGAAGTACGTCGTGGCTCGAAAGAAGAAGCCGAGAAAGACACGCTGCCGTTCTGGCCTTACTTCGTGATCAAAGACCTGTTCGCGCTGGCCCTGATCGTCACGATCTTCTTCGCGGTTGTTGGCTTCATGCCGAACTACCTCGGCCACCCGGACAACTACATCGAAGCCAATGCTCTGGCGACACCGGCACACATTGTGCCTGAATGGTACTTCCTGCCGTTCTACGCGATCCTGCGTGCGTTCACCTCGGACGTCTGGGTTGTGATGTTCGCAAGCTGGATCACCGGTGGCATCATCGACGCGAAGTTCTTCGGCGTTCTGGCGATGTTCGCTGCGATCATTGTGATGGCGCTGGTTCCTTGGCTCGACACCTCTCGTGTCCGCTCAGGTCGCTACCGTCCGATGTTCAAATGGTGGTTCGCGCTTCTGATCGTCGACTTTATCGCACTGATGTGGCTTGGCGCCATGCCAGCCGAAGAGCCCTATGCAACCTTCTCGCTGATCGCTTCAGCCTACTGGTTCGCATACTTCCTCATCATCCTGCCTATCCTGGGTGTGATCGAAAAGCCGACAACACCGCCGGCTACCATCGAGGAAGACTTCGAAGCCCACTACGGCAAACCTGCCGAACCCGCAGAATAAGAAGGACAACAGCCATGCTCAAAAAGCTTAGCATTATCGCCCTCGCGGCCCTGTCCTTCTCGGCAGGCGGCGTACTCGCCGCAGGCGGCGCAGGTCACGTGGAAGACGTCAACTTCTCGTTCGAAGGCCCTTTCGGCAAATTCGACCAGAACCAGCTGCAGCGCGGCCTTCAGGTTTACACCGAAGTCTGCTCCGCATGTCACGGTCTGCGCTACGTGCCTTTGCGCACGCTGGCGGACGAAGGTGGCCCGCACCTGCCGGAAGATCAGGTACGCGCTTACGCGGCCCAGTTCGACATCTATGATCCGGAGCTGGACGAAGACCGTCCGCGCAGAGTCACTGACCACTTCCCGGATAGTGGCGTGGCAGAAGCACCGGACCTCAGCCTGATGGCCAAGGCCCGCGCGGGTTTTCATGGTCCGTACGGCACCGGTATCAACCAGCTGGTCAAAGGCATGGGCGGTCCAGAATACACCTTCTCGATCCTGACCGGTTACACCGGTAAGGAAAAAGAAGAAGCCGGCACAACCTTCTATGAAAACACCGCCTTCCCAGGTGGCTGGATTGCGATGGCGCCGCCGCTCTATGGTGAGGACGTGGAATTTGCTGACGGCCATTCCAACAGCTTGCACCACGAAGCGGAAGACGTCGCAGCCTTCTTGATGTGGGCCGCAGAACCCAAGATGATGGCCCGTAAGCAGGCTGGCTTTGTTGGGGTGCTGTTTCTGTCGATCCTGACCGTGCTTCTTTACCTGACGAACAAGAAGCTCTGGGCGCCGATCAAAGGCAAAAAGCTCGACCTTTGATCTCTTACAGATCCAATAGAGAAGCCCCGTCGATCTCCGACGGGGCTTTTTTCGTGCGCGGGAACACCTTTAGAAAAAAGCTGACCTGCAGATATTCTGTGCTACCGTTTCTGTAATTTCGACAGTCATCGGGTTTCAAAATGGTCTTTCGCCAATCAATCGCCACTCTTTTCATTGCACTGCTTTCAGCTACCTCCGCATTTGGCCAATCCCTGACCCTTGAGGACGACAGCGGATGGCGTCACGGCTTCTCCATCGGGCTTTTCGGAGCCGTACGGACACGCGGGGAAGTGACCGTAGCAGGCAACCCTGCCGATCTGGATCTGTCTCTGAGGGATGCACTCAAGCATCTCGATTTCACCGCAACAGGCCGGTACGAAGCCTGGAACGGAAACTTCGGCCTTATCGCAGAAGGGCACTACATAGGCCTTTCGGAATCCTCCACGATCTCCTTAGGGCCGTTTGGCGGCACTACAGTTTCGGTCGACTCGGTCCAAAGTTGGTTGAGTCTGCTTGGTGCCTATCGCGTTTCACAAGGCACAACCAACGCAGGCCAGCCATACGCCTTCGATCTGCAGGCCGGCGCACGCTACAACCGGCTGAAACAGACACTGTCTACTACAGGCCTTTTGGGCACTGTGGGAGGTACTGAATATTGGTGGGCCCCTGTTGTCGCTGCCCGCTATGCTTGGGGGATTAACGACAAGTGGAGCGGCTCAGTTCTCGTGGACGCGTCCGGTTTTGGCGTAAACGGCAACGATCTCAGCTGGAGCGGCACTATCGGATTTACACGCAAGTTCAACGAACGCTCGTCCCTGTTTCTCGGTTGGCGACATGTCGACTTCAAGTATAGCACCACCCGTGTAGACGGAGCGTTCGGCGCAAACATGTGGTCGACTGGTCCACTTATTGCGTACACGCACACTTTCAACTGAGCCTGATTTCCAACTAGAGGAGCGCCTCTGTGGAACCGACGTAATACCGACGTTTTGCAGACGTTTTGCAGACGTCGTTATTCAAGCCAAATAGTCACGCGATCGGATTGCCCTTCGGCATCAAGAACCGTCAGAACCGACGCCCCCCTGCCAACCATCGGCAAAGCCACTTCGTGGCGTCGAATACCCGTCGCCACAGGGACACCATTTGCCAGAACTGAAAAAGGCTGCACACCGTTTTTCAGTTTGACCGTCACTCCCGATCCCGTATCCAACAACCGCGCACCGTCCGGCGGAAAAGCGACGGTCAACCGGTCCGGCGATATGTCAAAAACCGCGCCGCGACTTCTGAATCTTCTAAGGGGCTCAGGCAACTGGGCATTAGCGAGCAAAATGGTCTCAGCTGGAGGCGGGCCAAGCGGATCAAGGTCTGGCTTGATGTGTTGGAAAACATCAAAAAGCAACGGGGCGGCGACATCGCCCCCCAACGCGCCAGGCATCGGGGTGCCATCTGGTCTCCCAATCCACACACCCGCAACATGACGCCCGTCAAACCCGATCGCCCAAATGTCTCGATGCCCGTAACTTGTGCCCGTTTTATATGCCAACCGGTTCCTTGGAGCCCCTTCTGGTGGCGCGATACCGGACAGGATGTGCCCAATATGCCAGGCAGCCGATCTACTCATAATTTTCTGATTTGGTTCCGGTTTATGCGACACTCGCCAGTGTAAGCCGACCGCTTTCCCTTTGTTGGCGATCCCCGCGTACAGCTGAACTAACTCTTCCAGATTTAGCCCCACTCCCCCAAGTGCGACCGCCAAGCCAGCCTGACCGCCTGGAAGCTTCGGCACGCTTCCTGACCGTCGCAACCCGGCCATTAGATTGGCTGGACCAATCTCCTCGGTCAGCATGACAACCGGAATATTCAGAGATAATGCCAGCGCCTCCGAAACTCTTACATCGCCGCGGAATTTTCCGTCAAAGTTCCGTGGCTTGTACGTCCCGAACGCCACCGGAGCATCCCGGACAACTGTTTCCGGGTGGACCAATCCCTGATCGAAAGATAACCCGTAAACCAGCGGCTTGAGGGTCGAACCCGGTGAACGTTTGGCCCGCGTCATATCGATAAAACCCTGCCTTCGATCAGCTGCTGAGAACTGTGCTGATCCGACCGAAGCGAGGATTTCACCGCTCGTATGATCTGCCACCAAAAGGGCAATGGACACCTTGCTTCCAAAATCGGCCACAACATGCTTCGCAAGTCGCTCCAATCCATTTTGCAAAGGTAAATCGACTGTCAAATCATGGCGCAATGCGTCCGGATTGGCCGCTTGCGCCCGATCGGCAAGATGCGGTGCAAACTGCGGGAAGAGACGTCGGCGATTTGGAACTGGCTCACTCAAGGCAGCTTCAACATCCTCGAAAGACAGCACCCCTGCCGCCAAACTACGCTCCAAAACACGTTCGCGCGCCAACAAAGCACTTTGGGGAAATCGATCAGGGCGACGGCTGTTGGGGCTTTGCGGCAAAGAGACCAACAACGCCGCCTCGGCATCCGTCAAACGCGTCGGCTCTTTGCCAAACCAAGCAAGCGTCGCCGCGCGAATGCCCTCAAGGTTTCCCCCATACGGTGCATGAGTCAGGTAGAGATCAAGAATGCGCTTTTTGCTCAGCTGCCTCTCTAGCGCCAGTGCCAAACGTACCTGTCGTATCTTTCCCGACCACGCGCCCGTGCCCGAATTCTCAAGAAGTCGGGCAACCTGCATTGTCAGTGTGGACCCACCGGACACAATTTCACCGTTCAACAGTGCTTGAGCGCCGGCCCTCAACATGGCCCGGAAATCAACGCCTCCGTGGGCGAAGAACCTCTTGTCTTCATAGGTGATCAACAACTTTAAAAAGCCCTGATCCACCTGTTCCGCAGAGGCGCCTAGCCTCCAAATACCGTCATCAACCGTGTAAGCCCTCAATAGGCTGCCATTGCGGTCCATCACCTCGACAGAGGTATCCGTCAATAAGCTGGGTAGCTCCGTCCGATCGACCCAGCTATCGACTGCGTCTCTCCCACCTGCAGCGATCAAGAGCAGAAAGACACCAAAAAATGGCCAGAACTTTCGCATCAATCAGTCGCCTACAACAAGCCGACCGGCATCAGTGTTTGCGCGGTAACGCGGGCGATACATATCTTCTACGGACGCTGCCGGGTGGTGGTAGTCCCCTGGGGAAACAGCCCGCACGATGTAAGCCAGCCGGAAAGGCTTGGCAGAACGCCAGTCAACTGCAGCCAAAAAGCGATCGGACCTAAATTCCGTTGCTTCTGCCCAAGTCGTTTCAAGCCAATCGAGTTCGCGCACATCACCGCTCTCCAGAAGATTCGGATTGTCGATCTCAAACCCCGCCGGCAGTGGATCATTCACCATCAGGCGCGCGCCACCATCTTCGAAAGCTTCCACTGTCAAAACCGCAACAAATCGGTCTCCGGATTTAACCTTGGCAGGATCCATAGCCGAGCCGTCCATCGCAAAATAGGAACGATCAATCGAATATCCGTACCCGCCGGATGTCACAGGATAATCTGGAACACCGACAGCCGTAATCGTCACGTTCTGCGGCTGAAGTCCCCGGTTAGTGATTTCTACCGGATTGGTAGAAAAGTCATCCTCAAAGCGCCTTAGCAACGGGCCAGCCAGCGGAGTTCCATCTACGTTAAGCCCTCGCTGGCTGTCATCCTCAATCAGCGCATGCGCGGCCATCAATGACCAAACGCTCTCTTGCGTCGACAGCGTTTGACCAGCCGCCGAAATTCGCGTCGATAGAGCATCGAAATCTACGGCACTACTTCCAGCCTCCAATGCCAGTGTCATCAGCCCAGCAGTGTCCCTCAGGCGTGTACCATAGTCCGCCCTCCAGAATTGCGCGGGTGTTTGGGAAGACTCTTCCTCCACCAGGCGCGCTGCTTGGCGGAACATGCTGTCCGCACGAGTTTGATCACCATAGTACGCCAGCGCAGCACCAATTTGAGCTGCCGCGAGAGGCGTAGCGAAGTCTTCCGCTTTCACGTCTGCGTAGTATCTCAGATCGCCCATGGCCGCGGCGCCCTCGCGGGCCAAAACAAGCAAAGCGTAGGCAATGTCTTCCCCACCTTCGTCAAAGTCAGGTGCGTAGTTCACACGGTTGCGCAAATTGTCCATAGCCTGGCGGAATGCCAACTCCGGCACCGCATATCCTTCTCTTTTCGCGCGGGACAGAAAATCACTAACATAGGCATCTAGCCAGAAGTCGCCACTTTCCGCACGCCAGAGACCGAAAGCGCCATTGCTTGCCTGGCGGGTCAGGACCCGTGCAACGGCTTGATCAATTCTCTCCCGAATTTTGTTGCGCGGGGTCAAACCAAGCGCATCCGAAATACTTTCGAAATACAGTAGTGGAAGCGCTTGCGATGTTACCTGTTCCGTGCAGCCATAAGGGTACCGGTCCAACGATTGCAGCAAACCCGGTGCGTCAAATCTGGCCAAAGCGCCGGAGGAAATCATGGCGGTCCCTGTGCCTGGCCGCATTTCTGCAAAAAGATCATCGCCTAATGTAAGCGTTTCACCGTTTGCAAGCGTGATCATCTGCGTTTCACTAACTTCCGGATCGTTAGCGCGGACTGGCAGAACCATTGTTTTTACAAGCTGTTTGCCATCTGGCGTGGTCAGTGCCACTCGAATTTTGTGATCTCCCACACCGCTGGCGACCAAAGGAAGAACAAGTTTTTCAGTTCCCAGTTCGTCTAAGGTCACGCCACTTGGGACAGCCTCGGTGAGCAGCAGCCCAGGTGCAACGACATCAAGTCCCATTCGCCCCGCAGGGCCCTCGGCATGCACAATCTCCAAGAGCAAGCGAGAGCTGTCCCCCGGAGCGAGAAACCGTGGCAGGCTCGCCGTTACGACCACCGGATCGCGCACAACAATGTCCCGATCGGCTTGACCCACACCGGTCGCTGACCAAGCAATAGCCATCAGCCGAACAGTTCCATTGAATTCCGGCAACTCAAACGAAACCGATGCTGATCCGTCGGGCGCAATCTCCAACGGTCCCGAGAAATAGGCCACCAGTTCCTCCGTTGGCGGAGGAGATTCGAAGCGCGTGCCGGTACTTGCATCGCCGCCGGAACGCAGCGCCCCCATATTGCCGCTCATGCCGTCGATCAACCGCCCATAGACGTCGCGGATCTCCACACCCAGTCTTCGCTGTCCAAAATAATGATCAGACGGGTCAGGGCTGTCGAAACCGGTCAAATTCAGGATCCCTAGGTCCACGGCCGCAACGGTTACAAAAGCTGTCTCGCCAGGAGCAACTCCGTCCACCTGCACCTTGGCGGTCAAAGGCCCCCTCGGACTGGCCTTTTCGGGCGCTTCCAAGGAGACAGACAGTTGTTTCTTGTCCGGATCTACTTTTGCGTAAGACAGTCCCAGAGACCTTGCTGGGTTCTGTCCTGCGGGGGTGTCCGAAGCTCTGATGACTGAAGCCGTGACATAGGCGCCTGCTCCCCATTCATCAGTTACATCAAGTGGAATGACGTTTTCGCCTTCCACTACTTCGATCGCCTTCATTGCAATCAGACGGTTTGACACAACCGAAATTATCGCGGTTCCGGAATACCGGGGAACAATCCGCAAGTTCGCCGTATCTCCGCTTCGATAATCGCTCTTATCCAATGAAAGCTCGAGTGTATCGGGGGTCTCTGTCGCATCTACCGGGGCATACCAACCAGCGTAGAAATCAATAGAGCTAGCGACTTGATCACCTCCGATCTGCTCCACAACAAGTTCGTATTGCCCCCAATCAACAGGCGCCTCAATTGAAAGAGGTTCAGAATTCAAAGTGGCGGTTCCGCTCGCGACGCGCGTCCGGCGGGTTGTCGGTTCCCATTCCCAATTGCCGTAGAGTTGGTACCACTGGTAGGTGGTTTGCACACGGTTCACCGTCCAGTTGACCACCATCGGCGTAGGTGCCAAATCGGGCCCAAGTCCAATAATCTGAAACCGTGCCGAGCTGTTTTCGGCAACCACACTCTCAAATTCTGGCTTTATACCGATCATAGACCCGGCAGCCGCAACGGGATGCGAAATTGAACGCTCAACCGGGCGTCCAGAACCCTCAAGAAGACGTACCTTGATATCGGCTTCAAGCGCCATGCCCTCCGCAACCTGATCAGGCAAAGGTAAGAAGACGTCAGCATTGCCGCCCTCATCCGTCTCTTCGCCACCGAAATACTCCGTGCTGGAATAAAACGGTACATCATGACGACCAAACCGATAGCCGTCGAAGCCAGCGACGGATGCGCGCGGCTTCAACCTCAATTCACCTTCAACTTCCAGATCCGCTCCCGGGGCGCCGAAAAGGTAATGCGCCGTCACTTTCAGAGGCGACATATCCGAAGAGTCCAGCGGTGCTTCAGGAAGGGTAAGGTCGAAATCTATGCGCTCTGGAAGAAAGTCCTCTACCAACACTTTCTGTGTCGCCAAAGCAGGTGCTTCCAAATCCGCTTTGAAACTGATCCGCCAAGTTCCCCGGGGCACCGTCGCTCCCAGAGGCATAGAGAAGACATGACCACCGGATTTGTCCGAAGTCGACGTGTGACGCGCATATTCGACGCCATCGGGACGCGTCAGAATGGCGGTTACCGGCAAGCCCGGCAATGCCTGCGCCACGTCGCCGCGAGCCAGTGCAGTAACGTGGATCGTTTCTCCGACACGGTAGGCGCCGCGATCTGTTGCAACAAAGAGATCAATGGGAGGCGCGGGAGGGCGGCCTTCGACCCCGCGGTCGGACAGATCAAAGGCAGCATCGGTCAGAGACAAGAAGCTAAAGTCTCCGTCCGCCTCAACCATCACCAGCGCTGGCGCGGCTCCACCTGTACCGCGGGTCAGACCTGCCTCAAACAGGGCATACCCTTCCGGCCCGCTCTCGACTGCACCCAGCACACGATTGGATCGCGACAGAAGCGTGACTTTGGCGCCTTGCCAAGCACTTGCATCGCCAAGATGGCGCACAAAAACATGCAGTCCGTCAACGCCACTCAGGCTGGTCAACCCAATATCCGAAAGGATGAACCACTGTGTAGTGGAGGTCTCGTCGTACACGTCAGCGCCTGGCAAATCTGCGGTTAGCGCATAGACACCAGGCGGCTGTCCCTCAAGCGCTTCACCGATGGGCAAACGGGTCGTCATGGTCTGGTTTAGCGTGTTCTGTACCTCCCCAGTGCCTTTCCAAACCGTTTCAGCCACATCACGACCGAAATCTTCTATTTGCCAATAGCTTAGCGGCTTGCCAAAATAGTTGTCTTGAATGGCGCGCAGGAGATTCCGGTCGTTTACGCGCTGTAGCGTCAGGTCAACCAGATCAAGGTTTACGGTTTCGATCGGCAGTCCCGCGTTGGATGTGCGCGGCAGGACGTAGGCCCGCCCGGCAAAACCCACACTGGGGCTACGATCGCGAACATATGCGGAAATGTTGATGTCCTTGATCAAAGCCTCACCGCTTTCAGCAGGCAATCCCGCTCGGAAAGTTACCGAGATACGCTGTCCGTGACTTAGCCCCTCGATGCAGAGGGACTTCTCCTCCGCCTGCACTGCCAGCCGGTTGTCAGGGAGCTTCACAAAAGGTGCATAGTCCACGCCCGATTTCACCAGATCTTCGTTGAATTCAACGCACAAACGCGGGTCAGCGAGATCGCTCTCAACGGAATGTTCTGTGATCCGAAAACCATATTTTGAGATCGCATCATCCAAAGCTGAGACAACGTCCGAGCGCGGCTGGATGGTTTCGGCCAAACGCAACGTCTGAACGATATCTCGCCCTCTGTTACGTTCCTCCAATCGTTCTGAAAGCTCCAATAGAGCGCTTACACGTGCGGGGTCGTTCGACGCGCGAAGATAACCGTTGATCGCCGAGAAATAGGCTCGGTCGCGGTAACGTCGCGTGTCGGCGGATTTGGAGCCTTCAATAACACCATTCAGACGAGCGTATTCCACCCACAAGTCACTGGTGTCGCTCTTGCTCAGTGCCCCTCCCGTCCAACGCATAGCGCTGACTAGTTCGTTTTTGGAGCGCCGGTCCGCCGCTGCCGCAAGCATTTCTTGAACAGTCCACGGACCGGCCGCATGAATGCGCCCGATGTTTTCCGCCAATTCCTTTGCCCTTAAAGCATCAGACGCGCCGAGAAAGCCGATATCCTTAGCTCGAACGCGTGCAAGTTCATGTTCAGCAAATGTCGGAGCTAACACCTCGGCAGACAATGCGCCTTCATAGGGCTGTTTATCCGTGATTGCGCCTTTCGGGAAACAAGAGTTGGACTTGGAATTGAATGTGAAGGCAACGCACTTCGGATTCGCGAGGCAGGCCTTGATGCAAGCATCATAGGTGGTGTCAAAAATATTCTGCAGGTCCGAGCCATAGAAATCCAAGTCTCGGCTCACGACAACCCTCCGGTCGGGAATATATGTTTGTTCCGCAACCGCCGAGAATCCTAAAAAATTCATTGAAACAAAGCTGATAGCCAAAATCGCAAACCGGCGCATGTGTCTCTCCTGCTAAAATTGCATCAATGGTGACACGGCTGGGCAAATTATTGCAACGATTCCACCTTTAACGAATGACTTAAGGTGATGTTCACTTCCGCACCCGAGTATGTCGCGAACAACCCCCGAGTCTGAGGTCGCGCCTATGTCGCTTACCCAAAAAATTGCGGATGAACGACGCGCGCGACTCGCCGCAGAAAAGCTGCTTGAGCTGAAACAAACGGAGCTGATTACGCTCAAGGAACGCTGGGGGGCAAAGTCTCAAAAACTGGCCAAGGAAATCCACGAAGTCCGTGCCGACTACAAGACCGTCGTGCGTCAACAGAGGCAACTGCAGACCGCAGCCGAAGAAGCCGCTCATCGTGCCGACCAAGCAGAACAGAGATTATGGAATTCAATTGGCGCAGTGCGGGATGGCTTCGCTTTCTTCAATGCCAAGGGAGAGATGATCGGCGCAAACCCCGCTTATCTCGCCTGTTTCAATAATGCCGAAGAGGTCAGACCGGGCACCCATTTCGATGATCTTGTGACCTTTGCAATCAAAGAAGGCGTGATCGACCTAAACGGAGAAGACCCAACGGCGGTGCGGGACGCTCTTTCACAGAGCCTAGCAGACGAACATGCGCCCCCGCTCACCCTCAAACTCTGGAACGACAGGTTTGTTCAGTTTTCAGTCAAAGCAGGCGAGCACGGCGAGCGCATCAGCCTGATTATGGATGTGACTGAAGCGATAACTTACGAAGCATCCCTGATCGCCGCACGGGAAGCGGCCGAAGCGGCACAACAAGCCAAATCAGCTTTCCTATCAAACATGAGTCATGAAATTCGCACTCCGATGAACGGGCTTGTGGGTATGGCAGACCTTTTGATGGAAACCGAACTGAGCGAAGAGCAGCATCTATTTGCCTCCACCATCAAAAGCTCAGGCGAAGCATTGATGTCAGTGATCAACGACGTGCTGGACTACAGCAAGATCGGCGCCGGAAGCATGGCCATCCGGAAAGAGGCCTTTGATCTTGAGCGCTGTATCCACGAAGTGATCGCGATGCTCCAAATTCCGGCGCGAGAGCGCGGTTTAGAATTGTCTGTGGATTATGACCTGTTCCTGCCGACAGAATTTGTCGGCGATCCGGCGCGCATTCGCCAAGTACTCACAAAGCTTGTCGAAAATGCGATCAAGTTCACCCGTGAAGGGCACGTTTTGGTCCGAGTCGTTGGCGTTATATTGCACGAAGGCGAAGAAACGGTGCTGCATGTGACAGTGCAAGATACCGGCATTGGTATTGCGGCAGATCGTCTGGATCACATCTTCGGTGAGTTTACACAGGTTGATGAGGCTCAGAACCGTGAATACGAGGGAACAGGGCTCGGTCTCGCGATAACCCGTAAACTTATTCACCGCATGGGTGGAGAAATTTGGGTCGACAGCGTCGAGGGTGAAGGCACTTCGTTCGGGTTCCGCCTAGCCTTGCCGGTTCATGAAAGCTGCGAGCAAATTCCTACTCCTCTTCCTGAACACGTCGAACATATCGTTGTGGCATCCGACATTTCCATCAACTGCGACCTATTGAAAAAACAACTTGAGCAACTTGGAGCACGTGTTTCCATTTGCAGTGAAGAACACAAAGTGATGCGAATCGCGCAAGACGCCGATTTGATCGTAATTGATCATGGTCCCGGCCATATGGATGCACTTGAAGTTGCAATAACGCTGGAGTCGCAAGATGTGCAAGCTCCAGTGATCTTGATGACAGGCGATGAAAACATTCGCACGCAAGCTTTGGATATGCCGATCGTCAAAGCGGTTGTCCGCAAACCGATTTCTCGAAACGCATTGTGCCGTTGTATAGAAGAGGCGGCAGGTACGTCCCTACCCGTGGATCTTGCCCAATCGACCGGTGAAATGCGTCGAATGAGGATTCTTTCAGCAGAAGACAACAAGACCAATCGGCTTGTTCTGAAAAAGCTGCTCAAGCCGCTGGATTTGGAGCTTGAATTTGCTCACAACGGTATCGAGGTTCTGGAAAAGTACGCGGCCAACCTGCCTGATTTGATACTCATGGATATCTCCATGCCTCAGATGGACGGTAAAGAAGCCACAAGGCGAATTCGCTCAATAGAACGGGAAAGCCAGCGCCATACGCCCATTGTGGCTCTGACCGCCTTGGCCGGAGATGGTGAAGAAGACGACATCCGTGCCGCAGGGCTGGATGTATATTTGACCAAACCAATCCGGAAATCAGAAGTTTTTGGCGTCATTTCAGACGCACAGCCGGAAGGTGTATCGAACCCCTTCATGGGCGACGACATCCCTGATCACAGCTCTCAGCTTTCAGGATAGTCCCGCAAGAAAACCCAACGGTCTCCATCGCTCATTGATGGCTGAAACGCATAACCTCCGAGGTCGAAATCCTTGGCGCCTTCCGCATCAACAACACGGTTCTGAATCACAAATCGCGCCATTGCACCGCGCGCCTTCTTGGCAAAAAACGAGACGATTTTTGCCTGCCCATTACGTTCTTCCATGAAGACAGGTGTCACCACGCGCAACTTGAGTGCCTTTAGATCCACAGCACCGAAATACTCTTGGCTTGCACAGTTCAGCAGCGTGTCAGAGCCCGTTTTTTCTGCCTGCGCCCGTAGCGCCTTGGCTGGTCCATCGCGCCAATAGTCGTAAAGCGATTTGCCGCGACGGGTTTTCAAACGACTACCCATCTCCAAGCGGTAAGGCTGAATCGCGTCGCGCGGCCGCAGCACCCCGTATAGCCCGGATAGAATACGCAGATGATCCTGTGCCCAGTCCGTCTCTTCGGTTTCCAGACTGCCGGCATCCAGACCGATGTACGTGTCACCCGCAAAGGCGTTAACCGCCGGTCGAGTCGCCTCGACGCTTGGAGTGTCCGAAAAAGCCTTGAAACGATCCCGGTTGAGCCGAGCGAGATCCGGGCTTAGGTCCATCAACTTTTGAAGATCGCCAAGTGTCAAATTTCGCATAGTCTTGGACAGGCGAATTGCATCCTCCTGAAATTCAGGAGCGGTCACTGGACCGTCGACGGCGTCCCAATTCAATCGCTTCGCCGGAGAAATCACAGTCAACATTTTCGGCTCCTTCCTATTGTCGTTCAATCTTCTGCGCGCAGCACATCGAGAAACGCTTCGCCGAAACGCTCGGTTCGACGATCGCCCAGAATTCGTACCATGTCGTTTACGTCCCTAGGGCGGGAGCTGGCCACTTTTGCCAAAAGGGACGCAGAACAACTCATCGGTTTGTCGATGCCTTCGGGACCACGCATCAATTGCGATTGCGCCTCCAGCAACTGATCATAAAGCGTTGCATCTTGTCGCCCTGCGATCTTGCGGCGGCTTGGGTGCATTTCCTCGACAGCACCATTGATCACCTCGAGGAACGCGTCACCGTATGTCGCCAATTTTTTGGCGCCCACACCGCCTACCCGCGCCATTTCGTCCAAATTGGCTGGTCGCGTTTCAGCCATCTCCGCCAACGTTTTGTCGTTGAAAATAATGTAGGCAGGCACTTTGGCCATTTCCGCCAACGCCCTCCTCTTTGCTTTCAATGCCGACATCAACGGCGCGTTTTCTTCGTTCACAAGGGTCTTCACCGAAGGGCGGCGTTCAGCGGATTTTATCGTATCACGACGCAAGCTGACCGATTGTTCGCCTTTCAAAACCGGCAATGCGTTATCCGTCATCGTCAATGCCCCATGGCGTTCCGGATTCGGCCGGACAAGATCATGCCCCATCATTTGGCGGAATACAGCCTGCCACTGCCGCTTGCTGAATTCCCTTCCCACACCAAACGTCGGCAAAGTGTCGTGTCCGCGTTCCCGAATTCGGTCGGTTTCATTGCCCAGTAAAATGTCGATCAGGTGCCCAGAGCCGAACCATTCGTCTGTTCGCAATATGGCAGAGAGCGCTTTGCGAACGGCTTCCGTACCATCAAAAACTTCCGCTGGAGTGTCGCATAAATCGCATTTCCCACAGGTAACTTCGGTTTCGCCAAAATATGCCAAAAGGTTCGAACGACGGCACTCCAGCGCTTCGGCCAATCCCAACAGTGCATTGAGGCGCGCGTGATCAGCCGCTCTGCGCTCCGGTGGCGCTAAACCTTCGTCGATCTGTGACCGGCGAAGCCTTATGTCATCGGGACCAAAAAGCGTCAGCGTCTCTGCGGGTCCTCCGTCCCGACCAGATCGCCCGATTTCCTGATAATAAGCTTCGATCGACTTCGGCAAATCCGCATGGGCCACCCAGCGGATGTCAGGTTTGTCCACCCCCATGCCGAACGCGACGGTTGCAACCACGACCAACCCGTCCTCGCGCTGAAATCGCGCCTCAGTTTCGCGACGTTCGTCTGCCTCCATCCCGCCGTGATAATGCAAAGATGCGTGTCCCTCGTCGCGGAGCGCCTTTGCCAAGGTTTCAGTTTTTGCACGTGTCCCGCAATAAACAATCCCTGACTGGCCTTTTCTTGCCGCAGCAAACTGCAGGATCTGCCGGCGCGGGTTGTCTTTGGCCGCGAAGGCAAGATGGATGTTGGGTCGATCAAATCCATGTAGGAAAGTCTGGGGCGGTAATCCGCCAAATAGCCGCTCAACGATTTCTGCGCGGGTTTCAGCATCCGCTGTCGCGGTAAATGCCGCTACCGGCACATCAAGAGCGCGTTGCAGCTCCCCGATACGCAAGTAGTCTGGGCGAAAGTCATGACCCCACTGGCTCACACAGTGGGCCTCATCAACGGCAATCAAGGACACGTTGATGTCGCGCAGCATTCCCAGCGCAGCATGCGAGCCAAGACGTTCGGGCGCGATGTAGAGCAATTTCAAACGCCCGCTGCTTAATGCATCCCAAACCTGCGCGGTTTCCTCGTCCGTGTTTCCAGAAGTTAGCGCCCCCGCTTCGACACCGCTTTCTCGCAACGCCCGCACTTGATCTCGCATCAGTGCAATAAGGGGGGAAATAACTACCGTCACACCCTCACGCAGGAGGGCAGGAAGTTGGAAACACAGGGATTTCCCACCGCCAGTGGGCATGATCGCGAGAACATTCTCACCTCGCGTGACCGCGGCAACAATCTCTTCCTGCCCAGGGCGGAAGTTTTCGAAGCCGAATACATCGCTCAGAACCGTGGCAGCGGCTGGCATAGGGGACCTGTTTCTTGGGGCAGTCTGCTCTTTTTGCGACTGTCCCACAGCCACAGGTCAGGGGCAAGAGGTCAAGATCAGACAGGAATGAGCGGAATGATCGAACTGCGTACCCAAATGACGCCGATAAAAACGACCAACGGCGCCAGATCAAGAGGCCGCGTGTCCGGAAGGACACGTCGAATTGGGTCATAGATCGGATTCAAAAGGCGGTTCATGCCATACCAGATCTGGGCGACTATAGGCTGTCCCATATTCAGCACCTGGAAATTGATCAACCAGCTCATGATAATGTGCACGATCATAAAGAAGAACAGCACGCTGAGGATAAGATCCAGTAGGGTCGCGATTGGGGGCATGTCATGGCCTTTTTGTTCGTTTCGGCCAACAATTAAGCACCAAACCCTTAAATCACAAGGCCAAGCGAAGAACACGGTTGACGACTCCCTACAACAGGCGTTGAAGGCGACGGCCTCTATTCTGCAAAGGACGTGTATCGATGTACCCGATCATGCGCATGGTCAAGGAACTGGTTAAATACCGCAACTCTGCGCCACTACCATTAACAGGCACGCATGTGTCTGAGCATCGGTGTTGGCCAAGTGACATCGACCTCTGGCTGGAACTCAACAACGGGCGCACGCTGACGCTGTTCGACTTAGGCCGCATTCCATTGGCGCGGCGAAACGGATTGATAGACACTCTGCGCAAAAACCGTTGGGGTATGACAATGGCGGGAGCTTCTGTGCGGTATCGCCGGCGCATCCGGACGTTTGAAAAAATCACCATGTATAGCCGTGCGGTTTATTGGGACGACAAATTTGTCTATCTCGAGCAATCCATGTGGAAGCAAAACGGTGAATGCGCCAATCAGGCGCTATACAGAGCAGCGATCACAGGAAAGGACGGCATCGTCTCGCCATCAACTGTGATGGCCGCCATGGAGCGACAAGAAGCGACACCCGAGGCACCAGCATGGGTCCGAAACTGGATTGCCGCTGACGCCACGCGCCCCTGGCCTCCACAAAAGGATTAACTTGCTATTCCGCAATCCAGACGGTCTAAGTAAGGAAAAACATACTGGGGATGGGTATGACTGAGGTTTCCGCGCGCAAGCGCATCTGGGGTTGGTTCTTTTTTGATTGGGCCAGTCAGCCTTATCACACGCTTCTGGTGACTTTTATCTTCGGGCCGTTCTTTGCGGTTGTGGCGACAAACTACTTCATGGGAACGGGTCTGGAGGAGGACGCGGCAAAAGCCAGCGCGCAATCTCTTTGGGCCTGGAATATGGGGATCGCTGGCCTGATCATCGGGTTTGGCGCACCACTAATGGGTGCGCTTGCGGACACCTCGGGACGCAGACGCACCTACATCGCCTTCTTTTCCGTCATGTATTTTGTTGGTGCTGCCGCTCTTTGGTTCACCGATCCTGCAGGCTCTAATATGTACTGGATGCTGGCCTTCTTTGCATTCGGGTTCATCGGCGCGGAATATGCTCTGATCTTCGTGAACTCTCAACTTCCTGACCTCGGAACCGAAGAAGAAGTCGGAGAGATTTCTGGCAGTGGGTTTGCATTTGGTTACTTCGGCGGATTGATCGCACTGATTATCGTTCTGATTTTCTTTGCCGAGCAAGGCGGAGGGCGCACGATCGCAGGCCTGGCACCCGGACTTGGGCTATTGAATCCCGAAATGTCCGAAGGAACGCGGTCAGTTGGCCCAATCACAGCACTTTGGTTCGCGGTCTTTATGGTGCCTTATTTCCGTTGGGTTCATGAGCCAGTTGTCAGCAAAGTGCGTGGCACTGTCCGCGATGCGATGGGATCCCTTATGACCTCCATCAAGCATCTGAAGCACCGGCGGAGCCTGCTTAACCTGTTGATTTCATCTATGTTCTACAGAGACGCCCTAAATGGCATCTACGCGTTTGGCGGCATCTATGCCTTTAATGTTCTGGACTGGACGGTTCCGCAGGTTGGTATTTTCGGCATCATTGGTGCTGCTTCTGCCGCCCTGTTCAGTTGGCTGGGTGGTAAACTTGACCGCCGCGTTGGCCCCAAGCCTGTAGTAGTCGGTGCAATTTGGGTACTGATCGTCATTTGCTTCACGATGATCAACATGTCCCGCGAGGCTATTTTCGGCTTCGCCCTTCCTGAAGGGTCGTCGCTTCCAGATGTTCTGATGATGGCAGCCGGCGCGCTGATCGGCGGAATGGGAGGCACATTGCAGGCTTCCAGTCGTTCTCTCATGGTGCGGCATACTGATCCAAAGTCACCTGCAGAGAGCTTCGGTCTCTATGGACTGTCAGGTCGGGCAACGGCGTTTATTGCTCCGATCCTTATCGGAGTGGCGACAACCATGACCGAATCCGCGAGATTGGGCGTTTCGCCGGTAATCGGTCTTTTCCTGCTTGGGTTGATCCTGCTACGCTGGGTCAACGCAGCGGGAGACAGCGAAACATGGGAAAGCGCAGCCTGATACTTGTTTTGCTGATGGGTCTTGCGGCCTGTCGGTCTGACAACACAACGACTCCAACGGTTTCCACAAGACAGGCGGTGCCTGTTGAAATGCAGGGCGTCGAAGCAAAGCAACTGTTTGGCGCCAAACCCCAAGCCAGCGCGCAGTCGCCAGCACCATTCGGAAGCTATTCCAAGGGCTGCGTCGCAGGTGGTGTTCAACTGGCTGAAACCGGTCCAACCTGGCAGGCAATGCGCCTTTCACGCAATCGCAATTGGGGTCATCCGGAAGTAGTCGATTATATAAAAACCCTATCCGCTAAAGCCGCCCAACAGCCTGGCTGGGAAGGGCTGTATGTCGGTGACATCAGCCAACCTCGTGGGGGCCCCATGTTAACGGGTCACCGAAGTCACCAGTTGGGACTTGATGTCGATATCTGGATGCTTCCCCCGAAAAGGCTGAACCTCAGTGTTACTGAACGCGAAAACATTTCGTCGATTTCGATGCGACGTGAGCGCGGTGCGTTTGTGAACTCCAGTTGGACGCAACAACACCACGAAGTACTCAAGGCCGCAGCAAGTGATCCACGTGTTGCCAGGATTTTTGTTTTTCCTGGCGCAAAGGTGCAAATGTGCAAGGACGAGAAGGGGGACCGCAAGTGGCTACGGAAAATCCGGCCATGGTGGGGTCATCACTACCACTTCCACGTTCGCCTGAATTGTCCCAAGGGCGCGCAGGGGTGCGTGAATCAGGATCCGCCCCCGGCCGGAGACGGCTGTGACGATGCGCAGCAGTGGGTGCAAAATATTCTGTTCCCTCCGCCGCCGGACCCGAACGCGCCCAAGCCTAAACCACGCCGCGAACTCACAATGTTGGATCTCCCCGGCCAATGCGTCGACGTTTTGCAATCCCCCTGACAATTTCGCACTGTCTGGTTCTTGGTCTTGTAGGCCTGTCGTGGGTTCATGCCGGCGGCAATGAGGGTAAGGCGCGACATGTGTCATCCTTCCGATGGCAATTGACCAATACCTGGTTCGGCGGCTTTTCAGCGATCGACCTGAGTGACGACGGGCTGCAGATGGTTGCATTGTCGGATCGTGGCTACTGGGTTGAGGCTGATCTTGTGCGCGAAGACGGAGAGATCGCAGGGATCAAAAATGTGCAAATGAGCCGAGTTCTGCGATCTTCAGGCAAGTTTGCAAGGCACACAGGATGGCGCGACAGTGAGGGGCTGGCGAGACTAAACGACGGGTCGTTTGTTGTGGCCTTCGAAGCCGAACACCGTGTGGAGCGCTTTGAAAAACCGGGAGCCCTGCCACAAAAGATGCCTTGGAACAAAGACCTCGACAAAATGCCGCTCAATGGCGGGTTTGAGGCCTTGGCTGTTGATGATGCAGGTGTCTTGCATGCAATGCCGGAAGTAGCCATTCGGGCGGACAACTCCATTCAGGTTTTTTCTCTCAGGGATCAAGAATGGTCCCACGCATTTACCTTGACGCGGGATAAACAGTTTCAGCCTGTGGGCGCAGATTTCGGACCTGACGGGCGCTTTTACGTTCTGGAGCGGGGATTCAACGGTTTCGGTTTTCGCACGCGCGTGAGAAGCTTTCTTGTAACCGGCGACACCGCAGTTGATGAAAAATTACTATTTTCCAGAGGCGTAGCCGGACACGACAACCTTGAAGGACTGTCCGTTTGGCAAGATGAAAACGGAGCAATCCGGCTGACGATGATTTCAGACGACAATTTCCGTTTTCTGCAAAAGACCGAACTGGTGGAATACGTTCTTCCCTAAAATGTCTTGATCCCTTCAAAGCTTGGGTTTAAACGCCGTCCGTCCCGCGACGAGCGCGGGGCCAAGTCGCCGCTACCTTGTCAAAACGGGCATACAGACATGAAAACGATCCATCTTCCCGGCATTTTTGCCATGGCCGCCATTGTTGTGGCCTCCAACATCCTTGTGCAGTTCCTGTTTGGAAACTGGCTGACATGGGGTGCTTTCACCTATCCGCTTGCCTTCCTTGTGACCGACGTGATGAACCGCGTTTATGGCAAAGACGCCGCGCGCCGCGTGGTGTTTGCCGGTTTCATCGTCGGCGTTATCTGTTCCTTCATCGGCACAAAAATCATGCTGCAAGGCGATGGATTCACCTATCCGGCCGTCACTTTGCGCATCGCGATTGGCTCCGGTTTGGCGTTCCTGACCGCGCAACTGCTTGATGTGGCGATCTTTGATCGGCTGCGCGAAGGCGCGTGGTGGCGGGCGCCGTTGGCCTCGACCCTGATCGGCTCCACTGTAGATACCGCGATTTTCTTCACCGTTGCTTTCAGCGGCGCACTCACCTTTATCGAGCCGGTCAACGATGTGAGCTGGGCCGGTGAGGTTCTGCCTCTGCTGGGCGTTGGTCCTATGGTGCCTCTGTGGGTCAGCCTCGCGGTCGCAGACTGGATGGTCAAATTGAGCCTTGCTTTGCTTGCTCTTGTGCCATTCCGCATCATCGTGGGGAATCTCACTGCACGCACCACATGATTTTGTTTGACTTATCCACAGCCTGTGGCAGGCTGTAGGTACGCGAAACAATTGAAAGGAGGTGCCCATTGTCTAGAGAAGCTATGGAGAACGAGGTCGGAACAGTTTGGAAGGAGTGCAGCTGAGGCAGCCCTTGGCTGACATAAGGTCCGAATTGGTGTGATCCTAACCGACGCACCTCCAATCATCTCGAAGGGCTGTCTCCAACGCGGGAGACAGCCCTTTTCGATTGCGGAGACGGCGTAAAACGCGTTGTCTGCAAAACGTCGGTATTACGTCGGCAAAGTGTCGGCACCAAAAAACAGGTACGGAAACTTACGAAACCATGTTGGTTGTCGCCGAAAATATCACTCTTCAGGACTGGGAGTTGACGGAGCAGTTTGTGCGCGCCAGCGGGCCTGGTGGTCAGAATGTGAACAAGGTCGCGACCGCCGTCGAACTGCGCTTTGAAGCCGAGCGTTCGCCGTCCCTTCCGCCGCAGGTCAAGGCAAGGCTCAAGCGTCTGGCCGGACGGCGCTGGACCAAGGACGGCGCGATTGTCATCCAGTGTGACGAGACCCGTAGCCAGTCCCGGAACCGTGACATTGCCAGAGATCGATTGGCTGAATTGATCCGAAAAGCCATGGTCGCACCGAAGCGTCGAATAAAGACAAAACCAACTTACGGAAGCCAACAACGCAGGCTAAAGGCAAAGAAGGAACGGGGCGAGGTCAAGGCCATGCGTGGCAAAGTGAACCGCGAAGACTAAGCGAAAAAATCGCTTCGCCAAGCGTCGCCCATCATCCGGTCCAGTTTTTCCGATTGTGGAACCCGTTGCCCGCCGAAGGGGGCCAGAGTGATTTCCCCAAGGTAGAGTACGCCTGGTTTGAGGTAGAGGTCGATGCGAGCAAACTCAAAAGGCTTGGCGACGTCTTCCACTACTTTCACGATTGTCCGGTATCCGCTCGGTCTGCGCACTGGTGTTCCGGTCGGAAAAAACATCACTTCGGGCACAAAATTGAAATCGCGGTCAAAGATCAATTGCCGATGGTTTGTGTGTCGATCCAGATCAAGTTGCACCGCAAGTACACGACCGCCGCCGCAGTAAAGCTTCCAGTCAGGCAGATCGCTGTTCACGCTGGGCGACAGGTCGGCCTCAATCAGATTTTGGGGCCGGATCAGCCCGTACCACCATACGCCAGCCCGCACACCATGTTCATGGCTCAACCATTGGGTCGACCGCTTTTCCAGTTCTTCAAGCACTTCCCGTGTCGTGGGCAATGTAAACTGCATGTTTGTGTATGAACCGCAGTTCGACTTGGCAAAATACCGCCCCGGTTTCAGGTCGGCCTGTAGCAATACCTCAGGCGTAATTGGCGACTGCCCCGACCACAATCCCGGTACAGGCCGGATGTGCCGTGCCGCGGTTTCGGGAATGAATCTGCCAGTGGCCAGCTTATCGGCGGGCGATGGCATTGGCACCGGAGCAAAAAACTTGCTGACCGTGAGCTTTTCAAAAAATGTACTTGGGTTGGTCAGATCGGGCACTTCGTTGCGTGCGGCGGCAAATACTTGCAAGGCGCGAGAAATTTTTTGAGTGACTGTGGGGGTGCCCAGAACATCAATGCCACGCAGGGTTCCTCGGGGTGCTGGGTTCGCTGCGCCGAAAAGGTTCTGTTCAAAAATGGATTTCACGGTTTCGCGGGCTATACGCCGCGCCGTGATACGCGTATCCGTTTCCTTGGCCATGGGGTGTTCTGCTCGTCCACGATTTCGGGAATGGGAACACCTTGCGGTCGGCTGAGCAAGCCTATTTCATGGCCGCTGGCTGATACGGTCTTTTGAGGGGAGTGACCGATGAGCGAAATTCTGGAACGCCGTGCGCGTCTCTTGGGTCCGCATATGACAACGTTTTATCGGGAGCCAGTACGCGTGGCTCGGGGGAAGGGTGTCTGGCTTTGGGACACCAATGGCCGGCAATATCTGGATTGCTATAACAACGTACCACATGTTGGACATTGTCATCCGCGCGTCGTGGAAGCCATTTCCAAGCAGGCTTCGGAACTCAACACCCATACGCGGTATGTTCACGACCTGATACTGGACTATGGCGAGGCTCTTGTAGCGAAGTTCGCACATGACCTTGAGAGCATGGTGATGGTTTGTTCAGGGTCTGAGGCCAATGACGTTGCCCTACGCATGGCACAGGCGATGAACGGCAAAACAGGCATCATCGGGACAGACAATACGTATCACGGAAACACGACCGCCGTGAGCCAGCTGAATTCATCAAAGGTGCCAATTGGCGGCTACCTGGATCACATCCGGCAGGTACCTGCTCCAGACAACTTGGCGCCGGTCGGTGGCACACGTGCGGAACAGGCTGAAGCTTTTGCAGCAGGCGTCGAAAACGCCATAGCCGAGCTTGAAGCCTCCGGCCATGGCGTATCGGCTCTTATCGTGTGCCCCTACTTTGCGAACGAAGGTTTCCCCACGCTGGAGCGCGGCTTTATGGATCGCGCGATCTCTGCCGTTCGGAAGGCGGGCGGACTTATTATCGCGGACGAGGTACAGCCGGGTTTTGGTCGTATCGGAAGCCATTGGTGGGGGCATGAAAAGCTCGGGTTTGCTCCGGACATCGTCACACTTGGCAAACCGATGGGCAACGGGCATCCGGTCGCGGCAGTCGTGACACGCCATGATGTGCTGACTTGCTTTCAGGAACAGTTCAAATATTTCAATACTTTCGGCGGAAACCCTGTGAGCGCTGCGGCTGCCATGGCCGTTTTGAACGTGATCGAAGAAGAAGACTTGGTGGCAAATGCGGCCGATGTTGGCGCCTATGCACTGGGCCTTTTGACCGAAGTCGCCAAACGCCATGATGTCATTGCGGATGTACGCGGATCGGGTCTCTTCTTTGGCGCGGAACTTTGGCGGGACGGAAAGCCGGCAACTGAGCTTTGCGCGCTGATGGTCGACGAAATGCGTGATCGCGGCGTTCTTCTGCATTCCGTGGGGCGACATGACAACACCCTAAAGGTAAGGCCGCCTTGCGTCTTCAGTCACGCCAATGCGGATCAACTCGCAGACACGCTGGACGCGGCTCTGGAGGTGGTTGCGTGAACGATCAGGAGGCATATGCGGCGGCGCAAGACGCATTATTGGCGTGGGGTGTCACAGCCAAACCGCGCCTGATCAAGAACCGGGAAAACATCGTTTTTCAAGCCTGTGGCCCGAATGGAGAAAAGGCCGCTTTGCGGCTGCATCGTCCGGGGTATCAGAGCAATGATGCAATCCGGTCCGAACTGTGGTGGTCCGAGGCGCTTGTTGCGGGAGGTATGCACGTTCCGCAGTCAATCCGGACGCTAAATGGTGATGTACTGGCCACCTCCGGTCCTCGCGTCGCGTCCCTTTTGACGTGGCTGGAAGGCGAGCCATTGGGAGAAGGTGATATTCCCCTCGCGATGAACGCAGGTCAGCAAGAACTTTTGCACGAAGCCCTCGGGAGGGAGTTGGCGAGGCTGCACACTGTCAGCGATGCGATGGAAATGCCTGCAGGGTTCACGCGAGAAGCGATGGATATCGATGCGCTTTTAGGCGAACAACCGAGCTGGGGTCGGTTTTGGGAGAATCCTAGCCTGTCGGCAGACGAAGCTGCCTTGTTGCTTGAAGCCAGAGCGCAGGTTCGAGGCGTCATAGAAGCCCACGCCAAAGGTGGTGATTGGGGTTTGATCCACGGGGATGCACTTCGGGAAAACATCCTGGTACAAGGCGGGTCTATAAGGCTTATCGATTTTGACGATGGCGCATTCGGTTTTCGGATGTACGAACTTGGCGTCGCCATGGCACAAAATTGGGATCAGCCTAATTGCGCTGCCTTGGGTCGCGCATTGTTGTACGGCTACGGTGCCGAGCGAGCCTTGCCAGACAACGCCCCGAAGCTTCTTGACGCCTTTATGCTGATGCGCGGTTTGTCATCCTGTGGCTGGGTCATTGGACGCTATGACGATGATCATCCAGCTGTGCGGCAATATGCCGAGAGGGCTTTGGCCATAACACGCCGCTGGCTGGCTTAGTCGTTGGATTCGACCCAAATTGATGAAGACGTGATTTCGGTGCCTGTGTTGGCATCAATCACTTTCGGGGCGATAGGGTCGCGGGTTTCCCGGTTCAATATCCGGTATGGCGGTGCTTTGTCCGTTGTCAGATGTGCGTCTGCCCATGCGATCATAGTTTGCATCACCGGAATGAAATCCTTGGCAGCGCGGGTGGGCACATATTCGTGCCGCACAGGTCGCTCCTGATACGGACGACGCTCCAAAAGGCCTGCTGTCTCCAGCTTTTTCAGGCGTTCGGCCAAAACATGTCGTGTGATACCTAAACGGCGCTGGATGTCGTCAAACTTGCGAATTCCAAAAAGGCAATCGCGCAAAATCAGCAAGGTCCAGCGATCGCCTACGACCGACATGGCACGCGCGACGGGGCAGGCTTCGTCTGAGAGTTCATTCCACTTCATAGCCACGTCTTAGCATCTCCGGCATTAAGTTCCAAATTAGAACTTGACTAAGTTCCGATTCGGAACTCAGTATAGTGCATTCTTTTTTGGAACGCACATCGAGGTATCCGGAGTTCGTCATGGCCTATGTCAGCCCAGCCCGCACCAACACGCGCACTAAACTGAAAAAGCGTCAGGGTATTTCTCTGGGACTTGCCGCATTGAAAGTCCGCTTAGTGGCTCTGAGCATTATCTCACCAGATGCCGCGGCGGCTCTCCTAGCCCGCACATTCACTCAGCGGAGCAAACGGCCTCTCAAGGCCTATGAGCGCGGCTGGGACAAGGGCGCACGCCATTTGGAAATGCGCTTTGGCCAGAATAAGACGCTGGCGGCCTATGTATGGGGTGAAGGACCTCCGGTTATGCTGGTGCACGGATTTGGTGGGCGCGCAGCCCAAATGGCGGGATTTGTCGCGCCGCTGGTGTCAGCTGGTTATAGGGTTGTGACTTTTGACGGCCCTGCACATGGGATCTCTGCAGGTACGCACACAGCCCTGCCGGAGTTCGTTGAAGCCATACACAGTATCGCCGCAAGGACAGGTCCGCTCCATGCCGTGATCGGGCATTCAATGGGGGCGGCGGCTATCGCCACATGTCTCGTTGACGGGCTTGATGCCAAACGCGCGGTTTTGATCTCTGCGCCGGGATACCCAGGTTCGTTTCTGAAAAAACTCGGGATGGCGTTGGGGGCATCAGACAAGGTCATCGGACGGGCGCAGGCTTGGATCGAGGAACGCTACGGAGCGCCGTTTGACACGTACCGAACTGCTTTGAATACCGCGTCACTGAGTTTGCCCGGGCTGGTCATACATGATGCCCACGACAAAAAAGTCCCGGTGGATGACGGGCGCGCAACCGCGAAAGGATGGAAGGCCGCTTCGCTGATGGAAACGGAAGGACTGGGGCACAGCCGGATCCTCGCCGATCCGCATGTGATCTCGGCCGTGACAGACTTCGTGGACAAGGTCGACGTCTAGACAATCACGTCCATTTTTTCTTGCTGCCCAACGCCGAAAACACGCTTGTAGCGCTCGATCTCGGCGGCGGGTCCCATGGCCTTATTCGGGTTGTCTGACAGTTTGACCGTTGGATTGCCGTTGGCGCTTACGGCTTTGCAAACCATGGAGAACGGTGCGAGACCGTCGTCAGGCGTCAGGCCACGGAAGTCATTGGTCAGCAAGGTGCCCCAACCAAAGGAAATTCGAGCACGACCGGCAAACTGGTTGTGCAGTTCGACGATCTTGTCGGTGTCCAGCCCGTCAGAGAAAATGATGAGTTTCTTCGTCGGGTCCTCGCCCCGGTCTTTCCACCATTGTATCGCGGTTTCGGCGCCGCCAGCAGGGTCGCCGCTGTCGATGCGGATACCAGTCCAGCCAGCGAGCCAATCCGGTGCACGATCCAAGAATCCCTTGGTGCCATAAGTATCAGGCAGGATTATGCGAAGGTTGCCCTCGTGCTCTTCATGCCAATCAGCCAAAACCTTGTAAGGCGCTTGAAGAAGCTCATCGTCGTTTCCGGCAAGCGCGGAGAAGACCATAGGCAGTTCGTGCGCGTTGGTACCGATAGCTTCGAGATCACGCTTCATGGCGATTAGGCAATTAGAGGTACCGACAAACTTGTCGCCCAGACCTTCGACCATGGCTTGCACACACCAGTCCTGCCACAAATAGGAGTGGCGGCGGCGCGTACCGAAATCCGCAATGCGCAGATGAGGCAACTCATTCAACTGACCGATCTTTTCCCAAAGTTTGGTCATGGCGCGGGCATAGAGTACTTGAAGCTCGAATTTCCGCATGTCGTGTAGCACAGCCCGGCCACGCAGCTCCATCAGGACTGCCAGCGCCGGAATCTCCCACAGCATTACTTCGTGCCACTTGCCTTCGAAGGTCAGTTCGTATTGGCCGTCCCGCTTCTCCAAATGGTAGTCCGGCAGGCGCATGTTTTCGAACCACTCCATAAAGTCGGAGCGGAACATCTGGCGCTTTCCGTAGAAGGTGTTGCCGCGCAGGAAAGTGCTCTCCCCACGTGTCAGCGACAGGGACTTGATGTGATCCAGCTGCTCTCGCAGTTCGCCCTCGTCGATCAAGTCTGCAAGACGAATGTTCCTGGAACGGTTGATCAGGCTGAATGTCACGTGTGCATCAGGGCGATTGCGGAAAATCGACTGGCACATCAGAAGTTTATAGAAATCGTTGTCGATCAGTGAGCGGACGATCGGGTCGATCTTCCACTTGTGGTTCCAGACGCGCGTGGCGATGTCGGACATGTCGAAAAAGGTCCATTTATCAACGTTTGGACGTTGATAGCCACTTATGCCAAAGGCTCCAACCCCTTTCAGGACGCTTTCAAGTGAGCCCCTGCATGAGCTTTGGCTCGGGTCAGCTCGTGGATCAGTTGTCCTCTGCGAACCGGCTTACTGAGAAAACTGTCCATGCCGGCCTGTAAACAGGCTTCCTTATCCGAAGCGTAAGCATTCGCTGTGAGCGCGATAATGACCGGTTGCACCCCGCCCAGATCACGGATGCGGCGGGTGGCTTCCAGCCCGTCCATGATGGGCATCGACATATCCATGAGAATAATGTCAGGCATGCTTTGGATGGCCGCGTCCACCGCCTCCTGCCCGTTTACGGCCATAGACAGGTCGACTTGTGTGCCTTGCAGGAATTTTTCGATCACCAGACGATTTGTGCGGTTGTCTTCGGCCAGAAGGACCTTTGCGCCAACGAGCAGAGTGCCATCCAGCTTCTCGACTGTTTTTTCTTCGCTGGCCACCTGCTTGGCGATGCCAAAATCAGCCGTAAAGCGGAAACGCGCTCCTTTGTTTGGCAAATTTTCAGCCGTGATGTCACCATTCATCAGCCGTGCAAGGCTGCGTGAAATTGGTAAGCCCAGACCAGTTCCGCCAAATCGACGGGTGCTTGCAGCGTCCGCTTGTGCGAAGCGCTCAAAAATGCGGTCCAACTGGTCTTCCGGAATGCCTATCCCACTGTCTTCGATATTGAACACAAGCTTCGCGACGCCAGATTTCATGGTCGCGGACACCTTCAAACCGACGTGTCCGTTGTCAGTGAACTTGATTGCGTTGCCGATCACGTTGATCAGGATCTGGCGTAGACGCCCGTCATCGCCGATCACCATTGACGGAAGCTCAGGCGTGCAATCCATCCAAAGATCGAGGCCTTTTGCTTTTGCCTGCGGGCGAAGTAAGTTCATCACTTCGTTCAGGCAGGGCTTCAACGCAAAGGTGGTCGGCTTGATCGTCAAATGCCCATCATTCAACTTCGAGAAATCGAGGATGTCGTTAATGATGGTCAAAAGCGCTTCGCCGGAACTGTGTATGGTATCCACGTAGAGGCGGTCCGATTTCGACAAATCGGATTTCGACAACAACTCGGACATGCCAATGATACCGTTCATTGGCGTTCGAATTTCGTGGCTCATAGTCGCAAGGAAAGATGACTTGGCGTGTTCGCCTTTCTCGGCTGCGATGCGCGCCTCTTCCAGTTCAATCTCACGGGTTTTGATGTCGGTAATGTCGCGGTCGATGATAAACATCAACTCCAGTTGGCCTTCTTCATCGAAAACCGGACCGAAGCTGGTTTCAAGCCATCTTTCCTCTCCGCCTCGGTCGTGGAACATGTTGACGATCTTGCCGGAAGCTCCGTCACGCAGACCATCCTTGATCACTTGACTGGCCTCGTTCTCCTCTCCCGGAGAGTTGAAGAAATCGCTGGATTCGTGGCCAAGGATTTCCTTCAATTCGTAGCCGGTGAGTTGCACGAATCCCTCGTTGGCCCAAACGACCTTACCCTTTGGATCCACAAGACAAATTGCATCCGACGCCCGCTGTGCCACAAGCGCCAGCCGGCGGGTTTCCTGTTGCTTGGCGTAAAGAGAGGAATTGGCTTTGGCCAAAGCTAGGCCTTGAGCCAGCAGACGGCGTTGAGCCGAGTTTTCCTTGCCTCGTTCGCGGGTCGCATGGGTCACGAACGGTATGATCAGATAGATCAGCATGGCCGCGCCGAAGAGGTTGAAAAAGAGGTAAACGGGGAACGTATCAAAACGGAACGTGTCGACAATCGCCAGGCTGACAATCAATCCCGCAAACAGACTCAGGCGCATGATTCCGATCTTGCGGTTGAGCGGCATCGCCGTCAGCGCGTTGACGCCACTTCCGCCAAGCAGCGATAAACAAAGGATAATCGCAGACTCACGTGGAACGAAAAACCACGCAATGAAGATGAAGATGCACAGTGCGGATGTTTGGACGAGCGAGCCGACGAACGTCCATCGCCGGGCGGTCAAAACCGGCATGCCACGGTCGAGCCATTTTGGAATGCGCAGCAAGATGGCCGAGTCTATGGCCTCTCCGATCAGGTAGATCCCCAATGCGCCAACCGCGACCTCAAGGCTGATCAGAATACCGACCGCAACCACGCCCGTCATCACGAGCGCGAGGCGGCCGTAAAACCGTGACAGGCGTTCGTCGCGATAGCGCTTCAGCTTTCCCAAAGGAGAGTTGCGGGCGTCAAAGTCTTCTAGCGCCTGTTCAAGTTCTTGAATGGCGTCTGCCATCTTCAGGGAATCTCCGAATAGAGTTTCCCGCTCAATGCCAAGAATTGCTTAATAAAGCGCTAGTGCAAACTAGATCAGGGTTACGCCTGCGACTTGCATGCCGCTGCGTGCAGCAGCGAGCGAACCATCCAGATCTATTGCCCGGCAAAGGCTCTGGTTTACGGTGACATCGAAGCCCAGTTTTGAAGCGTCAACTGCCGAGAAATTCACACAAAAATCTGTCGCCAAGCCCACCATTGTCATTGCTGTCACGCCCCTGGTGCGCAGGTAGCCTTCAAGCCCTGTCGGAGTGGTCTGGTCGTTTTCAAAGAACGCGGAATAGCTGTCGATGGCAGGGTTCATACCCTTGCGGATCACAAGATCCGGGCGTGTGACGTTCAGGCCCTTGTGGAAGGCGCCACCGTCGCTGCCTTGCACACAGTGATCAGGCCATAGAACTTGTGGACCGTAGGGCATATCAACCATGTCGTAGGGAGCTTTGCCGTCGTGACTGGATGCAAATGAGGAGTGGTCCTCGGGGTGCCAATCTTGAGTGAGAACCACAACGTCGAAGTCTGACATCAATGCATTGATGCCGGGAACAATCAGGTCGCCTTCGGGGACGGCAAGCGCGCCGCCAGGGCAGAAATCGTTTTGTACATCAATGACAATCAAAGCGTTGGACATGGAAGCCTCCAGTGGATTTGCGACACGCATACCAGCGCGGAAATGGGGCGTAAATGCGCCTCTGCAACACGTCTGCAAAACGTCGGTATTGCGTCGGTAAGGCCTGCACATGCATTCTGTGGGAGATTTTCAGAAGCAAAACACCGGATTTTTTCATGTGCGCCAAGTCTCTTCTTCTGCTGAACCGGAAATCGGCTGTCCGCTCGGACATCCGTACTATCGTTAAAAAGCTTCAAAACGAGCTCGACATTGATGTGTGGGTACCTTGGTCTGGCAAGCAAACCCGAAAGCTGATCCGACAAGCGGTGAGGAAAGGGACAACCCGGGTCATCGGAGCTGGCGGCGACGGCACAGTGAACGCCGTGGCCAACGCCATCCTGCGGCTCGAATTGGGAGAAACGGTCGATATGGGCCTCGTGCCTCTGGGCACAGCAAATGACTTTGCGCGGGCCTTTGGTGATGACGGTGCCGATCCGGAAGCTTCGTTAAGACGAGCGGCAACCGGCGAAAGCAAAGCAATCGACCTCGGGCGGGTCAATGGAGAGGTCTTTGTGAACGTTGCCAGCGGCGGATATGGCGCGATGATCACGGCCACTACAGACGTCGAGATCAAAAGGCGGTTGGGCGGAATGGCCTATACGCTTGCTGGCATCGCGCGACTGAACGAGCTGGCCCCGACCAAAGCCCGAGTCACTCTAGATAAGGGAGAAACCCGCGAGGTTGACCTGACGATCATGGCGATCGGCAACAGCCGGTTCGCGGGCGGTGGGTTTGATGTGACCCCATTGGCAGACGTGTCGGACGGCAAACTGGATTTTGCGATGCTGGCAGCACCTGGCCTGGTCGAAGGACGTCCGGATTTGCGGGCAATCTTTGAACGGGACGATCCGGCCGAAGCCTTTATGTTCCGCGCGCAGTTTGAGAAGGCGGTTATAGAAACCGATACCCCCTATCACATCAATCTGGACGGCGAGCCCATGGTAGGTTCGCGGTTCGAGGTGGACATCATGCCCGGCGCGCTGCGCCTTGTGCCGCCGGGCAAGTCTTGATCAGCCTGCGAGCCTTACAGCCACCGGCACCCCGTTAAAGGCTGCGTTCCCGCTGACGGGATCAATGCGCGTATCGTCGGTCAGATCGTTGATCGAAACCGTCTGTGTTTTGGTCGCTGCATTGATGTTTCCATGCCGCTGGCCCCAACCCTGCGGGATCGAAACCACGCCCGGGGCCATGTCCTCAGTCACTTCTGCAGGCATTGTCACTTCGCCCACACGGCTTTGAACCACAACGTCGGACTCATCTGATAGACCGAGGCGGGCCGCGTCCGTTGGATGGATTTGCACGGTACAGCGGTTGCGACCTTTCACAAGACGCGGGCTGTTTTGTGTCCAGCTGTTGTGGCTGCGCACCTGACGGCGGCCGATCATCATCATCGGGAAATCATCAGAGGTTGGTGCCTCAAAGTCCTGCAGGCGCGGGAGATCATCAAGAAAGACCTGCGGTGCGAGATGCAGCTTGCCATCCGGTGTCTCCAGACGATCCACGAGGTTAGGTACCAGCGGTCCAAGATCGACAGAGCCTCCCGCAGTCAACATGCCATCTACGGTCACCGTGTCGGCATGGTGGCCTTGAGGAAGAAGCATCGTCAGCACCTGCTCGGGAGATGGCCCGATCTTGTTGGCGCCCGTGAGTTTTGCCGCGAGCGTTGCAATGACTTCCCACTCCTGAGGGTTGCCGTTGGGTGTATCAAAGATCGGCCGCGCATAGGCTGCTGTGTTGTGCACAGCAAAGCTGTGGAAGACCATATCGTACACAACTTCCTCGAGCGCCACAGTGGCAGGCAGGATGAGGTCAGCATGTCTCGTGGTGTCGTTGATGTGAATGTCGATGGACATCATGAAGTCGAGCTTTTCCATCGCACGGTCGATCCGCTGGCCGTTTGGCGCTGTCAGAACGGGGTTGCCTGCGACCGTGACCATGGCGCGGATCTGACCTTCGCCCGGAGTTTCCATTTCCTCCGCC
Source organism: Shimia isoporae (assembly GCF_004346865.1). Taxonomy (NCBI): domain Bacteria; kingdom Pseudomonadati; phylum Pseudomonadota; class Alphaproteobacteria; order Rhodobacterales; family Roseobacteraceae; genus Shimia; species Shimia isoporae. Next base: position 364,264 of record NZ_SMGR01000002.1, read on the forward strand.
ATAACGGAGATCGGAAATTCTCCGTTGTACAGCGGTTGACCGGACACGCGGGACCGTTTTTCGGGATAGGTGCGGTTCTTGCCTTTGCGAGACGTCATACCGACGTAGTCCAACGCCGGGGTGGTGAACATCGCTCCACCTTCGGCATCGAAATTGCCCGTAAGGATGTTGAGCACATTGGTGGCCCACTGGCAAAGCGACCCAAACGCCTGTGTGCTGGCGCCCATGCGTGAATAGACCGCCGCCGTATTCGACGTCGCAAAATCATGGGCCAAAGCCTGAATGGTTTCGGCAGGAATGCCGGTCATGTCGGCGGCTTTGTCCGCGGTGAACGGAACAACCGCATCGCGGAGGGTCTCCAGACCAGTTACCACAGAAGTGAGGGTGTCGAGGTTCACCAGATCGGCGGCAAGAATCTCGTGGATCATCGCCATTAGGAGGTAAGCGTCTGTCTCCGGCTTGATAAAGTGATGTTCCGTGGCCTTCGCTGCAGTCTCAGTGCGACGTGGATCGATCACGATGATGCGGCCGCCGCGGGCTTTCAGCTCGTCCATCCGTTTGCCAAATCCGGGGGCCGTCATCATCGAACCGTTGGAAACCACTGGGTTGCCGCCGACAATCATGAGAAAATCGGTGCGAGCCACGTCAGGGACGGGGATCAGCATAGGATGGCCGAGCATGTGGATAGACGCGACGTGGTGCGGAATCTGGTCAGCCGTCGCAGAGGAATAGCGGTTCTGGGTGCCCAGCGCACGCACCAGAGCCGGCAGGTTCAAAAGGTTTCCGAATTTATGCGCGTTGGGATTGCCCAGATAGACGCCAACCGCGTCCTTGCCGTGTGCTTCCTGAACCAATTGCAAGCGTTCCACCGCAAACTCATATGCCTCGTCCCAGCTGATCGGCACAAACTCTCCATCCACCTTTTTCAGTGGCGTGGTGATGCGGTCCGGGTCTGTGCGGAAATCCTGAAGCGCGGTCGCTTTGGGGCAGATGTGGCCCCGCGAAAGCGGATCGGCAGGGTCCGCTTTGATCGACAGGACATCTTTGTCATCGTGGGTGATGATCAGGCCGCACATGGCCTCGCAAATGTTGCAGGTGCGGTGGTGTATTTGTGCGTTGCTCACGGGTGGCCTCCTCTGGCTTTCGCCCCATTCCGTTGGCTGAAATTAAGGCAAGTTTAAGCGAGGATCGCATCGCGTGGCGAAAAAACACGCGATGCCTTGGTTTGGCGACACTGCGTCACTTCTGATCGGTTACTTGAGCGCGCGCGCGAGGAAAGCTTGAGTTTCAGGCTGTTGCGGCGTGTCAAAGAGCGCCTTGGCCGGACCTTCCTCGATGATTTTGCCATCCTTGAGAAAGCAGACCTTGTCCGCGGCCTCGCGGGCGAACCCCATTTCATGGGTCGCCAACACCATGGTCATCCCGCTCTCCTTGAGCAGACGCAATACGTCGAGCACTTCGCCCACCAATTGAGGATCAAGCGCCGACGTGATTTCGTCAAACAGCATGACCTCGGGCTTCATGGCGAGCGCGCGGACGATGGCGACGCGCTGTTGCTGTCCGCCGGAAAGCTGATCGGGATAGTGGTTCATGTGTTCGGCCAGGCCGAAGCGCGCAAAGAGATCGGTTACTTCCGGGCGCAGGTCGTCGCGGCTGCGTTTGTAGACGCGGCGCGGTGCGAGCATCACGTTTTCAGCTGCCGTCATGTGCGGGAAGAGGTTGAAGGACTGGAACACCATGCCGATGCGGCGGCGCACAGGTTGCGGATCAAGTCCGGGAATGGAGATGTCTTCCTCGTCCAGAAAGATCTCACCGTCCTCGATGTTTTCCAAAAGGTTGATGCAGCGCAGGAGCGTGGATTTTCCGCCACCGGACGCGCCGATCAGACAGACCATCTGGCCTTCCTCAACGTCGAGCGAAATACCGTTGCAGACAGTTTTGTCTCCGAAGCGTTTGACCACGTTTTTCAGGGAAAGCTTGGGCATCAGCTGCGCTCGCGGTTCTGTTTGGCCATGAGGTAATCAGCGTAACGTGTTGCCGGAATTGTCACAGCGAGAAAGATCACGGCAGCGCCGACATATGGCGTGAAATTGGCCAGAAGTGATTTGAACACGCCGGCCTGACGGAAGATTTCCACGGGGCCGATGAAGCTGAGTAATGCAACGTCTTTCTGCAGGGCAATGAACATGTTCATCTGGGCAGGAACGACGCGTCGGATGGCCTGCGGCAAGATCACAAAGCGCATGCTGTCCGCGTCGGACAAACCAAGCGACTGGGCCGCAGAACGCTGGGAGGCGTGCACGCTTTCGATGCCGGAGCGAAATATTTCAGCGACATAAGCTGCATAGGTCAGGATGAGGGCGAGTGAGCCCCAGATATAAGGCGAGTTCCACGGGCGTGGCAGCCCGAGACCCGGAACACCGAACCCGATCAGGTAAACGGTCAGCACGACCGGCACACCGCGGAAGATATCCGTGTAGGCGGCGCCAAGAATTCGCAGCGGGAACAGCGCCGGGTTTCGGACGTCTCGTGCAAGCGCGATCAGGAGACCGAGAATTACGATGGCTGGTGCCGACCATAAGAAGATCAGCACATCCAACTTGAAAGCGGCGAGCAGCTTGGGGAAGGTTTTGGCAAAGACCTCCCAGTTGAAAAAGCTGGCTTTGACCTTTTCCCAACCCGGCGCCATCGGCACAAGGATGATCACGGCAAGAAACACCGCGAGCGTTGAGCTTGCGGCGATGATCATCGAGCGACGGCGGAGCCGGTCTTCGTAGAGTTGGCGACGGGTCTTGCCCGCCGCCTGTTTCTGGTCGGTCATGTTACTTGATCAGCGGGACACCAGTGGTCTGCTGCAGCCACTCAGCTTCGATTGCGTCGAGCTTGCCGGACCCTTTGAGCGACATGATCGCTTCGTCTACACACGCCTTTAGCGCGTTCCCTTCCTCCAGGAGCATGCCAAACTGATCGGGGTTTTCGCTGCGATCAGCGGGGAACTGGCCGATAACGGCGGAGCCTTCCACAACAACGGCGGACAAATAAAGCGCGGTCGGCAGATCAAAAAGCGCGGCGTCGATCTGATTGGCCTGCATCGCGGCGGTCACATCGGCATTGTCACCGTAGAGCAGCGGGTCCTTGTTCGGCCCGATGGCGTCCATCAGCATCGGAACCGCAGTTGTGCCGCCCATGGCGCCCCAGAGAAGACCTTTGAGGGCTTCGGTTTCCGCAGGCGTGTCCTTGACGTTACCCGAAGCGAGAACCGCCATTGGGGCGGCATAGTAAGGCACCGAGAAATCGACGACTTTCTCGCGTTCTTCCGTGATGGAGAACTGCTGCAGGTTGAAGTCGAAATTCTTGGGGCCTGGCTGGATGGCCTCGTCGAAGGAAGACCGAACCCAGGTTACGGCATCTGCTGCAAAGCCCATTTCTTCTGCGACGGCATAGGCCACAGCGGCCTCAAAGCCATTGCCGCTTTCGGGCGCATCATCCATGACCCACGGGTAGTATGCAGGATTGCCGGTGGCGATCGTCAGCGTGCCCTCGGTCAGAGTTTTGCCATCGGCGCAGTGACCTGCAGCAAAAGCGGTAGAAGCAGAAAGCGCCAGTACGGCGGCAGTGGTGAATAGCTTGGTCATGGAAGTCCCCTCTCTCAAAGTGGCGTGAGCAACCCTAGAAAGGGGCGGCAGGCATTGTCCAGAACCCCTGCGCATTTTCCTGACGGTTTGGTCAGGTTTTTTGGCCGATGCGCAGTTTGTCACCGCGGGGCAGGACCGGTGCTCTTGCGTGAAACCAGATGCACCGGAAGGATATGGATGCGCGCGCTGTTCTCCTGCCCGCGGATAAGGCCAAGAATGGACATTGCGGCCTGATGACCCATCTTGTTGCGAGGCTGGTGAATTGTGGTGAGGGGCGGATTGAAAACCTCGGTCATCTCGATGTTGTCAAATCCGGCAACGGAAACATCTTCCGGCACACGCACCCCTGCGCGGTTCAAGGCAGAGATCAGGCCAAATGCGATCTGGTCAGAGGCGCATATCCACGCTGTTGGCGCGTCTGTCATTGCCAATATGGCAGCCGCAGCGACGCGCCCCGCATCAATGGAAAAGTCACCGGGCACAATCCAGTCATCACGGATTTCGCCGCCAAGGGCGCGAACGCGGGACACGAAGCCTTCGCGGCGCACAGTGGAAAGAACATTGGAAGCCGGCCCCATCACGTGACCGAATCGCCGATGACCGTTTTCCCAGAGATGATCGACAAGATTCGCCATGCCGCCCATGTTGTCAGCCCGGACTGAGGGACAATCGACGTCGTTGACCCATTCACAGGCAAAAACCATCGGGCAGGACGGATTGTTATTCTGCACCTGCGCAAAGTCGGATTGCGAGATGCTCCCGTCGAGGACAATCACGCCGTCTGCCTGACCGGCCGCGATCAACCTGTCCATTTGGTCGACAGAAAGCGGCGCGTCGCCGCTGTCAGTGACCAACAGGTTGTAGTCTTCGGCGTTCAGGGCCCGCTCGAGACCGGACAAAATGTTGGAAAAGAACGGGTTAGATAAGTTCGGAACAAGAGCCAAAATGGAACGGCTGCTGTTTGTCCGCAGATTTCGCGCAGCACGATTCACGCGATATCCGGTTTCACTTACCGCCGCGAGAACGGCCTCACGCGTGTCTTTTGACACTTTGTCCGGATTGTTCAGAACGCGACTTACGGTGGCGGTCGAGACTCCGGCGAGGCGGGCCACGTCGACTACTTTGGGTGCGGATCGAGGGGTTTTTGTTTTTTGCACCATTTAATTCTTGACTCAAATTAAGAGCAGGCTACCATTTTGTAATCGATTACAACATTGCTGCATTCTCGTGCGCGACCCCAAGAGGAGGGGGAAGCGGGGCGGAAAGACAGTTTGGGAGAACATGTAATCGATTACAAGGGCAATCAGGCCCATTAGGGAGGAAGAAATGAATTTCATGAAAGCTACCACCGCTGGCATCGCGTTTTGCGCGGCTGGCGCCGTTTCTGCGGCGGAACTGGAAGTCACCCACTGGTGGACTTCGGGCGGCGAGGCCGCGGCTGTTGCAGAATTCGCCAAAGCGTTTGACGCGACCGGCCACACATGGATTGACGGCGCAATCGCCGGTTCGGGCGGCACCGCGCGTCCGATCATCATCAGCCGGATCATCGGTGGTGACCCGATGCATGCCACGCAGCTGAACCATGGCCGTCAGGCGGAGGAGCTGATTGAAGCAGGTCTCTTGCTGGACCTGACCGATGTTGCCGAAGCAGAAGGCTGGAAGGACATCGTGAACCCGACATCGCTGTTGGACAGCTGTACTGTCGATGGCAAAGTATATTGCGCGCCTGTGAACATTCACAGCTGGCAGTGGATCTGGCTCAGCCACAAAGCCTATGAAGACGCTGGCGTGCCGGTTCCGTCCAACTGGGACGAGTATGTTGCCTCTGCCGCAGCATTGGAAGCGGCTGGTAAAATCCCGCTGGCGATGGGCCAACAGGCATGGCAGTCTTCCGGCGCATTTGGCGTGATCAACGTCGCAGTTGGCGGCGTCGAGCTCTGGAACAAGATCAACGTTCAGAAAGACGCCGAAGCAGCTGGTGGTCCGGAAATGGCCAAGGTGTTCGAAGCGGCGGCAGCGGCACGCGCTATGGCAGCCAACTCCAACGTTCAGGACTGGAACCAGGCGACAAACCTTGTCATTACCGGTCAAGCCGGCGCGCAGATCATGGGTGACTGGGCTCAGGGTGAATTTCAGGTGGCCGGCCAGGTCGCAGGTCAAGACTACACCTGTCTGCCAGGTCTGGGTGTGAACGAAGTTATCTCCACCGGCGGTGACGCGTTCTACTTCCCCAAACAAGATGATCCTGAAATCGAGAAGGCCCAGAAAGAACTGGCGGCTCTGCTGTTGAGCCCGGAAGTTCAGGTCAACTTCAACCTGAAGAAGGGCTCCTTGCCGGTTCGTGGTGACATCGATCTGGCGGCTGCCAACGATTGTATGAAGAAGGGTCTCGAAATCCTCGCGGCAGGCAACATCCTGCTGTCGGGTGATCAGGTTCTGTCAGCGGACACCTCGGGTCAGATCGAAGACCTGATGGTCGAGTTCTGGAACGACCCGTCCTACTCGGCGGCTGATGCTCAGGCGAAATACGCCTCGATCATCGCTGACGCGGACTAATCGCAAAGACGCGGGGGCTGGCTTGAGGCCGGCCCCTGCTCTCTTCGCATCTTACCTGACACAGATTTCAGCTTGGCCCGTCGGGATGCGGGATCAAGCGGGGGACGCTGACTATGGCTGTGACCGACAGCGGGGGGACGGAGTCCGCGAGGACCACGTCCAAGAAACCCAACCGCCTATTCAAGAACCTGACGGCAAAGCTCGCCTCGATCCCGATGATACTGACCGCTGTTGTGGTTTTCATCGGATGCACGGGGTGGACGATCTACCACTCATTTACCAAATCGCGACTACTGCCGGCGCCGGACAAATGGGTCGGGCTTGATCAGTACGAACGTCTTTGGAGCACACGGCGCTGGCTGGTCAGCATCGAGAACCTCGCGATATACGGGGTTTGCTCGCTGATCCTGAGCCTTGTGATCGGCTTTACTCTGGCGGCTCTTCTGGACCGGAAAATCCGCGGCGAGAACGTGTTCCGCACGATCTTTCTGTATCCGTTCGCCTTGAGCTTCATCGTTACCGGCCTTGTCTGGCAATGGGTTCTCAATCCCCAGTTTGGCATTCAAAGCGTGGTGCAGCGCTGGGGCTGGGAAAGCTTTGCGTTTGACCCCCTGAACAACGCGGACATCGTTATCTACGGCATCCTGATTGCCGGCATCTGGCAGGGCTCCGGCTTTATCATGGTCATCATGCTGGCCGGTTTGCGCGGCATCGACGAAGACATTTGGAAAGCCACGCGTGTCGAAGGAATCCCCGTTTGGAAAACCTACATCGTTGTGATCATTCCAATGATGCGTCCGGTCTTTGTGACTGCGCTGGTGCTGATCGCCGCAGGGATCATCAAAGTTTATGACCTTGTTGTCGCCCAAACGTCGGGGGGACCAGGCATATCCTCGGAAGTTCCCGCGAAATACGTCATCGAGAAAATGTTCCAATCCCAGAATCTTGGGCAGGGCTTTGCGGCCTCCACCATGATGCTCCTGAGCGTCCTCGTGGTGCTGATCCCCTGGGCCTACCTTGAATTCGGAGGCAAGCGCCGTGACTGATGCAACCGCAAACGCCAATACGGCACCCGCAAAACAACGCGTAACGCCTCGTGGCGCAAAACCGCGCCGCCGCCTGTCTCCTGCAAACATCATGCTCTATGGCACCTTGTTCGTGGCGTCCGTCTACTACCTGTTGCCGCTTTACGTGATGATCGTGACTTCACTAAAAGGCATGCCGGAAATCCGGCTCGGCAATGTGTTCTCTCCGCCAGTCGAAGTGACATTCGAGCCATGGGTGAAGGCCTGGGCGGAAGCCTGTACCGGCATCAACTGCGATGGCCTGAGCCGCGGCTTCTGGAATTCCGTGCAGATCCTCGTGCCTTCGGTGGTGATCTCTATCGCGATTGCCTCGGTCAACGGCTATGCCCTGTCACTCTGGAAGTTCAAGGGTTCGGAAGTCTTCTTCACCATTCTGATCTTTGGAGCCTTCATTCCCTATCAGGTGATGATCTATCCGATTGTTATCCTGTTGCGTGAAGCCGGTGACGTGCTGTCGGCCATCACGGGAACCAAAATCCGCCTGATGGGCAGTATTTGGGGACTTGTGATCGTTCACACAATCTTTGGCATGCCAATCCTGACGCTGTTGTTCCGCAACTATTTCGCCTCGGTGCCGGAAGAGCTTTTCAAGGCCGCCCGCGTGGACGGCGCCGGGTTCTGGGGCATCTATTTCCGGATCATGCTGCCAATGGCTCTGCCGATCTTTGTTGTGGCGATGATCCTTCAGGTCACAGGTATCTGGAATGACTTCCTGTTCGGGGTGATCTTCACCAAGCCCGAGACCTATCCGATGACGGTGCAGCTCAACAATATCGTCAACTCGGTGCAGGGCGTGAAGGAATATAACGTCAACATGGCCGCCACGCTTCTGACCGGCCTTGTCCCTCTCATCATCTACTTTGCCTCCGGCAAACTCTTCGTGCGCGGCATCGCCGCCGGCGCAGTAAAGGGCTGACCATGACCAATGTAACTGTCAAAGACCTCACGCTTGAATTCGGCGCCGTGCGCGTGCTGGACAAGCTCAATATCGAGATCGAGGAGGGCGAGTTCCTCGTGCTGCTTGGTGCATCAGGCTGTGGCAAGTCCACACTTCTGAACTGTGTGGCAGGCCTGCTGGACATCACGGACGGCGAAATCCACATCGGCGGTCGCAACGTGACATGGGAAGAGCCCAGCGAACGAGGCATCGGCATGGTGTTTCAGTCCTACGCGCTCTATCCGCAGATGACAGTCGAAGGGAACCTGTCCTTCGGCCTGAAAAACGCCCGTGTCCCAAAAGCGGAAATTGCTGAGCGGGTCGCCCGCGCGGCGGAAATCCTGCAGATCGAGCCGCTTCTGAAACGCAAGCCTGCTGCCCTGTCGGGCGGACAGCGCCAGCGTGTCGCAATCGGTCGCGCGCTGGTGCGGGACGTGGATGTGTTCCTGTTTGACGAGCCTCTTTCCAACCTTGATGCGAAGCTACGCGCCGACCTTCGGGTAGAACTCAAGCTGCTGCACCAGAAACTCGACAACACCATGATCTATGTAACGCACGATCAGGTCGAAGCGATGACGCTTGCCGACCGGATCGCGATCATGCGGGGCGGCGTCGTGCAACAGATTGCCAGCCCTTCCGAAGTCTACAACCGTCCGTCAAACAAATACGTCGCAGGCTTTATCGGGTCGCCGACGATCAACTTCTTCGAAGGTTCCATCACGGACGGCACCGCGCCAGAATTCTTGGCGGCGGACATGAAGATGCCGCTGGCCGGCTATGAAGCTTCACAAGGTGCACTTTCACCGCGTCCCGCTTGGCTTGGCGTGCGTCCGGAGGCGGTCATCACCGGTACCGACGTGGACAAACAACCATTCACTGCAGAGATCACGGTGGAACTGTTCGAAGCCATGGGCGCGGACACGCTGGTTTACACAACATTGGCTGGTACCCCTTTCCGGTTCCGCATGAGCGGACAGGCTCGGGTGGCGGCTGGCGACACGCTGCGGATCGGGTTCGACCCGGCGCAGGGCTCTCTTTTTGACAAGACAACCGAGGAGCGTCTTTGACGCCCCTAATTTTCGGAGACTGAAATGGGTTTTTCATTCCAACTGTATTCCTCGCGTGATGTCGCGAGCCAAGAGGCCTTTCTCTCGCGTTTGGCCGAGCTGGGCTACACTGCTGTCGAAGGCTATGGCGGTGTTTACGGCAACGCTGACAGCTTCTCCGAAGCGATGCGTGCCAACGGCCTGACGATGCCGAGCGGTCACTTTGGCATCGATGATCTGCGCGAAAACTTCGACGGCGTGATGGCGCTGGCGGAGACCCTGGGCATCGAGCATGTGATCGTTCCCTATCTGAACGCCGAAGTGCGTCCCGCGGACACCGCCGGCTGGCAGGCATTCGCCAAGGAGCTGGCGGCGATCGGCGAGAAGGTCAAAGCGACAGGCAAATCGTTCAGCTGGCACAATCATGATTTCGAGTTCGAAGCTCTCCCGGACGGGACTTACCCGATGGAAGTGATGCTGGAAGCGGCGACTTCAATCGGCTGGGAAGCCGACTTGGGTTGGGTTGCGCGCGCCGGTCTCGACCCTGCGCCGTTTGTTGAGAAATGGGCCGACCGTCTGGTGGCAGTGCACGTCAAGGACATCGCCAAGGAAGGCGAGGGGCTGGATGAAGATGGCTGGTCAGATATTGGCGAAGGTGTCGTGGATTGGGCCGGTCTGTTGAAGCTGATCCGTGCAAAGGCGCCGAACGCCATCCTCGTTGCGGAACAAGACAAGCCGAGCGACGCAGATCGTTTTGCAACCGTCTCGATGACAAATCTGAAAGGGATGTGAGTGATGAGTGAAGCAGTCAAAGTCGGCATTATCGGATGCGGCAACATTTCATCCACCTATATGCGAATGGGTCGGTTTTTCCGCGACTACAAGGTCGTTGCCTGTGCTGACCTGAATATGGAAGCGGCCGAAGCGCGCGCGGCAGAATACGATCTTCGCGCGCTGACGATCGAGGAATTGCTGGCCGATCCGGAAATCGAGGTTGTGGTGAACCTGACAGTGCCAAATGCGCACTTCGAAGTGTCCAGCAACATCCTCAAGGCGGGCAAACATGTGTACTCCGAAAAGCCTTTTGTGCTGACTGCCCAGGAAGGGGCGGCGTTGAAGGCGCTGGCGGAGGAAAAGGGTCTGCGGATCGGGTCCGCGCCAGACACGTTCATGGGCGGCAGCCACCAGAAAGCACGGGAATTGATCGATGCCGGCGAAATCGGGCGCGTGAACTCCGGCACAATCCACGTCATGAGCGGCGGGATGGAGCACTGGCATCCAAATCCGGATTTCTTCTTCCAGCCCGGCGCAGGCCCGATTTTTGATCTGGCACCTTATTACCTGTCCAATCTTGTTCAGCTGCTGGGCCCGGTGTCCCGCGTGGTCGCCATGAGCAGCACGCCGAATTCCCATCGCACAATTGGATGCGGGCCGCGCGACGGCGAGAAGATCCCGGTCGACACGCCAACCACGGTGCATTCGATCCTGCAATTCGCGAATGGCGCGGTCATAAGCTACGGCACCAGTTGGGACGTGAAGGACCACGGGCATTCCAACATGGAGCTTTATGGTCAGGAAGGCACGCTTTACGTACCAGACCCCAACTTCTTTGGCGGTCAGTTGCGGCTGGCCAAGGGTGACGGATCGGAAGCGCTGATTTCCACCGGCCATCCGTTCAGCCAACCCAATGACGGCGACAACGCAAACTATCGTGGCGCGGGTCTCGCGGACATGGCAGCCGCTATTCGTGAAGGTCGCCCGCACCGGTGCAACGATGATCTGGCTGGGCATGTGGTCGAAGTCATGGGCGCGATTCTGGAAGCCGGCGAAACGGGCAACGCCATCGACATCAAAACCACCTGTGAGCGCCCTGCCCCGTTCAGCGCGGATGATGCCTTTGCCATCATGGAACTGGAGGAGACCTGATGCCGACGATGATTAAGGGACCTGCGCTGTTTCTGGCGCAGTTCGCGGATGATACCGCACCATTTAATCAGCTCGATACCATTGCGGATTGGGCGTCCGGTCTTGGCTACAAGGGCCTTCAGGTTCCTTCGGGCGACGCCCGCCTGATGGATCTGGACAAGGCCGCAGAAAGCCAAACCTATTGTGATGATCTGAAAGGTATGCTGGCAGAGCGCGGCATAGAGTTGACCGAGCTTTCGACCCACATTCAGGGACAGCTGCTTGCGGTGCATCCCGCATACGACAAACAGTTCGACGGATTTGCACCGGCGGCTGTGCACGGGAATGCCAAGGCGCGGACAGAATGGGCGCATGATCAGTTGATCAAGACCGCGCAGGCGTCGCGTAAGCTGGGGCTGGATGTCACGGTGTCCTTTTCAGGCTCGCTCGCATTTCCCTATCTCTACCCCTGGCCACAGCGGCCAGCAGGGTTGATTGACGAAGCCTTTGACGAGTTGGCACGGCGTTGGAAACCGGTGATGGATGCCTACGACGACCTCGGCGTGGACATCGCGTTTGAGCTTCATCCGGGCGAGGATCTGTTTGACGGAGCCACATTCGAAATGCTGCTGGATCGGCTGGGCAACCATCCACGCTGTACGATCAACTACGATCCGAGCCACTTTCTGTTGCAGCAGCTGGATTACCTGGCCTTCATCGACATCTACCACGAGCGCATCAAGGCGTTTCACGTCAAAGACGCGGAGTTCCGCCCGGACGGGCGCCAAGGCGTTTACTCGGGGTACCAACCCTGGATCAATCGTGCGGGCCGGTTCCGCAGTCTGGGTGACGGACAAGTCGATTTCCGCGCGATTTTCTCGAAGCTGGCGCAACACGGTTATGACAGCTGGGCTGTGCTGGAATGGGAATGCTGCCTGAAGGACTCTGCAACCGGCGCGGCCGAAGGCGCACCATTCATCATGGATCACATCATTGATGTGACCGAGAAGGCGTTTGACGACTTTGCGGACTCGGGGCTCAGCCAACAGGAAACCCGCGAACTTCTGGGATTGTCGTGATGGCGCGTCTCAAACTTGGCATGGTCGGCGGTGGCGAAGGGGCTTTTATCGGCGCGGTCCACCGTATGGCAGCGCGACTGGATGATCGCTGGGACCTCGTTGCCGGCAACCTTTCTTCCACGCCTGAAAAAGCAGCCCGATCAGCGGCCGCTATCGGGTTGTCACGTAGCTACGGGTCCTTCGAGGAAATGGCCCGCGAGGAAGCCGCACGCGAGGATGGCATCGATGCGGTGTCCATCGTGACCCCGAACCATATGCATGTTCCGGTTGCACGGGCATTTCTAGCGGCTGGCATACATGTGATCTGCGACAAGCCGCTGACCACAGATCTCGAAACCGCGCAGTCCTTTGCTGGGGAATGCAGCCAGTATGAGGCGCAATTCTTCCTGACGCACAACTACACCGGAAGCCCGCTTGTGCGGCAGGCGCGACAGATGGTGGCCGAGGGCATGTTGGGGAACATCCGACTTGTTCACGCCGAATATCTGCAGGACTGGCTAAGCCGCCCCGCTGATCCGGATAATGTACAGGCCGCGTGGCGCACCGATCCCGCGCGCACGGGCGGCGCCGGTGCCATCGGAGACATCGGCACGCATGCCTATAACCTCGCCTGCTTTGTGGCGGGCGAAACCGCCAGTCATCTGGCCGCGGATTTGCAGAGTTTTGTGGACGGACGTGAGGTTGATGACAACGCCAACATCCTGCTGAGGTTCGACTCGGGCGCTCGTGGTTCCATTTTCGCCAGTCAGGTTGCCACGGGCACCGAGAACGGGTTGAAGCTGCGCATTCATGGCGACAAAGGCGGTTTGAGCTGGGCGCAGGAAAATCCGAACGAGCTGATCTACACGCCGATTGGTGGCGTCGAACAGCGCATCACGCGCGGCGGTGCCGGCGCCATGTCTGCAGCAGAGGCTGTGACGCGGATACCCGCGGGCCATCCAGAAGGCTATCTCGAAGCGTTTGGCACGCTCTACCGCGAAGTTGCAGACCATCTTGCAGACGGCAAAACCGGAGCGTCGGACACAGTTCCGGGAATCGCCGAGGCAGTTGCAGGCATGGCATTTATCGATGCCTGCCAGCGATCGACAAAGGCAAACGCCGCTTGGTGTGACCTATCCTCCTGAGGTCACCTCATGCGGAACGAAAACGGCGCGGGGAACCTCCCCGCGCCGTTTTACTTTCAAGCGTTGCGCCTTAGATGCGCTCAATAGCGATAGCGATGCCCTGACCGCCGCCAATGCACATGGTAATCAAACCCTTGGAGCCACCAATGCGCTCAAGTTCGTACATTGCCTTGACGGTGATGATTGCGCCTGTTGCGCCGACGGGGTGACCGAGCGCGATCGCGCCGCCATTCGGGTTCACTTTGGCCGGATCAAGACCGAGGCCTTTGTTCACGGCAATCGCCTGAGCTGCGAAGGCTTCGTTGCTTTCGATCACGTCAAAGTCGGTGATTGCCAGACCTGTTTTTGCCAGCAGGTTCTCCACCGCAGGCACAGGACCGATGCCCATTACTTCGGGACGCACACCGGCGTGGGCATAGCCCAATACGCGGAACTTCGGTGTCAGACCGGCCTTCTCCGCGGCTTCGGCACGCGCGAGAACAATGGCGGCAGCGCCATCGTTGATGCCCGAAGCGTTGCCCGCGGTGACACGACCGTCTTTCTTGAATACAGGGCGCAGCTTGCCGAGAGTTTCCATGGTGGACGCGGTTGGGTGCTCGTCGCGGGCAAAGGCGACCATGTCGCGCTTCACTTTAACCTCGACCGGTACGATCTGCTCGTCGAAATAGCCGGCTTCGATGGCTGCGGCGGCGCGCTGCTGAGACGCGAGCGCGAAGGCGTCCATGTCCTCACGGGTAACGTCATGCTCATCTGCAACATTTTCGGCGGTGACACCCATGTGGCCGGTGCCGAAGGGGCAATTCAGCGCGCCCAGCATCATGTCGAGCGTTTTGACGTCGCCCATCTTTTGGCCCCAGCGCTGGGACTGCATGATGTAAGGCGATTTGGACATGTTTTCGGCGCCTCCTGCGAGCGCGAAGTCCGCATCACCGAGCATCAGGGATTGCGTGGCGGAGACGATGGCCTGTGCACCGGATCCGCAGAGGCGGTTCACGTTCATTGCAGGCGTTGTGTTCGGAATACCCGCGTTCACAGCCGCAACGCGAGAAAGATACATATCGCGTGGCTCAGTGTTGATCACGTGTCCATAGACCACATTGCCGATCTGGCCGGCCTCGACGCCGGAGCGTGACATGGCTTCTTTGGCCACGACGGTGCCAAGGTCGATGGGCGCGGTGTTGGCAAGCGAGCCGCCGAAAGTGCCGATGGCGGTGCGGGCGCCGCCGAGAATGACGATATCTGACATGGTGTCCTCCTGAAGATTTGCGCGCACTATGCAGGTGCAGCATTGCCGAGTCAGGTGAAACGGTGCGTCACAGAGTTTCTACGGACGCGCTTTGATTGACAAACGGGGACGGTTCGCCGCATCTGAAGGGCATGGAAAACGACTTGCCCATTCTCGATCTTTTGCCGTCCCGTCTGCGCGAGGCGCGCCGCGAACAGGGCTTGTCACTGGACGCGGTGGCGAAACTTTCGGGCGTCAGCCGGTCTATGGTGAGCCAGATCGAACGCGGCGAAAGCAGCCCAACAATTGCGACGCTTTGGAACCTGACACGCGCCTTGCAGGTGGATTTTGCCGGTCTGCTTGATGCGGATGCAGGCGACAAGGTGGATGTGCTGCGGGCCTCGGATGTGCCGAGCTTTGACAAGATGGGCGAAAGTTGCCTGATCCGCGTTTTGTCGCCACCTGAGGAGGCTGGCGGGCATGAGGTTTATGACATCCGGTTTGAGAAGGGCGGCAACCTGAAAAGTCAGCCGCATGCGCGTGGTGCGACCGAGCAGTTGACCGTATTGTCAGGTGCAGTGCGCGTGACCAGTGGCAGCGCAACTCAGGATTTGGCGGAGGGTGACACAGCGCGTTATGCGGCGGATGTGGCACATGCGATCGAAGCAAGCGCGGCAGCGCGGGTGTTTTTGATTGTGAAGAACGCTTGAGAGATGAGGGCTGCGCCCGACGCTGGGTGGGCGCGCTCGATCCCTCTCTACTTGTCTTGAAGCGCTGAAAACCACCAAGCATCAATTTCTTTTGAAACGTCGACAAGCGCCCTCCCGTGGGGAGCGTCGGGCGCAGCACGGGCTTGCAGCCCGCGCTATTGGATTGTGCTACACTCCCAACAAACGATTTCCCTAATTGCGGATATTTGTCCGTTATCTTGAATTTCCCACTTTTCGGACGCATGTCCGTTATGCTAGATGTAGTTCCATCATTATGGAGGACCCCATGTCTGACGCTTTCCTGAACGACATTCGTGACACTTTGAAAACCATCGACGCCGAAGGGCTGATGAAACGTGAGCGAATGATCACCTCGCCTCAGGGCGGTGAGATTCAGGTGGGCGACGCGGATGTCATCAACCTTTGTGCCAACAACTACCTTGGATTGGCAGACAATCCGGCGCTGATCGAGGCGGCCAAGGGCGCGATGGACCCGCGCGGGTTTGGCATGGCCTCGGTGCGGTTCATCTGTGGCACACAGGACATTCACCGCGACCTGGAGCAAAAGCTGGCGGATTTCCTGAACAAGGACGACGCGATTCTGTTTGCAGCCTGTTTTGACGCCAACGGCGGGTTGTTCGAGCCGCTGCTGACGGCCGAGGATGCCATTGTGTCAGACAGTCTCAACCATGCGTCAATTATCGACGGCATCCGGCTGTGTAAGGCCAAGCGTTATCGTTATGCGAACAACGATATGAATGATCTTGAAGAGATGCTCAAACATGCACGCAACGAAGGTGCGCGACATATCATGATCGCCACTGATGGTGTTTTCAGCATGGATGGCTATCTGGCGAACCTGCCGGAGATCACGCGGCTGGCAAAGCAATATGGCGCGGTGGTCATGGTGGACGACTGCCACGCGACGGGATTTATGGGGCCGAACGGCGCCGGAACGCCGGATCATTTTGGTGTGGATGTGGACATCCTCACGGGAACTCTGGGCAAGGCACTTGGGGGGGCTATTGGCGGTTATATCGCCGGGCCGCAGCCAGTGATCGACCTGCTGCGGCAGCGGGCGCGGCCCTATTTGTTCTCCAATTCGCTGCCGCCAAGCATCGTGGCCGCCGGGATAGAAGCAATCCGGCTGGTGGAAGAGGGTGCGGAAACGCGTGCGAAACTGTTTGAGAATGCCAACTATTGGCGGGCCGGGCTCGAAAAGCTGGGATTTGACATTTTACCGGGTGAGCACCCGATTATTCCGGTGATGCTTGGCGAAGCCACCGTGGCGCAGGAGATGGCAGCCAAGCTGTTTGACGAAGGCGTGTATGTCTCCGGCTTTTTCTTCCCCGTGGTACCCCGCGGTCAGGCTCGGATCAGGACGCAAATGAACGCGGCACTGACCAAAGACGATCTGGATCGCGCGCTGGCGGCCTTCGGCAAGGTGGGTAAAGAGTTGGGGATCATCTGATGAGCAAACCGAACACAATGACCGCATTGGAAAAATCCAAACCCGAGGAAGGGTTGTGGATGGTGCAGGCTCCGGTGCCGGAAATCGGGCCGGATGAGGTTCTGATCAAGGTCAACAAGACCGGAATTTGCGGTACGGATATCCACATATGGAATTGGGACGACTGGGCCAGCGCGACGGTGCCGGTCCCCATGATCACCGGCCACGAGTTTGCCGGTGAGATTGTCGAAATGGGGCGCAATGTCGAAGGGCTGGAGATCGGCCAGCGCTGTTCCGGCGAGGGCCACATCATCGGCCATGAAAGCCGGCAGGCGCGTGCAGGCAAGTTCCACCTCGACCCTGGCACGCGCGGCATCGGCGTGAATATTCAGGGCGCTTTTGCACAATACCTGCGCCTGCCCGCATTCAACGTGGTGCCCTTACCCGATGATATTCCCGACGAAATCGGAGCCATCCTCGATCCGCTTGGGAACGCCGTTCATACGGCATTGAGCTTTGATCTTCTGGGCGAAGACGTGTTGATCACAGGCGCAGGTCCGATCGGGATCATGTCAGCAGCCGTGGCCAAACACGCGGGCGCGCGGCATGTGGTGATCACCGACATCAATCCCGACAGATTGGCGTTAAGCCAGCACGTCGTTCCGAATGCGCGCACCGTGAATGTTGCGACGGAAGACCTGAACGACGTGATGCACGAACTCGGCCTGAAAGAGGGCTTTGATGTTGGGTTGGAGATGAGTGGCAGCCAGATCGCGCTGGACCAGATGGTCGAGGCTTTGGTGATGGGGGGCAAGATCGCGCTTTTGGGTATTCCGCCAGGCAAATCGCCAGTGGACTGGAGCCGGATCGTGTTCAAGGCGATCACCATCAAGGGCGTCTATGGCCGCGAGATGTTCGAGACCTGGTACAAGATGATTGCCATGTTGCAGAACGGCCTGGATGTGAGCCGCGTGATCACTCATGAATTGCCTGTTGGAGACTTCACCAGCGGGTTTGAAGCGATGAAGTCGGGGAAATCGGGCAAAGTCGTGCTGGACTGGCGTGGGGTCTAAGCTGGCTGGAACTGGCGCGGTCATGGTGTAGGATTGTTCGACCATGACCGTGAGTGAACCGTGCGCGACATCGACACCCTCAACAAATGGCTGATCGCCGAAGGGCGCCTGATTGGTGACGAAATCGCCATTGTGAAAGGGTACTGTCAGGCTTTGGTAGCGTTGGGTGTGCCATTGGCGCGGGCGAGGATTGCGCAGACCTACGCGAACCCTCTGCTGAGTGCGTGGGGTATCATATGGACCGCCGAAAAAACCCACCGATACACGGTTGCTTCCGAAGTCCTATCAACAGGTGCATGGCACGGAAGCCCATTCGAACATGTTGTGACGACACGCTCGTCGCTGCGCCAACGACTTACCGGCGTCGACCTTGACGGGAAGCACACCCTTTATCGTGAACTCGCAGAAGCTGGAGCCACGGATTTCTTGGCGATGGCTCTCGAGTACGGCGACGGTGCCGTTCAGGGCGCGAGCTTCACCACAGCCGCACCGGAAGGGTTTTCGGACCGACATCTCGAGGCGCTGGAGCATACCCGACACGCGCTGGCTGCCGCGCTGGAGCCAATCGCGATGCGAGAGTCCCAGAAGAGCCTACTTCAGACGTATCTCGGTCAGGGACCAGCCATTGAAATCGGACAGGGCCACATCAAGCGGGGCGAATCTCGCAAGCTGAACGCAGCGATCCTCTTTGCGGATTTGCGTGGTTTCACGGCCAAATCGGAAACGTGGCCGGAAGACCAACTGCTTGCCGTTATGGGTGACTATTTCGAGATGGTGGTTGGCGCCATACAAGACCACGGCGGAGATGTTCTGAAATTCATGGGCGACGGTATTCTTGCCGTCTTTGGAGATGGTGAGGCTACGAAAGAAGCCTGCCAATCCGCCGCGAGCGCAGCACAAGCGGCGTTGCAGAAACTGGAAACCTACAACCAAACCGCGATTCAACCCATCGCCTTTGTAGTCGGGCTGGACTACGGCGACGTGACCTATGGCAATATTGGCAGCCCCGACCGGCTTGATTTCACGGTCGTCGGGCGCGCAGTTAACACCGCCAGTCGCGTGCAGGAGCTTTGCAAGACATTGGGCGAGCACGTTTTGATGACACGCGATGTGGCGGTCCAACTCGGTACGCAGACCCGCTCGCTTGGACGTCACCGGATGCGCGGGCTTCCAGAAGCGGTTGAGGTTTTCACAATGGATCCTGATCCTTAGCTGCGTGACAAAAAAATACCTCGCCGAAACGCAGCCCGGCGAGGTGGAGTTTTTCGCGAAGGACGCGTCAGGCTCGGGCCAGAACCTTTTTCTCTTGCACGTCTGTTTCGGCCGAGGGTGCCTTGGTCATGAAGGCGATCAATGCCGCGCCTGCGAGCATGGCCGCGCTGATGACGTAGGCAGTGTTGAAGCTGCCGGTACTGTCAAAGCTGAGCGAGGCAATCACCGGACCAAGTGCACCGGAAAGCCCCCAGCCAATGTAAACGAGGCCATAGTTGGCACCGTAGCCTTTGAGGCCAAAGTAGTCCGCCGTGAGCGACGGGAACACGCTGAGCAACGCACCGTAGCAGAGCGCACCGGTGACGGCCCCTGCAATAAGCATGGCCTCGGTCGAGATCCCCATGAAGAACCACATGTTGGCGGCTTGCAAAACAAAGGCCACGATCAGTGTATTCACTCGCCCGATCTTGTCGGACACCATGCCACCCAAAACACGACCAGCCGCATTTGCGATGGCCAAAAGGCTGACGAGATAGACCGCGCCTTCAAGCCCAACCTGGAGCGCACCGATCTGGGTGATGTTCCCGATCAACATGACACCGGCGCTGGAGGCCAGCGCGAACATGATGAACAAGAAATAGAACTGACGTGTCTTGATCATCTCGCGCCAGTTCATTTCAACGCCTGTTCCGGCTGCTTCAGGGTTCCAATCCTCGGGCCCTTCAGCGACATAACCTTTGGGCGGGTTCACGACAGTGGCGCCCAGACCGACTGAAATCGCGATGATGCCGGTTCCGAGAATTATGAAGGCTGTCTGGATGTCGAAGGCATTGACCAAGGCTTTGGTCAAAGGCGCTACATAGACCGCACCGAGGCCGAAGCCACCGACGATCAGGCCCGAGACCATGCCTTTTTTGGATGGGTGCCACCATTTCATCGCTGCTGGCGTCACACAGGCATAAGCAAAGCCGATGCCTGATCCAACCACCACACCAAAGGTCAGCATCACTGCTGTGGGATTGGTCAAAAGACCGGTGAGGATCATGCCTGAACCCACAAACGCACCACCAAGCATGATGATCCGCCGCGGGCCAAATTTGTCCTGAAGGACACCAGCGGTCAGCGTCGCGATGGAGAATACCACGATGGCGATACTGTAAGGCGTCGACGCTTGAGTGGCCGTCCAGCCAAGGTCATTCACAAGCGCATCTTTGAACACGCTCCAGGCGTACAGAACGCCGATTGAAAGGTTGATTCCGATCCCGGCAAGCAGAATCGTAAGGGGTCGTTTTGACATCTTACCGCTCCAAAAACTCATGTCTGAAAGGCGCCTAGACTGGCGGATTGGGGCGGTAAATCAGCGAAAAGATCGGGTTGTAATCGTTTTTTAACACTCGGCCAAGACCAGCCGATTGCAGCCGTTTGACGTGGCTTTTCAGGCAGGTTTTGGCCGAGTGAACGGGATCTGAACAGGAGCTAGAATGGGGCCGCAATTCGGGTTTGCCAGCCGTGCAAGGGTCTGAACTTCTTGGATTTTGATTCGCGATTGCGCAAAGTGCCTAGTAAGACGATGGCGAGGGAAAAATCATGGCGGCAGGGTCTTTACTAGAGGTGATTGGCAGGACGCCATCGGTGTGGCTCGACCGGATGATCGCTGCACGCGGACTTGAGGGGCGCATTCTGGCAAAGCTCGATTACCTGAACCCCGGCTTTTCCAAAAAAGACCGCGCCGCCAAGGGCATCATCGAAATGGCCGAGGCATCGGGAGACTTGCGCCCCGGACAAACTGTTGTGGAATTGACCAGCGGCAACATGGGCACGGGGCTTGCCATTGTTTGCGGGATCAAGGGGTATCCGTTTGTGGCAGTGATGAGCCGCGGCAATTCTGTTGAGCGCGCCCGCATGATGGAAGCTCTGGGCGCTGAAGTGGTGCTGGTGGATCAACTTCCGGGGTCAGTACCCGGACAAGTATCGGGCGGCGACCTCGCACAAGTCGACAAAGTCGCGATGGAGATCGTTGCGGAACGCGGAGCTTATCGCGCAGATCAGTTCCATCATGCCGGAAATGCTCGGGCGCATCTTGAAACCACCGGTCCCGAGATGTGGCGGGACAGCGACGAAGAGCTGACCGCGTTTGTGGATTTCGCCGGATCCGGCGGAACCTACGGCGGCACGATGACCGCTTTGAAAGAGTTCAAACGTGACATTCGCGGATACGTGCTTGAGCCAATTGGAGCAGCCGCACTTTCCGGCGCTGAAGTAACGCAGCCAGAGCACCCCATGCAGGGCGGCGGATATGCGATGGCTGAACTCGATTTTCTTCGAAACGCGCCGGTAGACGGATATATCACTGTGACCGGCGAACAGGCGCGGGCAACCGCGCGGGCGATGGCGAAAGAAGAAGGCATTTTTGGCGGTTTCTCCGCTGGTGCCAACGTTGCAGCTGCATTGGATTTGCTGGCAGGACCGGAAAAGGGTGGCGTCGTCGGGGTTGTGATTTGCGATAGCGGTTTGAAATATTTGTCTACTGACTTGTGGGCATGATCACCCCGCCATTGGCGGCCAATCCCGTTGGCAGCAACCGCCTCCGCAAAATTTCACGAGAACACCGTTTATCAACCTGATTATTGTTATGTTATACCATTATGTGCCGTAAATTGATTTTCGCCACCCTACCTGCACCGACGAGGACTTCAGACATGACCGACAATCGCCTGCCCGTAACCGTTCTGTCCGGATTTCTTGGAGCCGGAAAAACCACCCTGCTCAACCGTGTTTTGAACAATCGGGACGGGCGGCGTGTCGCTGTCATTGTAAATGACATGTCGGAAGTGAATATCGACGCCGATCTGGTGCGCGCCGACACCGAGCTGTCGCGAACGGAGGAAACGCTTGTCGAAATGTCCAATGGCTGCATTTGCTGCACTTTGCGCGATGACCTTCTGGCCGAGGTGCGGCAACTGGCGACGGCGGGGAGGTTGGATTATTTGCTGATCGAGTCCACGGGCATCTCTGAGCCATTGCCCGTCGCCGCGACCTTTGAGTTCCGAGATGAGTTGGGTGACAGCCTCGCGGACGTCTCCCGACTGGACACGATGGTTACCGTCGTCGACGCGGTCAACTTGCTCAAAGACTTCTCCAGCCACGATTTCCTGCACGACCGCGGCGAAACACTTGGCGAAGAAGACGACCGTACACTGGTTCATCTGCTGACCGATCAGATCGAATTTGCAGATGTTGTGATCCTGAATAAAGTTTCCGACGCCGGCCCAGAGCGTACCGACGCAGCGCGTAAAATCATTCGCAGCCTGAACGCAGATGCGCGCATTCTGGAAACCGATCATTCAAACGTCGCCGCGCAGGAAATTCTCGACACCGGCCTGTTTGACTTTGACAAAGCCCATGAGCATCCAATGTGGGCCAAAGAACTTTATGGTTTCTCCGACCACGTGCCGGAAACCGAAGAGTATGGCGTAGCAAGCTTCGTGTACCGCGCACGGCAGCCTTTTGTGCCCGAGAAGATCATGGAAATCCTCAACGGTGATCTCCCCGGTGTCATCAGGGCCAAGGGCCATTTCTGGATTGCCACGCGGCCGGAATGGGTGGCGGAGTTCTCCCTTGCAGGGGCGTTGTCCTCCGTCACGCCGTTGGGCACTTGGTGGGCAACTGTCCCAAAGGAACGCTGGCCCGACCATGACAGCGCAAAAGCCTACTTGCAGCAACACTGGCAGGAACCATGGGGCGACCGTCGGCAAGAGATTGTGTTTATCGGTGCGGGCATCGACTGGCCGGCGCTAAAGGCGCGTTTGGATACCGCACTGTTGCCGGTTGTTGCAGCAAGTGGTCCGGACAGTCTGCCTGATTTGCCTGATCCCTTCCCGGTTTGGCGCCGCGCGGAGGCGGCAGAATGATGGACGGCTCTTTGTGGAGTGACGTGCAGGCCGCGTCCCGCGTGCATTTGGCATCATCGCGCGACGGGCTTGCCGACTTCAAAATACAACGACCCGGAAGAAATTCTGACCGCGCCAACAGGCGGCGCAATGGTGTTGCGGGGCACGTTGTCAGAAGGCCTGTCCAATCCCAGCTTGCGTCACCGATCACCGCCAATAGAAGGGTCGGGTGAAGTCCGCTCCGTCCTGGTGGTGGATCCCGTCGAAGATTCCGCGAGCGAACTCTGACTCTCTGACGTTGGCCGTCACGACGCTTGCCCCGTTCCGCACCACCGCCTATTGTCCAGCGTTGAACAGGTGTTCAATGGCACTGATTTGGGGACAAGAGGCGGGATGCGGGACAAGATTCTTGAGGCCACTGCGGCAATGTTGGTGGAACACGGCACGCAGGCGTCCATGGCACGGATTGCAAGCCGGGCGGGCGTGGCAACCGGATCTCTCTACAACCACTTTGAAAACAAGGATGTGTTGATCCGTGCGGTCTATGACGATCTGGCGCGCGTGGTCGAAGAAAACCTTGTTGCTGGCGATGCGCCCGATGCAGGCGCACCGGAGCGGTTGACCCGCTACATCGACAACCAGATCACCTTCTTCTGGGAAAACCCTGATCGCGCAATCCTATTTGAATACCTGTCGAATGTGCCGCTGCTGCCGGGTGAAGAGGTTCTGAGCAGCTTTGAGCGCACAACGCGGTTCATTGGAGATTTGCTGCGGGAATTGCAGGCCGATGGATGGCTGATCGAGGGTGATGTCAGTGTGATGGGGGGCTTCATTGGCGGGGCGATCCGCAACACATTGAAGTGGCAACGTATGCTGGGCGCCGATCTGACGGACGAGAAGCGCACTCAAATGCGGGACATGTGCCTGAAGTCTCTCAAGCGGAATCAGTAATCGTGCTGATAGAAAATGCCGACGCCCGTCTCGTTTTCAGAGTTCACGCGCCCCTTAATCGTCACGCGGTCATTTACGTCCAGATTTAGGTCGATCGTGCTTTTGCCGTCGCTGTCCACACCAATTTCAGTATAGAGGTTGTCGTTCAGATATCCGCCAGTAGACAACCCTGCGCCGCCACTGTCCGACGTCAGGGTAAAGAGGCCGCCACCACCGCCGCCGCGCGACAGCGCCCTGACCGTGGTTGCGAGTTGGAGCGCCTGAAGGGGCGAAATACTGGAAATGTCCCGCCCGAAAAGGAGTTGCGACAGCACTTCGTCTTCGGGCAGTTCCGGATCGGAATCGAGTCTGATCTTCAGATCATCCAGCGATCCTTCAATGGTCAGGTTCACGGTGACGTCGGTCTGATCGGCGAAGGCCACAATACGCACCGTTGGCGTAAATCCACCGGCCAGCGCGACACGGCCTTCGTCGATTTCAAGCGTCTTTCCAAGAAAGTTCATGCGGCCGCGTGTCACTTCAAGCCCGCCCTCTGGCTTCACGTCAGCCGTCGTGCCTTTCAAAGTCAGCGCGCCTTCGAAAACCGTGTCCAGTCCCAGACCTGAAACGTTGATGCGTTCGCCTGTTCGAACCGAGATATCAAGGTTGAACGGCGGAGCAGATGACCCCGACGAGGTCTCTTCCTCCAGAACTCCTGCCCGCAATCGGGTCGTGCGCGACCCGCCGGGCTCGGCGATGTGTAAGACATCGGGAATGCCCGCTGCGCCGCCCAGCGCGCTCTCGGAAATGCGTACATCGGTTTTTCCCAAAACCAGATCACCTGCGATAGAGCCACCGCCCGTCAGGGGACCGGACAAAGTCACGGTGCCGTCCACGCCGGTTTCGATGAAGCGGCCTTCCTGATGGCGGAGTCCAATCAGTTGCACCGGAAGGTTGGCATTGAACGGCGGCGCAATGCCGACGGTACCGTTCACTGCGATCTGGCCACCACCGGAATAGTCGGTGGTCATGTTTACCCGAGCCACAGAGTCCGCCAGCGTGACAGTGCCACCAATTTCGGAGAAAGCCATGCGCAAAGCAGGCATAGCGAAACGACCACCACCCAGAGATACCGTCCCGGTCAGGTTGCCGGGATCGAGCGCGCCGTTGAGTTGCATGTCCAGTTGCGCAGTGCCTTGAATGGAGTTCGGGGAAAGGAACGGGTTCGCCGCTGCCAGCGGCACCGCACCAGTCAGCGTCAGCGCGTTTCTGTTACCCGTCGGATCAATGGTGCCTTCGCTATTGAGTGTTGATTGCAACGGACCCTGAACCGCCAGTTTGACGTCGAACACATCGCCGTTCTGGGACGCCGATCCTTTGACATTGGCCGAACCCGGCAAAGACGGCACGAAGAGTTCGACCTTGCCGATCTTCAGATCAAAATCCGCCTTTGCCTGTCCATCGGAGTTCACGGTAGCCAGCACTTTGGCTGAACTGTCCGCAGGCGCTGTGGCGCTGGCATCAACTTGCCAGTTGCCTTCAGAAAGCTGCGCCCTTCCCCGGACGGTGGCGGGACCGGAAATATCCGGAACCAACAAGGATGTGTCGGTGAGACTCACGTTGAATGCCACGTCGCCCGCTTCGCTCGATAGCATGCCTTGCCCCTCGGCAGAAACCGCATCGCTGGTGAGCGCAAACTCCCGCAGGTTGATGCCTTCGAAGGTGCGCGCTGCGGAGACTTTCAGATTGGCCTCACCTTTGGCCAGTGCGTCTACTTGTGCGATGCCTACGGTCAAATCTCGTGTACGGGCTGAAACCTCGCCGTCAAAAACGCCATCAAGCGCGGCAAAGCTCCCATTGACCGATGCGACCAATTCTCCGCCGAGATCCCGCCCTGCGACAGCAGAAAAGCGAGAAGCGTCCGGCACCAGCACGCGGGCCGCTCCAGCAACGGTAAGGCTTTCATCCAGGCCGCTAACTGTCGCGTTGCCGCGCGCGACAAGCCCTCCTGAGAGCAGTTCAAATTCTGAAATCTCTACATCCGCGCCTTCATTCCACAACAGGTTCGCCATGAGCGTCCCGTCTGTGCCAACGGCTTGGGACAGTCCAGCGTCTTCCATACGCAGACCCGCCATGTCCAACAGCAGATCGGCGGACACTCGAAGCGGTGTGTTCGGATTGATAATGCCCTTGCCGGTAATACCGAGACGATTCAGACCAACCGCGGGCGTGTCGAGGCCGTCCACCGTACCGTTGAGTGTCCAGCGATTGCCAACGTCATGATCAAAACTGGCCGTCAGATTGGCAGATTGAAGTCGGATTGGATCACCCGCAACCGGAAGCAACATTGCTTCATTTTCAGGATCGCGCATTCGCAAGTTCAGTCCAAACTGGCTCGGCATTCCGTTGGCCGCCAGTTCGAGATCACCCACCAGATTGAGTGCAGCAGTCCATAGAGCGAGGTTTTCCAGTGTGATGCGTCCGTCGGGAAATATCCGCGCGAAGGTCGTTAGGCCGATATCGGTGCCAAAAAACTTGCGATATTCTTCATCGAAAAGCGGAGCGATATCGCCGCGAAGGTCTGCGCTGACAGTCCGCATGAGGGCAGTTTCGTCTTCGGGCATAGGCTGTGCTCCAAGCACAACCTGCCCCGCGAGCCGATCCTGACCGTCACTGGAAAGTTTGATGTCAGCGGTGAAATCATCCAGCGGCCCAGCGCCCAGCATTGTCAACGCGATGGAGGGCTCACCCGGGATGCCTGCGAGCGTTGTTATGATACCGCCTTGTGCCTCGGACGCATTCAGGTCAAGCCGCAGTTGGCGCGACGCGTTGGAATAACCCACGTCCACAAGGAAATGAGATGCAGGGCCGTCGACGCGTGTGGCATTCAGAAGCGCTTCACCATCACCGCCGGACAAAATAAGCCGGGCCTGCAAAGACAGCGACAGCGCTTCTCCCAGGACTGCTTCACCCAAGTCAATCTGCGTGGCTGTCAAATCTTGAATATTGATGCTGACGGGCAGTTCCGGCAACGAGAACGGCGTTGCCTCGGCCTTGGGCGCATCAGGCTGGGGAGTGGTCTTTGGTACCCGCGTCAGGACAATTCTGTCAGCTTTTAGCTGGTTGACGTCGAAATTGCCTGCCAGCACGGCCAGCCGGTTCCAGTTCAAGGTGACGCCTGACAGCGAGAGCCAGACGCCTTCGTCGTCGGAAATGCGCAGTTCCCGTAGCGATGCTTCAGAGCTGATCGCTCCGCGTAAACCAATGACTTCAACCTTGCGGCCCGCGCCGGACAGGGATTCTTCGATGAAGTTTGCCAGCATCCCCTTGTCTTCTTCGCTTGCTTCCGGAGTTTCCTCCGAGCTTTGCGCGAAGAGCTGTAAGGGCATTAACGCCAATATGAGAACCGCCAGCCACCGCATCAGAACGCGTGTCCAATGCCAATGTAGAGTTGAGGTCCGCCGGATGTATCACCCGACACGGGGAACCCGAGATCAAGCCGCAAGGGACCAAAACCGGTGTGATATCGCGCGCCAAGGCCGGCACCTGCGTGCCAGTTGCCAGCGCCCGTGAAATCCGCGGTCTCCCCGACGAAACCGGCATCATAAAAGGCGACCGCCGAAATCTGCTGGGTCACTTTCACGCGCAATTCACCAGACAAACCAAGGAAGGACAAACCACCGCTGTCGATCCCACCAACCGAGACAAAGTTGGATTGATACGGCTGACCACGCACGCTGCCGCCGCCGCCAGAGAAGAACAGCAGGTCCGGAGGCGTTTCAGGAATGTCTGGTCCGATGATCGAGCCGACCTGAACCCGTGCGGCCGCGATCACGCGGTTGTCGAGGCCGAAGCCGCGATAGGTTCTGAAATCACCTTTCAGGAAAAGCGCGTTTTTCGCGTCGGCATAGCCAAGGTACGGAAACGCGGTTGCTCCAACGTAATACCCGCGGGTCGGATCAACGATATCGTCCCGCGCATCGTATTTGAAGCGGAATGGCAAACCGTAGATGGCGAAGTCCCTGACGCCGAAATTGTCTTCAACCTCAGAGATAAAAACGCCCAGGCCAAGTTCGGCTTCGACCCTTTTGGAGTAGACACGTCGAAACCCGATCACGGTGCCGACCTGCCGCAAAAAGTAGAGCGGCTCGTCTTCCTGTTTGATTTCGAAGGCGATGGCAAGCTCAGTATCCGAACGCAAGGTGGCAGGGCGGGTATACGTGGTGCCGATCCTGTAGTCTGTGCCACCTGATTGTGCGCCGAGGTTGTCCACGGATGCATCGATGCGGAAGTTCTCGGCGCCCCCGAACAGGTTCCGGTGCAGCCAGAATGCCGACAGGCTAAGGCCGTCGCGGCTTTCCAGTTCCGCGCCAAAACCGATCCGCCGCCGTTTGTCGTCGACAACCGTCAGGTTCATGTCCAGAGACCCGTCCGGGTTGGGTTCGTCGGCTTCGCGAAGGTCGACGGCACGGAACGTGCCGGTCCGGCGCAGACGGGTTGCAACGCGGCGGGCTTCTTCCGGATCGAACCGTTCACCGGAGGGAAGGTCCGCGATCGCAACGACCCGCTCGTCGCGCACCTGGGATTCGCCGGTGTAGATCAGCCGACCGAACGTGAGTTCCGGGCCGGGTTCAATGTCCACTTTTGCGTCCAGCTCAGCAGAGCGGTGGTCGGCGGTGATGGTTTGACCAGCAACATCCGCCTTTGCGTGCCCCTTGGCCCGCCAGCCGTCAACAGCGGCAACCGCTGCGTCTTGAATGACGGACACAGAAGCCGTTTTGCCACTGGCAAATCCGTCAGGTAGTTCCGTCTCCGGCGCAACGGGTGCGACCACTGCGTCGCCAAACTGGAACTGAGGGCCGGTGTCCACATCTAATACGATCCGTTTCACCGAGGTAATCGTGGCAAACGGTGAAATGTCCGCAGCTTCGCGGCCATCCAGATTAATGCTGACACTTGGACCGAAGTAGCCTGCCTCATAAAGAACGCTTATCAGGCGTTTGTAATCGGCCTGCGCAGCAGCGACGATATCTTGACCATCGGTGATTTCTTCGGCTTTTGCCTGAAACACCAGAGAGGCGCCGGTGACCCTTTGATACAAGGGTGTGTCCGGTGCAATACCTTCCAGTATTGCGTCAAAGGCGCTTGCCAGACCGGGTATTAAACAAAGCAAAAGAGACGTTAGGACATGGGGAGTTTTAGGGAAAAAACGGAAAGGTAGTGTCCGCTTTGCCATTCGCCAGAACCCTTTAAACCTGAATGCGCCGAAATACGGCTTTGCTTGCTGCTCACGTCCTTTATTTGACCCTAGCGGACAGGTTTTGGTTTGGCCATAAAAAGCATGGGTGAAATTTGTGCGGCATGCGCCGCTGATTCTGGATTAGATTATTTCATAGATGACCGATCTTGTCCGAGCACACTCCCAGACGCCACGCCTTGCAGATTACCTGCGCACAATGGCGTTTTTTGGGCTGTCATGCGCTCTGGCTCTTCCGTTTCTTCTGTTGTTCCCGTTCATTTTCCTGCCTGAAAGTATCGTTCGGCGCGTGTGCATGGCGTACCTGAAGCTGCAAGGCGGGCTGTTGTCCATCTTTTGCGGAATCCGCTATCGCGTCACCGGACTGGAGAACCTGCCGGATGGGGCTGCGTTGATTGCGTCCCAACACGAAAGCACCTGGGAGACGTTGTACTTCCAGATGCTGCTGGACCGTCCGGTGATGTATGCAAAGGAAGACATATTTTCCTATCCCGTATTTGGGCCTCTCACTCGCAAGTTCGGCCATATTCCGGTTTCGAGGTCCGGAGGCGGGGACGCGATGCGCGAAGGATTTCGCAAGGGCGCCGAAGTGGTTTCATCCGGCCGAAAACTGCTGATATTTCCTACGGGCACGCGACGGTTGGCGGAGGCACAGAAACTGCAATCCGGCGTCGGCGTGGTTTATCAATTGGCGAACGCGCCTCTAGTACCTGTGCTGGTGAATTCAGGGCAATGCTGGCCGCACGGCACGTGGATCAAATTCTCAGGAACGATCGACGTGGAGATATTGCCGCCTATTCCGGCAGGGTTGCCGCGACCTGAGTTGATGGAACGCTTGCGCGCCGATTTGGCCAGAGCGCCCACCAAAGCTCAAAAAGATGGTTAAGATCATTCCGACTTTCTGGATTTCATTAAGCCTGAAGTAAGGCCTGATGCCTATGGGTTGGCTGCGCGCAAGCAGTCAGGACTCAAAATGGCAGACCAGTCGAACAGGCCGATCATCATCAAACGCAAGAAGGTTGTCGCCGGTGGCGGCCACCATGGTGGCGCATGGAAGATCGCATATGCTGACTTTGTGACAGCCATGATGGCGTTTTTCTTGCTGATGTGGCTGATCAATGCCACGTCCGAAGAACAACGTCTGGGGCTCGCCGAATACTTCAGTCCGACCATCCCGCTCAACCGAATCGCCGGTGGTGGCAGCCACATGTTTGGTGGCAAGAGCGTGACCGAAGAACAGATTCTGTCCCGTTCGGGGCGCGGTGGTCTTCCGACCAACATGACAGGACAACCGGGCACCGAGGAATCCGACGAATCCGCGATGAATTCGGGCGACAAGTTTAGCGACGTTCAGGATTATCTGGTCGGTGGCGGAGGCGAGAGCTTCCTGAAAGACAACCTCGAGAAACATGTTGTCACGCGCCTGACCGACGAGGGGCTTGTCATCGAGTTGTTTGCCATCAAGGACGACCCGCTCTTTGTTGACGGCGAAGCCACTCCGATGCCGATCATGGGTGACCTTGTGGAAATCATCGCGAAGGCTGCTCAGATGGTGAACAACAATGTCGCCGTCGAAGGCCATGTGCGCACCGAACCGGTGGTTCTGCGCGAATCGCGTGTGTGGGATCTGTCGACCGCAAGAGCCGCAACCGTCCGCGAGATGCTGGAGAATTTCGGTGTCGCTCCGCACCGTCTGGCACGGGTCGTCGGGCATGCCGACCGCGAGCTTATGTCCAATGCACCAAGGGATGTGCGCAACAACCGGATCGAAATCATCCTGTTGCGCGAGTGAACGGATTAAACGGCTAAGATTTTATCCGTTAGCCGCCTGTTAATCGCGTCCGTCCTATCACCAGAGCAAATCGATACAGCAGAAAGGCGTACCATGTCACTTTCCTCCTCGCTGAACGCGGGCGTCGCGGGTCTGGCCGCGAACTCCACGAAGCTCAGCGCAATTTCCGACAACATTGCGAACTCCGGCACCTATGGCTATCGCCGGGCTTCGACCGACTTCCACTCGATGGTGACCGGAAGCGGCGGTGGCGGCAGCTATTCCGCAGGCGGCGTGAAAGCGACAACCAGCCGTCTGATCACACAGGGTGGCACGCTGGTATCGACATCCAATCCGACCGACCTGGCAGTCAGCGGCGGCGGCTTCCTTCCTGTGGCCTCTGCAACCGAGATCAACGCGAACGTCACAAACCCGACCATGATGTTGACCACCACAGGCTCCTTCCTGCCTGACTCCCGCGGCTATCTGGTATCCGACACGGGCCTGACACTGATGGGCTGGCCAGCAAACGCCAACGGCTCGATCCCGGACTACCCGCGTACGTCTTCTGACTCTCTGGAACCGATCCGCCTCTCGACCACATCCTTGGAAGGGTCACCGACCACCAGCCTACAGCTGGGCGTCAACCTGCCAGCCGTTGACACGGAAGCAGGTGCCGCGGGCACGCCGCACACCATGAGCGTGGAATACTTCGGTAACCTCGGCTTCTCCGAGACCCTCGATATCTCCTTCACGCCGACCATTCCGGCTGCCGGTGCTCCTCCGTCCAATGAATGGACCATGGTCATCACCGATTCCGCATCTGGCGGTGCCGTAATTGGCGAATACACCATGACCTTTGATGACAGCCGCACCGGCGGTGGGTCTCTTGCATCGGTAACACCGATCGGCGCAAGCCCGGCCTATGATCCGACCACGGGTACCGCGATCCTGAATGTTGCAGGCGGCCCTCTGGAACTGGACATCGGCACCATCGGCGGCAACGGCGGCATGACCCAACTGGGTTATGACTTTGCACCTCTGCAAATCAACAAGGACGGGTCTCCGGTTGGCACCATGACCTCCGTTTCGATTGACGAGAACGGCATGGTTCACGCCTACTACTCCACCGGCATCACCAAAACCATCGCACAGGTTCCGCTGGTCGATATGGCCAACCCGAACGGCATGGCGACCCTTGATTACGGCACCTATCTGCCGACCAATGAAAGTGGTTCGTTCTATCTTTGGGATGCAGGTACCGGCCCAACCGGTGAAGTCGTTTCCTTCGCACGTGAGGCTTCCGCCGTGGACGTGGCAGAGGAGTTGACCGACCTGATCGAAACCCAGCGTGCCTACAGTTCCAGCGCCAAGATCATCCAGACAGTGGATGAGATGTTGCAGGAAACCACCAACATCAAACGCTGATAACGGCATCTGACGCGGCCGACTAAGAAAGGAACCCTACTGTGAGTCTTACAGGAGCCCTGGCAAACGCCATGTCCGGCCTTTCGGCCGCGTCACGCAACGCACAAGTCACATCCAACAACATCGCGAACGCGATGACGCCCGGGTATTCCGTGCGCAACGTGTCGGTGTCGCAAAACAGTCTTGGTGGTGTATCCATCGCTGGCATTTCGCGACACTCAGACCCCGTCCTGCTTGCAGAAAGACGTGCATCTGACGCGGAAACCGGATCGGCAGCTGTTACCAGCGAGTTCTATACCCGTCTGGAAACCCTGATGGGCACTCCGGATCAGGCTTCCAGCCTGTCCGGCAAGTTTTCCAACTTTGAATCGGCATTGGTGGCGGCGACCGGTGGGCCAGAAAGCGACGTTCGCCTCAAAAGCGTGGTGGATTCTGCGGAACTTCTCGTCGATGGGATCAACAAGGCGTCCAACGGTGTGCAGGACATGCGCCAGCAATCTGACGCCACCATCGGGCAGATGGTCGATAGCCTGAACGGCCTGTTGAAGACCACCGAGGAACTGAACCTTAAGATCACGCAAGCCACGGTGCAGGGCAAGGACACAGCCGCGTTGATGGACCAACGCCAACAAGCCATCGACCAGATCAATGAAATGGTGCCCGTGCGCATCATGGAGCGTGAAAACGGCTCGGTTGCGCTGTTCTCCGGCGGAGGCCAGACGCTTCTGGACGGCTCTGCCCGTGAGCTTGAATTCACACCGACGCCGACAATCACTGCTCATATGACTCAGGGCAACGGTCAGTTGTCGGGCCTGTCGATCGACGGCAAGCCTTTGGTGACAGACTCTACCGGGTCTCTGTCCGGCGGCACACTTTATGCGCAGTTTGAAGTCCGGGATGAACAGGCGGTGTCTGCTCAGGCCGAACTGGATGCGCTCGCACGCGACCTCGTAGACCGCTTCCAGAACAGCGGTGCTGATCCGACTCTCGGTCCGGGTGATGCTGGTTTGTTCACAGATGGCGGCGGTGCCTTTGATCCTCTGGACGAAGTCGGCCTGGCCGGCCGTCTGGAACTCAACAGCCTCGTGACTTCTGATGGCGCGGGCGAAGTCTGGCGTCTGCGGGACGGCATGAACGCCGCGGCCCCCGGTGACGTAGGCAATGCCAGCATCCTGACGTCGCTGGTTGATGCCGTGCAGGCGTCGACCGTTCCCGGCAGCGGCGCTCTTGGCAGCAAGGCCTCCACAATGTCTGAAATGTTCGGTGCTTTGCACTCGTCCACCACCACCGGTCGCGTGAACAGCGAAACGGCACTGAGCTACGCAGCATCCCAGCGGGACACTTTTGTCGGCATGGAGCTGGCACAAGGCGTCGACACGGATGTGGAGATGCAGAACCTGATGCTGATCGAACAGGCCTACTCGGCGAACGCCAAGATCATTCAGGCCGTAGACGACATGATGAACACGATTTTGGGGATCTAAGCCATGACGATTAACGGATTCGGCAACCTCGCCCGCCACGTAATGATGCAAACCCAGATGACCTCGGTCAAAGGCGAAATGGACCGCCTGGGTCAGGAGCTTGCCTCCGGTTTGAAATCCGATGTCGGCGCCTCGTTGGGCGGCGATTTCAAGGCGCTCAATGACATCAACCGTCAATTGACCGTGTTGGACAGTTATGACCATGCTCTGATGGATGCCAAGCTGTTCACCAGCACCATGCAAACGACACTGGATCGCGTTCAGTCGCTGACCCAGGATCTCAGCGCAGCATTGATTTCTACCGCAAGCAGCGGCGTGGGCGACTCTGCTACGACCGCAAGCAAGGCGGCTATGGATGACTTCTCCACGCTGGTACACTCGCTGAACGGACGATCTGGCGACAAGACCATGTTCGCCGGTGCGGCCAACGACGGCCCCGCCACGATCAGCGCGGAAGAGATGATGACTCACTTGAGCGCGGCTGTCGCCGGTGCGGCCACGGTCAACGACGTAATCGCAGCAGTGGATGACTGGTTCATGGCACCCGGCGGCGGTTTCGAAACCGTCGGCTATCTCGGTTCTGCAGACCCGTTGTCGCCGTTCCAGTTGAACGAAGACGCCAGCGCGACCGTGGATATCAAGGCTGATGATGACGCGATACGTGCGCTGATGCGCGACACCGCACTGGCCGCGATTGCCAATGATCCGGGTCTTGGCCTGAATTCTGCCGACAAACTGGAGCTTCTGGATACCGCTGGCAAACGGCTTTTGGGATCTCAGGATGCTCTGACACAAACCCGTTCAAGTCTTGGCTATGCGGAACAGAAAATCGGAATTTCCGAGACACAGAATGCGGCAACCCGCACGAGCCTGACGATGGCTCGGAATGAAATTACCACGGTCGACTCCACGGAAGTGGCCGGCCAATTCCAGGCTGCGCAGTACCAACTCGAGATGGTCTACACCATCACTGCACGGCTCAACAGCATGTCCCTAATGGATTACATGAGATGAAACTTCTCCTGAAAATCGCTCAAGTAATGAGCGTGCTGATCCTGCTGCCAGCTATGGCGATGGCGAATGAAATTCGCATCAAGGATCTGGTTGATTTCGACGGCGTACGCGGCAACGACCTTGTCGGCTACGGCCTTGTTGTGGGTCTGAACGGATCCGGTGACAGCCTGCGCAACGCCCCGTTTACCGAAGAAATCATGTCTAACATTCTGGAACGTCTGGGCGTCAACGTGACCGGCGAACAGTTGCGGCCCAAGAACGTGGCCGCCGTGTTTGTTACCGCCACCCTGCCTCCGTTTTCCCGTGCTGGATCGCAGATTGACGTGACCGTCTCTGCCATCGGCGACGCAGACAGTCTGCTTGGCGGTACGCTTGTCATGACACCTCTGAATGCGGCCGACGGTGAGATTTACGCTGTGGCACAGGGTACGATCATCGCAGGCGGTATTTCCGCTCAAGGTGATGGCGGCGGTGTCGTTCAGGGCGTACCAACGGCTGGCGTTGTGCCTTCGGGTGCGCGTGTTGAACGCGAGATCGACTTTGATTTCACATCGCTTACCAGCATGCGTCTGGCTCTGCGAGAACCTGACTTCACAACGGCAGGCCGGATCGAAAATGCAATCAACCGGAACTTTGGCCGTCAGGTCGCGTTGATGACCGATGCCGGCACGGTTCAGGTTGATATCCAGCGCACAGGACAGCCGACCGCCGCACACGCGCTCGGGCAGATCGAGAACATCCTTGTCGCGCCTCAACGCAAGGCACGCGTCGTCGTGGATCAACGCTCTGGCACCATCGTAATGGGCGAGGATGTGCGCATTTCCCGCGTGGCGGTATCGCAGGGCAACTTGACGCTGCGCATTCAGGAAACGCCGGTTGTGGTTCAACCCAACCCCTTTGCCAACGGGCAGACCGTGGTTGTGCCGCGCACAGATGCAGAAATCGACAAGGGGGAAGGTACCGGATTGGCTGAAGTGCCTGAGGGAACCTCGCTGTCGGAAGTCATCGCCGGCCTGAACGCTCTGGGCGTCGCGCCGCATGACATGATCGACATCCTGAAATCAATCAAAGCAGCGGGTGCGCTGCACGCAGAGTTTGTGGTGCGTTAAGCGCCGGGGATGTCTGGCGTCTGGGGAGTTGTCAGACGGGCGGTGCCAGAGATGGTGCCGCCCTTTTTTGTGACTTCAAGCTGGGCAGGAACCACGGGACCTGCGCGGCGAACATGTCGTTGGCAACCTCGTGCCGCTGGAAACGTTGGGCTTGGTGCCCTGATTGGTCGTGACCAGATGATGACCATCGGAAAAAGTGTGGCGCCCCTTTGGCAATGCGCAAGCCTGCCGCCCTAACAGGCGTTGGCCGGCCACCAGGCTGGCCGTCGGTGACCGCACGAACGCTCAGGGACCTTCGGCAGGCTGGGACGTTCAAGGTATCGCAGGCAGCCTCCTGTCGCGCGGCCGCCGATGAGCGGAAACGCCGACGCCTAGGGGGCACGGCAACAAAAAAGGCGACCCGTGAGGGCCGCCGTTTTTGAGAAGGTTGTGTGGCGAGTGCTAAAAGTAACTTCGCACAAGCGCGCTAGCGATAAGGCTCCAGCCGTCAGCCAGCACGAAGAAACTGAGCTTGAACGGAAGCGACACGATCGCTGGCGGCACCATCATCATCCCCATCGACATAAGCACCGCTGCGACCACGAGATCGATGATCAGGAACGGCAAGAAGATCAGGAAGCCGATTTGGAACGCTCGCGCCATTTCCGAAAGCATGAAGCTCGGCACCAGAACGGACAATGGAGCATCCGGTCCGGGCAAGGTTGCGGCTGCGTCAGGACGCAGCGCCGCCAAGGCCAGATACGTATCGGGATCCATGCGCTCGGACATGAATATGCGGAACGGACCGACCGTGCGTTCAAATGCCTGTTCGGCCGTGATCTGCTCTTCGAGCATGGGCGTCACGCCTTCTGTCCATGCCGCAGTAAACACCGGTTCCATAACAAAGAAGGTGAGGAACATCGCCAGCGAGACCAGCAACATGTTCGGTGGGGATGCCTGAAGACCGAGACCCTGCCTCAGAATAGACAGCACAGTGATGAGGAACGGGAAGCAGGTCACCATGATCGCGATGCCTGGTGCGAGAGACAGCACCGTGAGCAACAGGAAGATCTGGATGCTGCGCGAAGTCAGAGAGCCCTCAAGACTTGACGCAAGCGAGGTGTCCTGGGCCATCGCCGGATCGACCGCAAAGCCGATGAACAGAATGGAGGCGACGGCCAGTAAGGCCGCCCGTCTCATTCGAGACCGTTCTGCATATCGGCGAGTTCAGTCAGGCGCACGGCCATCTGGCCTTCTTGCGAGCCTTCGATCTCTTCCAGCTGACCGCGCGCGATCAACTTGTCACCGATGAACAGTTCGACGGGATCATCCACCCGACGATCCAGTTGCAGAACGGAGTTTTCTCCGAGCTTCAAAAGATCAGAAATCGCAGGGCGGGCTTTGCCCACGGAGATGGTGATTTCCACCGGTACCGAAGTGAAAGGGTTGTTTGCTTCGGGTTTCATTACGTCAGCCATTCTGGGCCTCCTTGCGGGTTTCATGCGTGAACGCTGCAAAGGCCTGTTCGACGGCGCCAAGCACCTCCGACAGGTCAATCTCACGCTCACGCGAATCGAATTCAAATTGCGCCTGACCAGAGGCCAGGGTGGGGTCGGATTTAAGCACGACTGGAAACTGCAGATCCTCTGGGATCATGGCTGCAACCGTGTCGTGATCGTCTTGAGAAGTGACCAGGCACACCTGGGTGCCACCATGGGTGTCGATGATGCGGCGAAGCTCTTCGACAACCACGGCGCCTACAGATTTGCGGGCGATTTCCGGCAGGACCGTCATGATGGCTTTTTCCACCATCGGAGCGATATCGCCCAGCACCGCCTCGTGAGCTTCGTGATAGGTGAAGGACAGATCCTGCAAATTGGCAGCAAGGGAATCACTGACGGCCTTTTGGCCATCTTCCCGGGCCTTGGTTGCGTCGTCCCAACCAGCCTTATAGCCGGTTTCGTAGCTGTCTAGCAGCGCCTCTTCACTGACCGGTTCTGCGGTCTGGGCGGCGCTGCTGGCCTCTACGCTGTTGCCAAAATCTTCGAGCAGGTGGGAAATTGTCATGAGGATTTCTCCTGACGCCCGTCCTCAAGCCAACTGCGCAGAATTTCGACGGTTTCTTCCTGACGGTCGCTGATCAGGGACCGCAGGCGTTCCACTGCATCTCCGTCGCCACCGACATCACCACCCATCGGGGCCGGCAGACCACCCATATCGCCTCCGAGTTCGCCGCCGAGGTTCGGAAGTGCAGGGAAGTCCCCGCCCATGTCTCCACCAAGATCGCCTCCGAATGTCGGGAGCGGGCCAAAATCGGAATCATTGTCCAGAGGCGGCAACATAGGAGCTGCGCTGCCGTCCAGAGCCGGACCTGCCCCTCCACCTTGAGAGGCGAGTAGCGGACGCACGACGAACATGCCCAGTCCCAGCGCGACCATGGCGAGAATCACCATCTGAACAATCGACATTACATCCAGGTTCAAGTCACCCAACATAGAGCTTTCCGCGGCGGTACCCATCGGGGTCGCTGGCAGGAAGTTCATGGATTTCAGAGTGATAACGTCACCGCGCTGTTGATCAAAACCAACGGCTGACGCGACCAGTTCACGCATGTTTTCCAGTTCGGCATCCGAACGCGGCACGATGATTTCATTGCCGTTTTCGTCAAGCCCGGTGGTGCCGTTGAGCAAAACAGCAACGCTGACCCGCTTGATGCTTCCAGGTTCACGCAGAATCTCACGCTGGGTTTCGGAAACCTCATAATTCACACGCTCGCGGGTTTCACGGTTCTGATTGCTTGAACCGGATGTTTCGTTCGCGTCGCCGTCCGGCAGGTTTGAGGCCACAGTCACCTGACCTTCCGAGTTCTGGGAATCGGTGCTGCGCTCTTCTGTTTCGGTCGAGATCGCTACACGGCTGTTCGGATCAAACGTACGCTCGACTATGGATTCGGTTTCGGTGACCGTATCAATGGTCACTTCGACAACAGCGTTGCCAGTGCCGACACGGGCTTCGAGAAGGCGCTGAACAGATGCGCGCATCAACTCGGCGCGATCTTCGCCGGCCTTGTCCTTGCGTTCTTCGGTCGCACCAATCAGGCCTCCGTTGCCGTCAATGATGGACACATCTTCCGGCGAAAGGCCGGCAACTGCCGAAGCAACAAGGAATCGCAGCGCTTGAGCGTGCTTTTGCGGAAGTGTGCCGGAGGTCGGGGTGACGGTTACGCTGGCTGTAGATTTGATCGTGCGTTGGAACGGGTTGGACCCGGCATTGGCAATATGTACACGCGCGTGGCTGATCAGCGGGCTGCCAACAATGGTGCGCGCCAGTTCGCCTTCCTTGGCGCGCCAATAGGCGGCATCAAACATTTGCGAGGTTGTGCCGAATCCCGAAAGAGAATCGAGCAGCTCGTACCCCTGAGTCGTGTTGGCCGGCAAACCCTCGCTTGCAAGCGTCATTCGCAGCTCGTCACGTTGTGTCCCGGACACGTAAATTGAACCGCCACGCACTTCGTAAGAGATGCCGCGTTGCTCCAGAGAGCGCACAACATCACCAGCGGCACCGCTTTCCAAGCCACTGTAAAGAAGAGACATTCTTGGCTGCGTCGCGATTTTCGCGAGCATTAGTACGGCCGCAAAGACGGCCACAGTCGCACCAACAATGATGATCTTGCGGCGCATGTCGAAACCCGACCAGGTGCTGAGTATCTGTTTCACGTTCAACCTCCGAAAAGCCGGACTTTCTATCCGGCCGGCAAAGAGGCTTTTCCCGCATCTGACTTAACAATCGGTTAGTGACTGTGTGGTTAGACATGCTGGAACGAAGAATTTGGATTCCTGCTATGACCGACACAAACGTCGAGACAGAAGAGACGCCCAAAAAGGCGTCGAAACTCCCGCTGATCATTGGATTGGCGCTGGCCCTTATCGGGGGCGGTGGCGGATTCTATGCCGTCTATTCCGGTATGCTGTTCGGCAGCGAGCCGGCGGCAGCCGAAGCCACTGCAGAATCAGAAAATGCTCCAGATGCACTGCCTGACGTCGGGTACGTCGCACTGAGTCCTTTTATTGTATCGCTGACCTCGGACGGGCCAGCGAGCCTGCTCCGCTTTGCGGCGCAGCTTGAGGTGCCCAAAGAGCATCTCGAAGAAGTTGAACGTGTGAAACCGCGAATTGTTGATGTGCTGAACGGCTACTTGCGTGCCCTCAGTGCCGAAGACATCGAATCGCCGGACGCGCTTGTTCAATTGCGGGCGCAAATGTTGCGCCGGGTACAAATTGTGACCGGATCAGAGCGGGTGCTCGATCTTTTGGTCATGGAATTCGTGCTGAGCTGATCGGGAGAAACCCAGATGACAATGATCGCAGATATCCTGTTGGTAGCCGGCGCGCTTGGCGCGAGCGTCTACTGTTATGT
The DNA here is from genome assembly GCF_004346865.1 of Shimia isoporae. Taxonomy (NCBI): domain Bacteria; kingdom Pseudomonadati; phylum Pseudomonadota; class Alphaproteobacteria; order Rhodobacterales; family Roseobacteraceae; genus Shimia; species Shimia isoporae. Next base: position 404,579 of record NZ_SMGR01000002.1, read on the forward strand.
GCTGGCCAGAAGACTTGCAAAGTTCAACGACCTCGAAGCTGGCGTCGGTGGCGCCGTGGCGGTTCTGTCCACCCAGGTGGACGAGCTGACCCGCTCCTTGAAAGCCGCGCAAGCTACGGCCGGCACGTCGACCAAAAAACTGGAAGACCTGACAAAACGCGCCGAGACCGCGTCAAAGCGGATGGAGCTTTTGCTGGCATCCATGCACGACCTGCCTGATCCCGAAGACCTCAAGGCCTTCAAGGAGGCGCAAAGCACAACGCGATTCGTCCGCCACTCTGACGAAGAAATCGGCACCCCGTCAGACTCATTCGAAGAGGGCGGTGCTTTTGCATCCAGCAAGCCTGAAGAGGATGTCCAGGGCGATGTGGCCGAAGAGAAAAAACAGAAACAGAAGCGCAACAAAAAGAAACGTCGCAACAGAAAGGCCGCAAAGGTCGAAGACGTAACGACTGAAGACGCGCCCGAGATTTCATTCAGACGCGCTGGTTAATCCCGCGTGACGGAACAAAGGAGACAGCACATGTCCAAGAAAGACGCTGTCAAAGAAAAGCAGGCAAAGGCCCCGAAGGCCGCCCGCAAAAAGGCAACGAGGAACGCACGTCCGCCGCGCGGAAGCCTGTTTCTGATTTCCACCTTCTTGGTGGCATCTGCCGTGTTGCGTGTCGGAATCGGTGCCAGCGAAGCGATTGCCCGTGAGGAAGGTCCTCTGGACTCACCGATGGCGGCTATGTCTGCACCGCAAACCTGCGAACAGCCCGAGGACATGCGCGCCCTGATGGCAGCGTTTGACGAGCGTGAAAAGCGTATCGCCAAGAAAGAAGAAGAAATTCGCAACCGGATGCAGGCGCTGTCTGTTGCCGATGCCGAAGTCAGCCGCAAACTTGCGGCTCTGGAAGAGGCAGAAGGCAAGTTGCGCAGTGTGATCGCTATGGCGGAAACCGCTGCAGACGATGATGTGAGCCGTTTGACCCGTGTCTACGAAACAATGAAGCCCAAGAACGTGGCAGCGTTGTTCGAAGAAATGGACCCGGAATTCGCTGCGGGCTTTATCGCGCGCATGAACCCAGACAGCGCAGCAGGAGTTATGGCCGGGCTTAGCCCGCACGCGGCCTACTCGATCAGCGTTGTTTTGGCAGGTCGTAACGCAAACGTCCCCACAGAATGAATAATTCTTAACCACTGTGTGGTTTGAGAAGGACAAGAAACGGACAGGAGACCGAGCAGGTGCTGGGAATCGTAGGCATTATCACTGTGTTCGCCATGATCATTGGCGGCTACCTGCTATCGGGCGGGGATCTGAAGATCGTTCTCAAGGCATTGCCTTTTGAGATGATGATCATCGGCGGGGCTGGCGTAGGTGCCTTCCTGCTGTCCAACGAGATTGCTGGCGTCAAGCACACGATCAAGGACTTGGGGCGCATCTTCAAAGGTCCGCACTGGAAAGAATCGGACTATCAGGACCTGATGTGCCTGATGTTCGAGTTGATCAAGCTCGCACGGAAAAACCCGGTCGCAATCGAAGAACATATCGAAGCACCGGACGAATCGACGATCTTCACTCGGTACCCGAAAATTCTGGCGGACAAAGAGGCTATTGCCCTCATCGCGGACACCATGCGCTCTGCCTCCATGAACTATGACGACCCGCACCAGGTCGAAGAGGTTCTGGAGAAGCGGATCGAGGCCCACATCCAGGAAATGGAACATTCCGCCCACGCCCTTCAGACAATGGCAGACGGTCTTCCGGCACTCGGTATTGTGGCTGCGGTTCTGGGCGTGATCAAAACGATGGGCTCTATCGACCAGCCCCCCGAAATTTTGGGTAAGATGATCGGCAGTGCGCTTGTGGGGACTTTCCTAGGGGTTCTGCTGGCTTACGGTCTGGTTGGCCCATTCGCGGCCAAGATCAAGGTGACCATCGAAGAAGATGCGCATTTCTATCGTCTGATCCGCGAAGTTCTGGTCGCCAATCTTCATCAACACTCGCCCAACATCTGCATAGAAGTCGGGCGCCAGAACACACCGGCCCACCACCGGCCCCGTTTCAGCGAGCTTGAAGAGGCCATCAAAGCCTTGAAGAAGGAGGCCGCATGACCCGTCATTTTCTGGCTGTCTCGTTTATGGCACTCGCGGCGTCCGCTTCGGCGGACACCGTGTCGTTTCAATCCGGCGAACACAGCGATTTCACCCGACTGGTTGCAACCTTACCTTCGGCGGACACACAATGGCGCCTGTCCGGGAACGGACGCACCTATACGATCAAGGTCGACGGCAGCGACATCGACTTTGTCACTGACACGATTTTCACCCGCATTCCCCGTACGCGTTTGCAAAATGTGGTGACCGATCCCGAAGCAGGCGAAGTCAAACTGCACCTCGCTTGTGACTGCGAAGTCAAAGGGTCGTGGTTCAACGACCGGCACGTGATTTTTGATATCCGCGCCAAAGAAACCGCTCAGGATTCGACGATTCCGCGCAACTTTGCCCTGCATCTGCGTGACATCGACATGGGCGAACCGTTTGCCTATTCATGGGCACAACCTGCACCTCTTCCGGTACCCGTGCCTTCTATTGCGCCGGAAACCGAAGAGACGATCACAACAACCATTCCTGATCCGACTCAGGAATTTGACGTTTATGTGCGCAATCAGGAAAAGGTGAGCCGTGTGGCGCAACAGGTGATCGAGCAGATCAACCGCGCCACAGAACAAAACTTGTTGGATGCGTCTTCACCTGAGGCTGCAGAGCCAAAACCAACCATGGCCGCGAAACCGGACAATAACCGGTCGGAGTGGAATGTAGCCTCCGCCAGGGAAGAACCCGTCCCGACCCCGAACGAGCCCTTGAATGTCACCACCTACAATGCCGTGGATGTCGCTGCCGAAGAGATTGCGGCTGTTCTGGCTGGCCGTCGCGGCGCGTCTGAATGTATCGCAGATGACCGGCTGGATCTTGAGAGCTGGGCCGGCGAGAAACCTTTCTCGGTTGAACTCGGACGCCTTCGTTCAGAGCTTGTCGGCGAATTTGACCTGACCACATCGGATTCGATGAAAGAACTGGCCAAATTCTATATCGCTCACACATTTGGCACCGAAGCCGAACAGATCCTGCGTAATATCCCTGACAACAAAATGGACCCTGTCCTGTCGGCAATGGCCCAGCTGGTCGAAACCGGCACGATCGCAGGAGTGAACCCCTTTCAGGATCAGGGCCATTGTGCCTCTGATGTTGCCTTTTGGGCCGCTTTGTCGGGCCAGCAACTGGCCGGCAAAACCTCTGTCGACAGCGCACTGGAAACACTTGCCGGCTTGCCGCTGACACTGCGCGAACACCTGGCACCTTACCTAAGCAATCGCTTTGTCGAACTTGGCCATGTGGAAGCCGCGTCTTTGGTGTTGAACGCGATCCAACGCGTGAATCCCGCGCAAGGCCCGGAGTTCGAGCTGGCGCAGGCTGCGTTGCATGCCGAGATGGGCGACGACGACGCTGCTATCAAAAAGCTTGAAAAAGTCGCTGCCGCAAACTCGACAATGGCCCCGACGGCCTTGGTGGAGCTGATTGCGAAGCACGTGTCCCAAGACCGCGCTGTGCCAACCGAAACTGTCGCTTTGGTGAGCGCGTTGGCTGTCGAACACAAGGCCGGTTATATGGGACCGGATCTGCGTAGGGCGCACGCGCGTGCGCGCATGCTGGATCGCGATTTCACAACCGCATTCAACGTTGTTTCGGAAATCGCCAAGGTTGACGGTGCCGAAGCCGCCGTTGCGCCACGCAGCGAAGTCACGCAATCCCTGATGAAAAAGGCCACCGACTTCGACGTTTTGAGTTTTGCGATTTCCGAAGGTTTGACGGAACCGGAAGCCATTGATTCCGATACGGCTTTTGATCTTGCGCAGAAAATGTACGACCTCGGTTTTCTGGATCAGACAAAACGAATTGTGCAGGCAATCAACATCGACCACGTGACGCCGGAACTACACATCCTGAAGGCACGGGTCGCGCTTGCCGAGGACCTGCCCCGCCGCGCGGAAGCGGAACTCATGAGCGTTGAAGGTCCCGAAGCTGATGAACTGCGTGCCAAGGCACGGTCCATGTCCGGTGACCACGAAGCCGCAGCTGAAATCCTGCAAGCGATGGGCGAAACAGAACGTGCCGCTTTCGAAGCTTGGTTGGGCGGTGATTTGAGTGGTCTGAGTGCCCTGGAAGTTGAAGTTTACCAGCGCATCGAAGCCTTGGTGGCGGCACCTGAGGTCTCCGCCGAAATTGCGGACTCCCCGATCGGAATTCTCGCGCGCAACCGTGACCTGCTGAACGGCAGTCAGGATGCACGTGACACGCTGTCCGAATTGCTTGAAATGCATAAGGTTTCCGACCCCGCATCGTGACATTTCGCGAGGGGTCGGCACCTGAAACGCGCTTACCAAATCTAAAGATTCCGACACTAGATGTGAGCTGAACCGGCAGAAAGCTCACAGAATGAAAAAACAGAAGTTTTTCAACGTTTTGACGCGCGTTTTTGCGTCTACTTTCCAGCGACTCGCATGGCGAATCGCGACCCTGTTCACATGTCTTATGTTCGCAATGCTCTCCCCTGCCCTCGCGCAGTCGACAGGAGCAGATACCTGCGATCGCGTTGCGCGGATTGCTGCCAGTGAAACCGGCGTACCAGTCGAGGTGCTCATGGCCATAACCCGCACCGAAACCGGACGCCGCGCCAACGGCGTTCTGGCTCCATGGCCATGGACTGTGAACATGGAAGGCACGGGCAAATGGTTCGACACACGTGAAGAGGCGCTTGCCTTTGCCACTGCTGGTCTGAAAACCGGCAAGCGGAGCTTTGACGTGGGCTGCTTTCAGCTGAACTACCGCTGGCACGGTGAACACTTCAACGATGTGGAACACATGTTCGAACCGTTGGAGAATGCCCGTTACGCTGCAGACTTTCTCGCGCGTCTCTTCAGCGAGACCCAATCCTGGGACTCCGCAGCTGCGGCCTATCATTCCCGCACGCCAAAATACGCAAACAAGTACAAGGCGCGGTACAAGCAAATACTGGCAAACCTGCCAGACTTGCCAAAACTGGGCGTCGTCGCGCGTTCCGCAGGCGATGTGATCTCGCCGCGCGTAGCCGCGGTTCAGCAAGCCCGCGTCAACGCCTTTCCGTTGCTTCGCAAGGGTGCGCAGGTTACGGGCATGGGCTCTCTGGTGCCGTTGGGTGGCGGAGACGGCCAGCCCCTTTTTGGCGGAGGGATCTAAGCTGTGAACGGATTCTCCACGAAAGCGCTGTTCAGTCCCACAATACTTCTGGCGCTGGCCCTGATGGCGATTATCGTCATGATGATCCTGCCGATGCCGTCGTTCGTTCTGGACGTCGGCCTTGCTGCATCTTTCGCCCTCGCAATCCTGATTTTCACCGTAACGCTGTTTATCGAACGTCCGCTTGATTTCTCGTCTTTCCCGACGATTCTGCTGGCTTCGCTGATGCTGCGCCTGTCGTTGAACGTGTCATCGACAAAGCTGATCATTGGTCAGGGCCACACCGGCACCAATGCCGCAGGCGACGTGATCGAAGGCTTTGCCAACTTTGTCATGGGCGGAAGCGTGTTCCTTGGTCTTGTTGTATTCGGCGTTCTGTTGATCGTGAACTTCATGGTGATCAACAAAGGTGCGACGCGGATGGCCGAGGTTGGCGCGCGTTTCGCTTTGGACGGAATGCCCGGCAAACAGCTTGCCATCGATAGCGACATGGCTGCCGGTGCCATCGACCACACCGAGGCGAAAGCCCGCCGCGAAATGGAACAGCAGGAAACCACGTTCTTCGGCTCGCTCGATGGTGCGTCCAAGTTTGTGAAAGGCGACGCCATCGCCGGCCTACTGATCACATTGATGAACCTTGTCATGGGCCTCGTCATGGGCGTTGCTGTTCATGGCATGCCGATGGGTCAGGCGTTTGAAACTTACGCCATCCTGACGGTGGGCGACGGCCTGGTCACACAAATTCCCGCGGTCATCATCTCGATTGCGTCGGCGCTGCTTCTGGCCCGTGGTGGCAACAAGGGCTCCACCGATATGGCCCTTGTCGGCCAGCTGGGTGCCCACCCCGCGGCAATTGCTACCGTTGCCGTTCTGATGGCGCTTTTTGCGCTGGTGCCCGGTCTTCCATTCATTCCCTTCATCGCAGGCAGCGCCGCTTTGGGGGCGGTGGCCTACTACCGGTATCAACACCTCGAAGAGGAAAAAGACGCCACCGAAGAGGAAGAAGAAGCCCCGGTCGCCGCCAAGGAAAAATCCATGGGCGACGTGCTGGATCTTGATGACATCCACGTGGAGTTCTCCACCGACCTCATCAACATGGTACTGGACCCCGGCACAGGTCTGGACGCACGCATCACCAATATGCGCACGCATGTTGCATCGACCTTCGGCCTCATCCTTCCGGAAATCCGTCTGACCGACGAACCCTCCCTGCCATCCGGCTACTATGTGATCCGCGTGCAAGGCGTCGAACAAGTCCGCGCGCGTCTGCAACCCGAAAGGGTTCTGGCGCTGGCCGGTGCCAATCCGAGCATTCTCCCCCCTGGTGAGGATGTTGAGGAACCGGTCTACGGAGCGCCCGCGCGCTGGATCGAACCCGAAGCACAGGAAAAGGTTGCCATCGCAGGCATCACGATCGTGTCTCCGGGCGAGGTCATGGCGACGCATCTGCTTGAAGTCATCAAGCGCAACTTCGGCCGTCTTCTGACCTTCAAGGCCCTGCGCCGTATTCTCGACGAAATGACAAATCTGTCGGACCAGCACCGTGCAAATGCCAACCGCAAGCTTTTGGATGAGTACATCCCCGACAAAGTGCCCGTCGATCTGTTGCATCGCGTTCTGCGCATATTGCTCGAGGAGCAAGTCTCGGTTCGCAACATCCCGCTGATCCTCGAAGCCATTGCAGAGGCTCGCCATTCGCACGTTTCACCAGAAATGATTGCGGAGATGGTGCGGCAACGTCTTGGCTTCCAACTTGTCTCCGACCTCAAACGCGATGATGGCACCATCCCACTGGTGCAGCTGGCGCCGGAATGGGAAGACACTTTCGCGACCTATCAGGTTGACGGAGATGGCGCGAATGCAGACGTCGCCCTGCCGCCGGATGTGTTCAACACGCTCGCGCAGTCCGTCGCGGACCGTCTGAACGACGCCGGAAACAACGGAATATTTGCCGCCCTTGTAACTTCCACGCGTCGCCGCCGCTTCCTGCGCACAGTCTTGAGCGCCAAGGGCATCAGCAATCCCGTGCTGTCCTTCGAGGAAATCGGCTTGGACGCGCGGCCTGCTTTGGTGGGCGTCGTCAACACATGATGGAAGAAGCCCTCATCCTGCTGACAACATGGCAAGCCGCGCTTTGGCACGGCTTCCTTGTGTTCATCAGGGTGTCTGCCGCAGTGGCTTTGGTTCCAGGCTTTGGCCAGACGTACGTGCCGCCGCGCGTAAAACTGGGCATTGCCATCGCCTTTACGATCATCGTAGCGCCGGCCATACCGGTCTTTGATAGCGCGGAGCCGAGCTTTGCTGCCACTGCGCGCTACTCTGTTACAGAGGCCCTTTCCGGCGTGATTATAGGCCTGAGTTTGCGCATGTTCATTCTGGCTCTGCAAACGGCCGGGTCTATCGCTGCGCAATCCACCTCGCTGGCCCAGTTGCTTGGTGGCGCTGGCGAACCCATGCCGGCGATTGGTCACCTTCTTATGGTTTCGGCCATTGCGTTTGCCTGCACGATGGGGCTGCACGTGCACCTCGCGCGGTTCTTTATCAACTCTTACATGCTGTTTCCCCCCGGGGTTTTCCCGATCGCTTCGATCATAAGCGAGTGGGGTGTCAGCCATATTGCCTCCGCCTTCGGGCTCGCCTTCAAACTGTCGGCTCCCTTCATGATGGTTTCCGCGCTTTATAACCTGATGCTTGGCGTCATTAACCGCGCCATGCCACAGCTGATGGTCGCCCTCATTGGTGCGCCGCTTATCACTTTCGGCGGCCTGTCGATTTTGCTTTTGACCGCCGGCACCATCATCACCGTGTGGTGGAAGCTGATGGAAACCTTCATGTTTGATCCTTCGCGAGGCATGCTATGAGCGGGCAGGACGACGATTCAGACAAGACCTATGAGCCGACACCCAAAAAGCTCGAGGACGCCCGAAAGAAAGGCGACATAGCCAAGTCGCAAGACGTCAACGTTGTCGCCTCATACGCTGGATTGCTGATCATACTTACTGCGGCCGGTGCCACCACCATCGGGTCTGCCGGTGAAGGGCTTATGGTGCTCTTGGATCAAGCAGATTCAATCGCCCCGATGTTCTTCGAAGGGAACACATCAGCTCCTTTCAGCGGCATCATGTGGCAACTCGCGAAATCCGTGGCGCCCTGGTTCATTGCCCCGATGGTGGCCGTCATCCTCGCACTGGTTGTTCAGCGTTCCATCCTGTTCACACCCTCCAAGTTGAAGCCCAAGGGCAGCCGTCTCAATCCGGTTTCCAACGCTAAGAACAAGTTCGGACGTACAGGCCTGTTCGAATTCGCAAAAAGCTTTGCGAAACTGGTTATTTTCGCTGTTTGCCTCGGTTTTCTGCTAAGGGCGCGCCTGCCGGAAATGACCCACGCCATTCAGTTGGACCCATCGATGGTGCCAGCGATGCTGGGCAAAGTGATGTTGGAGTTCCTGACGATTGTGGCTGTGGTCGCCGGGGCCATCGCGGCGGTCGACTATATGTGGCAGCACGCGGAGTTCATGCGCAAGAACATGATGTCCCGCAAGGAGCTGATGGATGAATCCAAGGACGCCGAGGGCGATCCCTACATGAAACAGAAGCGCCGTCAAAAGGGTCAGGAGATTGCCAGCAAGCAGATGATTCAGGACGTGCCGGACGCAGACGTGGTGATCGTCAACCCGACCCACTATGCTGTGGCGCTCAAATGGACGCGCCTGCCCGGCGAAGCACCAGTCTGTGTGGCCAAAGGTGTCGACGAAATCGCGGCTCGTATCCGCGAAAAAGCACAGGAGAGCGCCGTGCCGATCCACAGCGATCCGCCAACAGCGCGTGCCCTGCACGCAGTTGTGGAGATTGGCCAGGAGATTCCACCGGAGAACTACCGTGCTGTGGCAGCTGCGATCCGCTTTGCTGACGAAATGCGCCTCAAGGCGCGGAGACGTGTGACATGAACAGCGACCTGAAAGATCTTCAGACGATTACGCAGGCCAAGTACCAGAAAGCGCAGACTTCGATGCAGGCCGTGCAAAAGGAAGAGGACCGCCTGCGCCGTCTGCTGGCCGAGCTTTCCGAAAAAGAACAGTCCGGTCGGAATGCCATGGCGCAGGACAACACATTGCAGCGTACCGGCGGGGACGTGAACTGGAGCCGCTGGGTGGCGCACAGTCGCCGTATCATCAACATGCAACTGGCTAACGTGCTTGTGCGCAAAGAGAGAGCCTTTCGCGACCTACAGGCGCACTTCGGGAAAGCAGATGTCATGGATAGATTGGTAGAAGAACAGACACAGGCCTGCCGCATGGAGCGGCAGGCCTCGCTGATCAATTCTATTCTGGAATTGGGGCTCAGCACCGGGCGAAATCCCCGCTGAGCCGCAAACGCTGATGGCGTTAGGACACGTCCTGACGCGTGATTTCCAAGATAATGACGTCAGTGACGTCTTCTCCGAAGATAGCGTGTGTCACTTCAAAGAAGTTGCGGCGCAGCTTTGCAAGCCGCGACGAATTGGTGAAAGAGCCGTCAAACCCGCCGATATTGGCATAATCGAACATCACCTGAAGCAATGCCCCCCGCAGGCGCGGTTCGTTCTCGATGATCTTTTCCTGCGCTTCGGGCTTGGTTTCCAGCGCTACGCTGACCAACACCAAAGACTTCATCCTGCCGTCCTCGACAACTGGAATGACGAACTGGTCCTCAAGTTCGAGATAGTCCAGCGCATCGGAGGCTTCCGACGCGATGTGTGGAAGCTCTGCCTGCGCGGTCTCCTCGTGCGCATCGCCGGCTTCGGCAGCCTCGTGGTTCTCGACCGGCGCAGGGGCCGGGCGGAGCATAACGCCCGCCCCGATGCCCGCACCGATCCCGACAACGGCCAAAACGATTGGAAGCAGTTTCTTGATCATAAGAGGCTCCGATCAGAAGGGCAGCACGGTTTCCATGACCTGTTGGCCGTAGCGCGGCTGCTGCATGTCAGTGATCTGGCCACGTCCACCATAGGACACGCGGGCAGAAGCGATTTTCTCGATCGAGATCGAGTTCTGGCGCGAAATGTCCTCCGGGCGGACAAATCCCGAAATCAGCAGCTCGCGCAGCTCGAAGTTCACACGCAGTTCCTGCGAACCCTGAATGGCCAGAACGCCGTTGGGCAGTACATCAACGATCGTGGCTGCAACCATCAGCTCAAGCTTCTCCGAACGGTTCACAGAGCCATCACCGCTGGCCTTGCTGCTTCCGCCCAGCTCAACCGCGTTCTCCATGGAGGCGCCGCCGGGCAAGTGCTGGTCGATGCGCTGAGGGATGCCAAACAGCTGCGGTACCGTCATGCTTTGCGATCCGCTTCGGCTGCGTGATGTCTTGTTGTCGATGGACGCGTTTTCATCCAGTTCGATCACCACGGTCAGGATGTCACCGCGTTTTACCGCACGGCGGTCGCCCAAAAGGGATTTTCGGTTCCGCGACCAAAGAGAGGCTTCGTCAGTGTTGCGCGTCACATGAGACGCTTCCGGCAACGGCGGCGTCATCATCGCGTATTGTTCCTGGGACTCGTTCACCGGAGTCATCTTGGGCGGCTTGCCAATGTTGGTTGTGGTGCAGCCCATCACCGCGAGCGCAAGGCCCATCATCAAAACAGTCAAAAATCGCACGGTTTCTACCCCTTAGTTTGTAACTCGGACACTTCCGTCCGGCATGACGGTTCCCGTCACTGTTGTTCGCGAGCCAATGTTCATCACGCGCAGTCTTTCGCCTTCCCCAGCGCGATCCAGAGCACGGCCCTCGGTCTCGATCTGCAGGCCACTGCCTGCGAAAATCAGCGTCACCACTTGGTTGCGGTCCACGAGTGCCGGTGCGCCGACATCATCCAGTCGGATCGGACGTCCCGGATACAAGGATTTGCGCGCTTCCTGCCCCAAGACCTGTTCGGGATTGTCGTAAACCCCTTCCGCGCTTCCGCGCTTCAAGCCGATTGCGTCGGCCGTGATGATGGTGTTGGCACGAATGATCTTTGTTGCGACCACGATTTCGGCGGAAACCGACGTGGCACCAAGGATCAGACAAAGGCTGGCAAGAAGGCGTTTCATGTTACCTGACCGCAGTTGTGGCCGACAGCATCTGGTCGACGGCCGTGATGACTTTGGCGTTCATTTCATAGCCCCGCTGTGCTTCGATCAATTCGGTGATCTCGCGCACAGAATCCACCGAGCTGCCTTCCAGATAGCCCTGGCTCAATGTGCCAAGACCGTCTTCACCCGGCTCAGCCACAAACGGGTTGCCGGAAGCTTCGGTTTCGCGGAACAGGTTGCCGCCAATGGCTTCGAGACCCTTGGCGTTTGAGAAGCCGACCAGAGTAAACTGACCTAGAAGTTCGGCTTCTACTGCGTCGTCAAAATATGCGTAGACCTCGCCGGAAGCGTTGATCGAGATGCTGCGGGCGTCGTCCGGAATCGTGATCTGCGGAGCCACAGCAAAGCCGTCGTTTGTCACGATCAGACCATCAGCGCTACGTTTGAAGCCACCGTCGCGAGTATAGGCCGGCTCACCATTCGGCATTTCGACCTCAAAGTAACCCTTACCCTCGATCGCCACATCCAGGTCGCCACCGGTTTCCTTAAGGGCGCCCTGTTCAAGGTGCAGAGAGATCGCCGAAGCGCGCACACCGAGACCCACTTGAACACCGGTTGGCAACAGCGAGCCGTCGGACGACGAAACCGCGCCCGCACGGGAAACTTGTTGATAATGAAGGTCCGCGAATTCGGCGCGACGGGCATTGTAGCCCGTGGTCGACATGTTCGCGAGGTTGTTCGAGATGGTGTCAACGCGCAGCTGCTGAGCGCTCATACCTGTGGCTGCAATTTTTAGAGCTTGCATGATGCGTTCCTTTACTGGCCTTTGATGGCTCTTAGTGCTTCGCGGATCCGGTTATCTTCGGTTTCGCCAAAGCTTTGTCCCATTTCATAGGCGCGCTGCACCTGAATCATTCGGGTGATCTGATCGATCGGGTTCACGTTGGAGTTTTCCAGAAAACCCTGAACAACTCGTGGATTTTCAACAATTTCTGCGCCTTCAGGCGATTCAAATAGAACACCGCTTTCTCGGTTCAGAGCGTTGCGGTCCACCGGTTCAAACACACCGATTTGACCGACCAGCTGTCCGTCCGCGCTGATCGTACCGTCGGTACCGACATCAATCGTTCCGGCATCCGGCGGGATGAAAATCGGTGCACCACCGGCATCCATCACCAGATGCCCGTCCATGTTCACCAGATCGCCCTGTGCATTGGGAGTGAAGTTGCCCGCGCGGGTAAGACGCTCGCCATTTGGCGTTTCCACCATAAAGAAGCCGTCGCCTTCGACTGCAAAGTCAAAGGTGCCGCCGGTCTTGGTCATGGCCCCTTGAACCATGGACGTGGTCTGCACGTTGGCCTTTGCCATCGACAGGCTGCGTGTGCCTGGTTCGGCATGAACGAATTCGGTGAACGTCACCCCCTCGGCGCGATATCCGGTGGTCGCGGCGTTGGCGATATTGTTGGCAATCACTGTCATTTCGCGGTTCAGACCCGACTGGCGGGTCAAACTGGTATAAATCGAGTTGTCCATTGTTACCCTCCAATGATCATCGGAATGATCTGGTTCTGAAAGAACGAGACCAGCGTCTGCGCCATGAAGCCCATCGACACCCAGAACACGAGCACGATGGCCAGCAATTTGGGCACAAAGGTCAGCGTCATTTCCTGAATGGAGGTCAGTGCCTGAAACAGGCCGACCGTCACACCGGAAACCAGCGCAACCCCTAGGATCGGTGTCGAGATGATCACCGCGACCCAGAGACCTTGACGAAGAGTGTCGAAAAAGAGGGCTTCAGTAAGCATCAGACCGGCATATTCAGAATTTCTTTGTAGGCCTCGACCACCTTGTCACGCACGGTGACGGCGGTTTCCACGGCCAGCTCGGTTTGCGCCAGAGCCTGCACAAGAGTGTGCGAGTCGGCCTTGCCGGTCATGGACGCCATGGCCACGTCTTCGCTCTCGCGCAGGGTGGCGGCGAATTCCTTGGCAAAACCTGCAAAGGCGTTTTGGGATGGCTCGCTACCGCCTTCGGCCGGACCAGTGGCCGGTTTGGATGCGGTGTACTTCTGAGCGGCTAGGACGGTGCTGACTTCCATGCCTCTTTCTCCTTATTTACTTACGCAACAAGTCCATCAGGCCCGACTGCATTGCGCGGGTCTGTTCGAACATTTTCAGGTTGGCTTCGTAGCTGCGCTGCGCCTCGCGGGCGTCAGCGATTTCGATGATCAGATCCACGTTGGACCCGGTGTAGTGACCGGTATCATCCGCAAGAGGGTGACCGGGATCATAGATTTTGACACGTTCCTTCTGGTCAAGGCGCACCGGACCAACTTCGACTTTGGGGCTGTCACCGGACATGGTGGCCTCAAAGCTGACGGTCTTGCGGCGATAACCGGGCGTGTCGGCGTTCGCGATGTTTTCGGACGTGTGGCGCAGACGCGAAGCCTGTGCGCGAAGACCACTGGTGGTCACGTCCAGCGCGGAAGAAAAATCACCCATTTCTTGGGTCCTTTCCAGTGAGATGCTTAGCGTCCGAGAGAGGTGCGGATGACGCCAAGCGAATGCTTGTAGACTGCCAGCGCGCGGTCATGCTGGCGTTTGACTTCAACGGACTTCAACATCTCTTCTTCCAAAGTGACGCTGTTTCCGTTCGGGGAGACTTCGTATGCAGACTCAAATGCAGAGGCGTCACGCGCCTCAAGCGCGCCGCCCAGGTGACCCTCCCGGGTCACACGCATGGCCGTGTTGCCGGCTTCGGAGCGGTAGATCTCCTTAAAAGGAGTGATGTCCCGCGCGCGATAGTTCGGCGTGTCTGCGTTGGCCATGTTCTCGGCCACAACAGCCTGGCGGCTCGCTGCGTGCGAGGCCATGGCGTGTGAGACCTTGAATATTTCAAGCGATTTGAACAACGGGGTTTCTCCCTCGGATGACTTAAACGCAGGCTTAACTCTGATTCCTTTAGAAAGTGTTTGCGACGACTGAGTTGGAGAAACCAATGAGCGATCAAGGCTTGAAATGCCTCGGCGCTGAGCTTGAAAGAGTTCAGAAAATCAAAGACATAGGCCGCATTGCCGCGGTCGAGGGCAACCTTTTACGCGTTAAGGGACTTGGTGCGATCTCCCGAATCGGGGATTTGCAGGAAGTGCACCTTCACGACGGCAAAACCATCTCTGGTGAGGTGATTCAGCTGCACGGCAGCGAAGTCACCATGATGCCGGACATCGCACCGGACGGAGTGGCGATTGGTGACCGTGTTGTACAACGCGATCAGATTGGCATTGCACCATCTGATTCCTGGGTTGGCCGGATCATCGACCCGTACGGGCGGCCGCTAGACGGTAAGCCCCTGATGCGCGGTCCGGAAATGCGGAACCTGAAAAACCCGCCGCCTCCGCCTGCCGAACGGCGCGGGCTGGGCACACGCCTGGAAACCGGCATGGCGATTTTCAACACCCTGCTGCCTCTGGTCAAAGGCCAGCGTATCGGCCTCTTCGCAGGATCGGGCGTGGGTAAATCGACATTGATGGGGCAATTCGCCAAGCACATGGACGCCGACATCGCCGTGATTGCGCTAGTGGGCGAGCGTGGCCGCGAACTGCGCGAATTTGTCGAACATGTGCTCGGCCCGGAAGGACTCGCACGGTCGATCGTTGTCGCAGCAACGTCCGACCAGTCGCCATTGGTGCGCCGTCGCTGTGCCATGGCAGCCATGAGCGTCGCGGAACATTTCCGCGACAAGGGCAAACACGTTGTCTATATGGCCGACTCGATCACCCGTTTTGCCGAAGCGCACCGCGAGGTCGCGGTCGCAAGTGGCGAGATGCCGGCACTGCGAGGGTTCCCGCCTTCGACATCGCACATGATTATGTCTTTGTGCGAACGCGCCGGCCCCGGCCGCGGCGGTCAAGGTGACATCACCGGTATCTTCAGTGTTCTTGTCGCGGGATCCGATATGGAGGAGCCCATCGCGGATATTCTCCGAGGCGTACTTGACGGTCACGTCGTACTTGACCGGAAAATTGCCGAACGCGGGCGTTTCCCAGCGGTCGATTTGCTGCGGTCCGTTTCCCGCAGTTTGCCCGCGGCCGCCTCCGCACAGGAAAATGCCTCGATCACCGAAGTCCGGCGGTTGCTTGGCGCCTATGAACAATCCGCAACAATGATCCGTGCCGGTCTGTACAACGAAGGCACTGATCCGATTCTGGATGTGGCCATCAAGGCTTGGCCGGAAATAGACAATTTTATGAGCGGCATGGACAGCCCGTCCATTCAGGATGCTTTCAACCGTTTGATGCTTCTGTTGCGACGTTCGGGCGCCAAGGTGAACTAACAAAAAACGCGCCCGAAAGGGCGCGTTTTTTTTGGGTCGTCGAAAGGTTCGGACAGATCAGAACTGCAACAATTGCAAGGCGATCTGACCGGAGCTTTGTACCTGGAAGGTGTCGATCTGGGCCATCAGCAGATATCGCTGGTTGAGCTTTTCGATCGCGGCCGGATCGGAAAACTGGGCGATCTCGCTGTCACCCATGAAACTTTCGGTACGTTTGCGCAGTTCATCAACCTGACGGTCGATGTCCAGCGAACCAAAGGAGTCGGGCAGTCCAAGGGCGGTCTCGAAAACAGATCGCAGCGGCTCGGAGCCGAGGATCGAATACCACATGGTGTTTTCGCTGACGTCGTCATTGGCGATCTTCGCCAGCTCGCGCTCGGCGTTCAACGCCAGACGGAGGCTTTGATCCATGTTGCCAACCGCCGCCTCGAACTGTCGTTCGTTAAAGGCATCGATGATCTGGTTGGCGAATTCCGGATCCTTTGTATTCGGCACCTCAAGGTCACCAAAGCCAAAGGCTTCCGTGATCTCGACGTAGCGATTATCGGCCATCCGGTTGGCCAGCGCGTCGTCCGCTTCGACACCCTGTTCAAGGATGTTCTGGACGAAGAACTTGTTGTGGATGTCGTCATCCAGGCTAAAGGCGCCCAGCGCAACTTTCATCAACCGGTAGTCGCTGACGAGATCTTCGGCAGTTTCGACATTCCCGATGTTCTCGGCGAAGTACTCGACGTCGCTGACAATTTCAGGGGATTTTTCGAACGCAGCGGTCTGCGTGTCCATTGTCTGTTTGAGCAATGTCCACGCTGTGAGACCAGTGCCAACGACCATCGGCTGATACATTACTTGGCAACCGCCAGAAGGCGCTCCTCTCTGGGCAGAAGAACCCGCAAGGCTTTCAGACCTTGGTAGTGGCGTCCGGCGATAACGCTTTCAGTCGCCAGTGCCAGCTGTTTGCGGCTGTCGGGGTCCGTGAACACTTGGCTCAGATCCTCGATGTGGCGCAGCAGCATACGCTCGACTTCTTCCGGTTCGGAATCGCCCGACAGCACCAGCTGCAGGGCATAACAGGCGCGACGCACGGGCGTATTTGCCTGTTCGGGGTGAATGGCATCACGCAGGCGCAAAATGTGCGCGTTCGGCGTCATGATGGACAGCCGGCTGCGGCGGTCACCGTTCTCGATAACGGCACCATTTACGAGAACCCGCTCTTTGGGGCTCAGTTTCAGTACAAGACCACTCATTACTTGGATGCTCCGCCTCTCAGACCGCGCATTACGGCGGTGTTAATTTCAACCAAGGGGGCGACGTTCGCCTTACCGGAAAGCACCTTGGAAGTGTGCTGGCGGGTGAACTCGGACAGATAAATCAGCCGGTCCTTCAGATCCTTTGGCATGGGGTTGTTTTCGTTCGCCAGGTCAACGTTGAAAGTGGACCATAGCCGGCGGTTGTCGTGCAAAGCATTGGCGAGTTCGCCAAATGCAGATTTGCCGAGTTTGCTGGTGGCGATCATGCGTCGGGTCATCTGGCCCAACAGCTCATATTCGGTTTCTTTGAATGACCGCGTTGTCGTTTGAGCAGCGCGATAGGCATTCTTTGCGTCAATGGCAGCGTTCACGTCGTAGCCCTACCTTCTGGTTTCGATGACGGAATTAAAAAAGGGGGTGGCTGGGGCACTTTTTGTGCCCCAGCCGTCAAGCGCTTAGCGGAAGAGCGACAGCAACTGCTGAGGTGCCTGGTTGGCAATCGACAGTGCCTGTGCGCCGAGCTGCTGCTGAACCTGAAGCGCCTGCAATTTAGCAGAAGCTTCTTCCATATCGGCATCAACAAGTGCACCAATACCGGAAGACATCGAGTCAGCAAGTTTGCTCACGAACTCACCCTGGTCGCTCAGACGGGACTGAGACGAACCGAGAGCAGCTGCGCCGTTAACGGCAGTCTGCAGGAGAGCTTCGATGTCGGTGATCGCGGTCTGTGCAGTTGCAGAGTCCGTGATGCCGGTACGAGTACCGCCAACGATGTCGTTTTCAAAGTCAACACCGTCAACAGTGATGGTCGAAACGGTCGGTGCGTTGGAGCCGACGCGGTCGATCGAAGAGATTACGGAGATACCGGTACCACCGTTACCGTCCGTATCGGTTGCCAGCAGGTTCACGCCGTTGAACTGGGCGCCACCTACGATAGAAGCAATCTGCTCCTCTTTGGCTGCGATGTCTGCTTCGATTTTTGCGTGGTCAACGTTGTCACCGGACGCCTGGATCGCCAGATCCTTCATTTCGGTCAGAAGGGAAACAACCTGCTCGGAAGCGTCGGATGCAACAGCAACAGTTGCTTCACCGAGAGACAGCTGGTCGCCGATCTGTTTGAACGAAGATTGGTCGGATTCCATGACCTTGGACACGGCCCAGATGGCGGCGTTGTCGCTTGCTTTGTTCACGTCCTTACCGGTCGCGATCTGCGACTGAACACCTTCCAGGTCGCTGTTGATGGATTTCAGGGTCTGCAGCGCAACCATTGCGCCGTTGTTGGTCAGAATGCTGGACATGGCATTATTCCTTGTGTTGACGATTTTTCGTCGTGTCATGTTTTGCGCCCCAAAACGGAAGCGCTCTCTCATCGTCGTTCTGACTGTTACCGACCGGTCTTCCTGGTTCGGTGCCACCCGTCTTGGGCGCAGGGGCACCTTTGCCCCCTAAATGCTAATGGAGTGCTAAACGCGTCAGGTGAGATAAGACGCATTTGACTCAATTCCCTCAGGAGCGTTTCTCGAAAGTGCTGCCCGAAGTCATAGGAACAGCGTAGCGCTGGCCCTGGTTTGTGTAGGTCTCAAGAGTGTTCTTTACGCGCGCGAGATCCTTCATACGGTCCATTACGGTGCGGATACCGTTCATTGCCGCTTCCAGCAGTGGCTGGTTGTCTTCGGATTTGTTGCGCAATGCCAAAAGCTCCTCGTCGGAGGCGCCTTCATGATCCTTGAGTTGTTCAAAGAGGGTTTCTTTGCGCTCCAGAAGATCAGGTAGACGATGCAATTCACCCGCTTTCAGAATAGCGCGCTCGTCGTCCATCAGGGCGTCGATCTCAGCGATCAGGTCTTTCTCTTGTTTACGAAACATCCTGTCTCTCCTTCAGAGCATTAAAGAACGCTTCCGCAAGGCCAATGCCGCCGGCATCAACCATGGCACGCGCCTGTTCCATGCGCAGGAAGCTGGAAAACTGATCTTCGCCGGCACCACCGCCGAATGATTCGTTGGTTTTGCCGAGGCCAGCGGACTCGAGCATTTCGGCCAGAAAGGTGACCTCAAGCTCCTTGGCAGCCTCTTGCAATTTTTCATCCACAGTCTGTGGCGAAGGCCCTTTGGCGTTCAGGTTCTGGGCCGGAACATCAGGGTTGATCGGGGTAAACATTCAAACTCTCATCAGATTGGGAGTGGTTTTTCACCTTCTGCCTCAGCACCGGTAAAGAAAGTGGTAAGGAAGTTCAGACTAGGTGGGCTCAGGCGGAAGAATTCCCGGAGCACCCATGTTGAAACTGCCCTTTATGACGACCAGCGCGCCCGCATCGGACGCAACCAAGGCCAAATCGACTCAGAATTCCCAGTCGTCCGAACGTAAGGACAAAGGCTCGGACTTTTCTGATGTCTACGACCAATCCAAGCGAGACGACGGATCGCAACCTGTTGAACCTGTTCAGAAAAGAGACGACCAGGCGCAACCGGCGAAGACCGATTCGACCGAAAAAACGCAGCCGGCAAATCCGGCGGATGGTGAGGCTGAAACCAAGGTTGCGTCCAAGAATAAAGACGAACTTGGCAGTGTTCTGAGCGAGAAAATCGCTGCAAAAACCGACGAAAAAGCGGCCGGACCAATGGCAAAAACGCCGGCTGAAGAGGCTTCCGCCTTTGCCAAAACGATTCGTTCTCTGGAAAAAACCGGGGCTCAGCCCGAGGGCCCGACCAAAATTGAACAAACTCCCGGAGCCGTCGACATAAAATCGCGCACCGCCAACACTGATGGCGCCAAGGCCGCGAAAATGAACTCGTCCACCGTGTCCGGTCTGGCTGTTGAAACCGCAGACGAGCTTGATCCGATGCGTGTTCAGGTACGCGCAACCGGCAGCGCAGGCAGCGCCGCCGTGCAGGCGAACCTGCAAGCCAACGCGCAGGCGACTCCGCAAGCCGGTGCGGCGCAGGCGGCTCAAGCACTGGCTGATGCCCAGTCGGCCAAGCAGGCACAGACTGGCGAAGTCGATGCGAAGTCGAACCCGAAGGTCAAGACGGCACCAACGGAAGAAGCGACGGCGGTGCAGCCACGTGAGCAAACTTCCGCGGCGACTGCCACCACCTTGTCCTGGCGTCCACAGTCCACGGAACAGGCCCAACAGCAGACTCAGGCGAACGCCGGTGCGACCGGTTTGTCTGTGGGATCTGAGGGCGATTCGACCCAATCACTGGACGGTTTGATCGGCGCGCGTGAAGACAGCGTTGCCCGCCAGACCAATGCAGGCACCGATATTCAGCAGCAAACCCGTTTCAGCCAGACCAACCACAACCCGGCACAGGTTGTGAAACAGGTGGCTGATGCCGTGAAAGCCTCTGACAAGGGCATCATTGAGCTGACCATGGACCCGCCGGAACTCGGCCGCCTTCGCGTGGCAATGACCGAGGCCGCAGGCGTCATGAACGTCACCATCACCACAGAACAATCCACCACGTCCGAATTGATGCGCAAACACATCGAACTGTTGCGCAAGGACTTCATGGAAATGGGCTACGAAGACGTAACCTTCTCTTTTGAGCAGGGCGACTTCAACGGGCAGCAAAGCTCTGAACAGCCCCAATGGGCCGGAGAATCCGGCAGCGCAGGCGCAGCACATGACGCTGATTCGGCAAATGCCGACCTTGCAACCAGCACCCCACAGACACCCCAACCCACGCCCACGGACGGTTCCGGCGGGCTGGATATCAGACTCTAGGAATTCCACATGGATTTCATGACCACCCAATCGACGAGCCCGTCGGTACAGTCCAACTCGATGGGCGCGAACACATCTTCGTCCCAGACCAGTCCGGCGATTAACTCGGATTTTGAGACCTTTCTCAAAATGCTGACCACACAAATGCAGAACCAGGACCCGCTCGAGCCGACCGATTCGACAGAATTCACTGCACAACTTGCGCAATTCTCCGCTGTGGAACAGCAGGTTCTGACCAACGAAACCCTCGCCACGGTAAGCGCACAGCTTGCATCGCTAAGCTCTACCAGCATGGCGGGCTGGATTGGTATGGAGGCTCGCGTGGCGGGTCTGGCGCACTTTGACGGTGCAACTCCTGTCGAGCTTTATCCGATGGCCAACGAGGCTGCAGATGACGCCTACCTGATCGTCAAAGACGAAAACGGTGATGAAGTCGATCGGGTGAAGATCGATCCGTCGGCAGAAACCGTAACTTGGGATGGTCTTGACGAGAACGGCCAGCCATTCCCCGAGGGCAACTACGTGTTCCAGACGCAGAGTATGGCTGAAGGCAAAGAGCTCGACACTGTACTTGCCGAAACCTACACCCGCATCAACGAAGCTCAGGCAAGCACCGGCGGAATGGTCCTTATCGGTGAAGGCGGAGCCAAATACCTTTCCGTTGATATTGTCGGTCTGCGTGAACCGGCCAAGGTCGAGTCTTGATAAGACTGGCCCGCTAAACTAGCTTCGCGGCGCTTTCATCAAGGAGCGCCGCGCTGACCTCCCTTCCTTCTTCCCCGCCAGTTTCGGTTGTAAACGCAGCCCGTTCGGCCCTTGGTCTGACGGGCGTCGTGACGTGGCAACCATTGTTCGGCGGTCGGACCAACACCGCCTGGAAAGGCGAATGCGGTTCTGAGGCGTTTGTGGCCAAACTATACAGTGGTCCCGCGCGCAATCCGTTGTTCCCCAACGATCCTGACGCAGAACGACGCTTGCTTCTTGCCCTGGCCGACGGCGGAAACACACCCGTTTTTCGTGCGCAACTTCAAACCGAATCGGGCGTGTGCAATCTGTATGATCACATCCCCGGCGAAATCTGGCGTGATGGAGTAACCGACGTTGCCCGCCTGATGGCTGACCTTCATGCTCATCCTTGCCCTGAGGGTCTGCGAACTGTGCCAGACGGGTCCGATGCCCTGCTAAAACAAGGGCAGGAAATTTTGTCAAAATCTAGCGATTCCCCTACGCTGGAAGCCCTAAAACCCCTAGGCCACGTGCCCGCATCTAACCTGCGCCGCCTTTTGCATAGTGACATTGTCCCCGGGAACCTGATTCGGAACACGAGCGGTCTGTTTCTGATCGACTGGCAGTGTCCCGCGACAGGTGACCCGTGCGAAGATATTGCGGTTTTCCTGTCCCCAGCCATGCAGTTTCTCTATCGCGGTGCGCCTTTGACAGAGGAACAAATCGCTGCATTTTTTGACGCCTATGGGCATCCCGAGACTGCCACGAGGTACCGCGCGCTGACCCCGTTTTTTCACTGGCGCATGGCCACCTATTGCCATTGGCAAACCGACAATGGTCGCACCGACTACGGCGCAGCGCTCACGCTCGAACTCGAAGCGCTTCAGAGGTCGCTCAATTCGAACCCGACATAGGCCGGATACATCAGCAACCGACGGAAACGCCCAAGCGGAAAAGGTTTGGGTGGACGGCGCAACACGTCGGGATGAGGCAAACCGGACCTCCCCAGAATGTCCTCTGCTAGCAAGGCACCGGCATAGCTACCCATCGCCACACCGTTCCCATGATAGGCAAACGCCGCGTATAACCCTTCTTCTTCGGGCACGGCGCCCGCAAAGGGTGTCAGATCGCGTGACAAACAGACAAAACCCGTATGGAACCATGGCGTCTCAACGTGCCGCCACTCCGGAAAGAGGCGCTCAAAATGAGCGCGAATTTTGTGCCGGATGCGGTGATGCACTGTTTCCGAAGTGGTGATTCCGCCACGCATCCCAAAAAGGAACCGACGGTCCGGCATCAAACGGAAGTAGTGGATCAGGCTGCGGCTGTCATAGGCCATTTGCGAGGAAGTCCACCCCTGCGACCGCAACTCATCATCCGTCAACGGCCGCGTCACGATGATGCTGGATTGCGCCGGCAGATATCGACCTGCCATCCATGCGGGTATTGCCTCGCTGGAATAGCCGTTGGTCGCAATCACCAGCTTTTCGGCGCGCACCGTGCCTTCTGGTGTCTTCAATGACCATTTCCCGTTGTCCCGTTTCGCGTCGGTCACCGGAGAGTCACCAAATATCGTCGCGCCGGACTGCTCCACCGAATTTGCCAGTGCGGAAACATACTTTCGCGGGTTCAGGGCGAATCCGACAGGTAAAGTCGCGGCACCGTGAAAGTCGCCACCGAGGCCGTGTTGGCGCAATTCCTCTTTCGGGATGACCGTAGATTTCGTCCCGAAAAGCGAATCGATATGGGCAGCCTCGTCGGCAATTGCCCGCATCGCCGACGGTTTGTGGGCCAAGATCGTTTCGCCGTCACTGTGCCGGTCTACATCCCAGCCCGACTCATCGATCATCTGTTCGACAAACTCCACCGCCCCCTTTTCCGCCATGAAAAATGCGCGAGTGGCGTCAGCGCCATAAGTGCGTTCCATGCCAGCGGCATCCAGCATAGCCCCACCAAGACAGCAAAATCCGCCATTGCGTCCCGAGGCGCCCCAACCAACTTGTTTGGCCTCGAGAATAACCACCGACATGCCTGCCTGTGCCAACCTCAAAGCGGCGTTCAGCCCCGTGAAACCGGCTCCGATTATGGCGACGTCTGCCTCCACTGCCCCAGCGGCAGTTCCCCGATCAGGGATCGGCACGGAGTCGGCCCAAAAGCTTTCCGAAACGGGACCGTCACCATAAGAAAACGGATCACAAATCCGGGTCATGACACGCGTTCGGCCGCCCGTTCCTCACGTTTTTGGCGTACAGCCTGATGTTTGGTAATGAGCGATGCGGTGATCACCCCGATTGTCACCAGAACGATCATGATCGTTGAAAGTGCGTTGATTTCCGGGCTGACCCCGAGGCGTACAGAACTCCAGATTTTCATCGGAAGTGTGGTTGCCGCAGGACCCGACGTGAACGATGCAATCACCAGATCATCCAGCGACAGAGTAAAGGCCAGCAACCAGCCTGAAATCACCGCTGGCGCAATGATTGGCAACGTCACAAGGCGGAACGCCTGAAATGGAGAACAGCCGAGGTCCAGCGCGGCCTCCTCCAAAGACTGATCGAAACTTACAAGCCGTGAACTGACGACCACAGATACGTAACACATCGAAAAGGTGGTGTGTGCCAAGACAATAGTCATGATGCCACGGTCGACATTTAAGCCAATGAACAGCAGCAGAAGCGACAGACCGGTGATCACCTCGGGCATAACCAGCGGCGCATAGATCATGCCGGAAAACAGCGTGCGCCCGAAAAAGCGTCCGGACCTCACCATCACATAGGCCGCCATAGTCCCCAGAATAGTGGCGATCGAAGAACTGATCACAGCAACCTTAAGTGTCACCCACGCCGCATCCAGCATGGCCTGATTGGACAGCAATTCTCCGTACCATTTGGTCGAGAAGCCAGCCCAAACGGTCACAAGCTTGGACTTGTTGAAGCTGTAGACGATCAGAATGATCATCGGCACATAAAGAAAAGCGAAACCGAGCGTCAGAGACGTCGCATTGAACCAGCTGAACCTCCTCATCCTTCGGCCTCCCGCTGCTTCTGCTCGTTCCGTTGGAACAGGATGATTGGGATGATCAGGATCAGCAGCAGAACCACTGCAACTGCGCTGGCCACCGGCCAGTCGCGGTTGGAGAAAAACTCGTCCCACAGTACCTTACCGATCATCAGGGTTTTCGACCCACCCAACAGCGAGGGGATCACGAATTCCCCGATCGTCGGGATGAACACGAGGAAGCACCCGGCGATTACGCCTTGTTTGGACAATGGTGCGGTTACCAGCCAGAAGGCGGAGAATCGGGAACATCCGAGGTCTTCCGCCGCTTCCAGCAGGCTGTCATCCATACGATCGAGCGAGGCATAAATCGGCAGGATCATGAACGGCAGATAGGTGTAAACGATACCGATATAGACCGCGATATTGGTGTTTAGGATTACCAAAGGTTCCGAAATCACGCCCAGCCACATCAGGAACTGGTTAAGCACACCTTCTTTGGCCAGAATGCCCATCCATGCATACACTCGGATCAGAAAGCTGGTCCAGAACGGCAGGATAACCAGCATCAACAGCATCGGTCGCCATTCTTCAGGTGCCCGTGCCATGCCATAGGCCATGGGATAGCCAACTAGCAGCGTCAAAAACGTCGCAAAAACAGCGATCTGCAGGCTGGAAAGATAGGCCTTCCAGTAAAGCTCATCTTCTGTGAGCCAGACATAGTTTTCCAGATCAAGTTGGCTGAAGAAGGATTTGATGCCTTCCCAACCTGCCGCCAGATCGAGCTGCGGCGTATATGGCGGGATAGACATGGCCAGATCCGACAGCGAGATCTTGAGCACGATGACAAACGGCACAAGAAACAGTGCCAGAAGCCAGAGGTACGGGACCAGTATGAGAGCCAGACGACGCATACCTCAGCGCTCCAGAAACACGCCGGCGGTGTCGGTCCAGCTCAGCCACACAGTGTCTTCCCAAGTGAAACTGCGACGCGATATGCGCCGGTTATTGGCGGTTTGGGCTTTGATAACCTGCCCGCCCTTTAGCTCAACGTGATAGGTCGAGATGTTGCCAAGGTAAGCGATATCAAGCACTTTTCCCTTCAGAGCGTTGGCCGCTCCATCCGGTTTTTGGGCTGTGATGTTGATCTTCTCGGGGCGGATCGCAAAGAACGCGCTCTGGTCTTTGGAGAACGTTTTTGAAGAGCTTCCGACAATGTCGGGTTGCCCTTCGGCCCAGCTCAGATGCAGCTTGTCGCCTTCGGCTGCAACCGTTCCATTCAACAGGTTAACATCCCCAATAAAATCAGCGACATAGGTGGAATTCGGCGCCTCGTAAATCGCATCAGGTGTTGCGACCTGTACGATCTTGCCATGGTCCATTACGGCCACTCGGCTGGCCACTGTCATCGCCTCTTCCTGATCGTGGGTCACAATAACAAAAGTGGTCCCCGTGCTCTCCTGAATGTCCATCAGTTCAAACTGGGTTTCCTGACGCAGTTTTTTGTCCAGCGCGCCAAGTGGTTCATCAAGCAAAAGCAGTTTCGGCGCTTTTGCCAGGGAGCGGGCCAAGGCCACACGCTGTCGCTGGCCTCCGGAAATCTGATGCGGTTTTCGTCGTGCGAATTTTTCGAGCCGCGTCAAACGCAGCATCTCTTCAACTCGCGCTGCCATCTCGTCCTTGGGCATGCGGTCCCGCTTGAGACCAAAAGCGATATTGTCCCAGACCGACAGATGCGGAAACAGTGCATAGGACTGGAACATCATGTTCACCGCCCTCTGGTTCGGAGGAACCGGCGCGATATTCTGACCACTCAACAGGATCGTGCCTTCGGTAGGTGTCTCGAAACCCGCCAACATCCGCATCATCGTGGTCTTGCCACATCCTGATGGACCCAAAAGCGCAAAGAATTCCCGCTCGAAAATGTCCACTGTCAGATCGTCGATCGCTGTGAAATCGCCAAAACGCTTGGTGACATTCTGGAATTGAATAAGCGGTTTTGCGTTGGGATCGTCCCAAGGGGCAAACGCGTCGAGCGCCATGGGCAGGCCTCCGGTGCTGGTCGGGGAAGTCAGAAATGAAACCCGCGCCAAAAGACGCGGGTTTCAAAGATCGAGAGGCTTAGGTGCCCGACTTGATCTTGGTCCAGGTGCGGGTCACAACACGCTGGGTTTTCGGCGGGTACGGCGTTGTGGTGTAGAGGTTTTCCAAAGTGGCCTCGTCCGGATAGATCGCCGGATCACCAATCACGTCCTCCTCCAGCATGGGCTGGGACGCCTTGTTGCCGTTGGCGTAGTAGACGTAGTTGGACGCCGCAGCCATATTTTCAGCGTCCATGATGAAGTTCAGGAACGTATGTGCTGCATCCGGGTTCGGTGCGTCCACAGGAATAGCCATCTGGTCAAACCACATCATCGCGCCTTCGACCGGCGCGTTGTATGCGATTTCATAGTCCTTCTCCGCTTCCCATGCACGGTCACGCGCCTGAAGGATGTCACCGGACCAACCGATGGCGACGCAGATGTCACCGTTTGCCAGAGCGTTGATGTACTCGGAGCTGTGGAATTTCTGGATGTGTGGCGACACTGCGGCCAGAACTTCCTCAGCTTTGGCAATGTCCTTGGTATCGTGGCTGTCGGGGTTCAGACCCAGATACGCCAGAGCCGCTGGAATCATTTCGTCCGCCGCGTCCAGCATGTGGATACCGCAAGCCGCCAGCTTTTCAGCATTTGCCGGATCAAAAATCAGCGACAGCGAATTGATCGGGGCGTCTTCACCCAGAATCTCGGTGACTTGGTTTACGTTCGCGCCGATGCCCGTGGTACCCCACATATAGTTGATGGAGTACTCGTTGCCGGGGTCATACTTGTCGGTGCGTGCCTCGATTACGTCCCACATGTTGCCCGCATTAGGCAGCTTGGACTTGTCTAGCTTCTGGAACGCGCCCGCAGCGATTTGGCGCTGCAGGAACGTGCCGGACGGTACAACCACGTCGTAGCCGGACTTGCCGGCGAGCATTTTGGTTTCCAGAACATCGTTGCTGTCAAAAACGTCGTAGATCAGCTTGATGCCGGTCTCAGCCTCGAATTTTGTCAGCAGTTCTTCGTCAATGTAGTCCGACCAGTTGTAGACGCGCACTTCTTCCGCAGATGCGGCCATCGCGCTCATCGCAACACCAGCCGTGAGTGTCAGCAGGGTTTTCTTCATGGTGCTCTCCCGTTGGTCCGGGCTCTGGGTCCCGGTTGTGATCTTGCGAGATTAATTTGATCAAGTTTTTTTGATATGGCAACATAGATGTGCATATTGATGATGAAATACGACTTTTGCACGCAGATCAGACGGACGGGACGCACAAATGGAAGGCAGCTTGCCTCAGAGGAAAACAACCGCTCAAAAAGCTGGTGAGCCAGCGCGGATACCAACCCATCAGCTGGTCTATCACCAATTGCGTGACGCCGTGCTGTTTGGCGAGCTCGCACCCGGAGAGCCAGTGACGATTCAGGGACTTATCGAGAGAACGGGTGCCGGCATGACCCCGATCCGCGAGGCCATTCGACGCCTGACTTCCGAGGGCGCGCTGGAGTTTCGCGGCAATCGTCGGGTGCTGGTTCCAATGCCCACGCCAGAGGCCATTGAAGAGCTGATATTTCTGCGGGAAACCCTTGAACCTCAATTGGCTGCACGTGCGGCCACCCGGGCCAGCGACGCCGACATCCAAGAGCTGAAACGGATCGATTCGGCGCTCGACGAAGCGATCACACGCGGCGACGTGGCTACTTATCTGCGCCAGAATCACGCCTTCCACACGAAACTGTATACCGTCGCCGAAGCTCCGATTCTCTCGGAAGTGGTGGGCGGCGTTTGGCTCAGGTTTGGTCCTGCAATGCGCGTTGTCTGCGGACGCATGGGCACCCAGAACCTACCCGATAACCACAAGACCGCGCTCGCCGCGCTGGCGGCCAAGGATAGCACCGCCGCCGCCGAAGCCATGCGACTTGATGTTGTTCAGGGTATGGAACAACTGCTTGAAGCGCTGAAGGACGCAGAGTCCTTCGCCGATGCGATTGACTAAAAATAATTTGATCATATTCTAGCCGTGACTCAGGGCCACTCCAGGGAGGGAGGGCCATTGACCGCGGTTTTTGAGAGGTAAAGTCGATGAGCGTGATCACGAACCACATGCCAACCGAAGAGCTGCAGGCGCTGGATGCAGCCCACCATATGCACCCCTTCACCACGCAGGATGAACTGGCAGAGCGCGGCGTCCGGGTAATCACCCGCGCAAAGGGTGTGACCCTGACCGATAGCGAAGGTCATGAGATACTGGACGGCATGGCTGGCCTGTGGTGCGTGAACATCGGGTATGGGCGCGAAGAACTTGCCGAGGCCGCGGCCCGCCAGATGCGAGAACTGCCTTACTACAACACCTTCTTTATGACCACGCACGTGCCGGTCATCGCCCTGTCCGCCAAACTCGCGCAACTGGCCCCCGAAGGTCTGAACACTGTTTTCTATGCGGGCTCCGGCTCCGAAGCGAACGACACCAACATCCGCTTAGTGCGTCACTATTGGTCCGCAATGGGCAAACCCGAGAAATCGATCATCATTTCACGTCAGAATGCTTACCACGGATCGACGCTTGGTGGCGCAAGTCTTGGCGGTATGGTCCCGATGCACCAGCAGGGGGGCCTTCCACTGCCGGACAAACACCACATCGGCCAGCCGGACTGGTGGTCAGAAGGCGGCGATATGAGCCCCGAGGAATTCGGGTTGATGCGTGCCCGCGAGCTGGAAGAAACCATTCTCCATTACGGCGAAGACCGTATTGCAGCCTTCATCGGCGAACCCGTACAAGGCGCCGGCGGTGTGATTGTGCCGCCAGAAACCTACTGGCCGGAAATCCAGCGCATCTGCGATAAATACGGCATTTTGCTCATTGCTGACGAGGTGATTTGCGGCTTTGGCCGGACCGGCAACTGGTTCGGCTCCGAAACCATGGGTATCCGCCCTGACATCATGACCATCGCAAAGGGTCTGAGCTCAGGCTATGCGCCCATCGGCGGCTCCATTGTCTCTGACGAGATCGCAAAAGTCGTGAACGCAACCGAATTCAACCATGGCTACACCTACTCCGGCCATCCGGTATGCTCCGCTGTGGCGCTGGAAAACCTGCGCATCATGGAAGAGGAACGGGTTGTAGAGACCGTACGCGATGTCACCGCGCCCTACCTCAAACAAAAATGGGAAGCGCTCACAGATCACCCGCTTGTGGGCGAAGCAAAGATTGTCGGCATGATGGGATCGATCGCTTTGACCCCGAACAAGGAAAGCCGCGCACCGTTTGCCGCCGAAAAAGGCACGGTCGGCTACAAATGCCGTGAACACTGCTTCGACACAGGCCTGGTGATGCGCCATGTGGGCGACAGGATGGTGATTTCACCCCCGCTGGTGATCAAGCCGGAAGAAATTGACATGCTGATTGACCGGGCAACCATCGCGCTCGACAAGACCTACGATCAGATCAAATCTGAGGGCCTGTACAAGTAAACTGCCCCAACCGCTTGCGGTTAGTGAGTCACAATCCAGTGAAATCGGGCGTGGAATTTACCTTCGCGCCCGATATTTTTTGCCCGAACGGTCAAGACGTGGCAGGATTCTCCTGATTAGTAGGAGACGAGTGATGCAAAGACGTCAATTTCTGACCACAGCCGCGGCGGCCAGCGCGGCTCTGAGCACCCCGATGATCGCGCGCGCTGCCGCCAGCCAATCCTTCGAATTGATGGAACACCTCAAGCCGCGTGAAGTGACAATCGCACGCAAGTACAAGTTCGAACCCGGTCAGATCGTCGTCACCCTGCAAGCGTTCTACCTTTACCATATGCAGGATGATCGCACCGCGATCCGCTATGGCGTGGCTGTGGGCAAAGAGGGCCTCAACTTCCGCGGCGATGCCACAATCGACCGCAAAGTCGAATGGCCGAACTGGACCCCGACTGCCGAAATGATCGAACGCAACCCGCAATATGCACGCTGGAAAGACGGTATGCCCGGAGGCCCGAACAACCCGCTCGGGAGTCGCGCACTATATCTCTACCAGAATGGACAGGACACATTGTTCCGCATCCACGGAACCAATGTGCCCCAATCTGTCGGCACGCCTTCATCGAACGGCTGCATCCGGATGTACAATCCGCACGTAGAGCACCTCTACAGCATCCTGCCGTTGGGCACGAAGGTCTCTGTTTTCTGATCAGCGCAGGCTGCTGAGCAATCTCAAAGAAGCATAGCCGTCCGGTGTCATACCACGCGAAAGCTGGTATTCCCGAACCGCGTTGATCGTCAGCGGGCCAATTTTGGCGTCGATTTTCTGCGTATCGAAACCTGCTGCAGTCAGGCGCGTCTGCAATTCGATACGTTCATCATAGGTCAGAGCCCGATCTCCGCGCGGCCATGCGCCTTGAATCTTCGCCGCACCTTGAATGCGATCACTCAGGTGCCCCACTCCGATCACATATGCATCCGCGGTGTTGTACGTTTCGATGGCGTCGAAATTTTTGAAAATCATAAACGCCGCTCCCTCTGCGCCCGCAGGCAAAAGGATCGACGCTTTACCGTGGTTCGGTACCTTGCGTCCGTTCATGTCCCGAATGCCGATGCGGGCCCACTCCCCGGGCATCTTGAGCGTTTCCCGGTTGGCCAATGTATAGTCAAATCCGTCCGGAATGCGCACTTCAACACCCCAAGGCTGTCCCTTGACCCAACCCGAATTCTTCAAATAGGCCGCTGTCGAGGCCAGCGCGTCGCTCGGATCGTCTGTCCAGATATCGCGCTTTCCGTCGCCTGTGAAATCCACAGCGTAAGACAAAAATGAGGTCGGCATGAATTGGGTATGCCCCATGGCACCGGCCCAACTGCCGGTCATGTTCGCAACCGATGTGTCTCCGTTTTGCAGAATCGTCAAAGCTGCGGTCAGTTGCTCCTCGAAGAAGGCACCGCGCCGTCCGTCATAGGCCAGGGTCGCCAAAGCGCTGATGATAGGCGTGCTGCCGCGAAACGTGCCATAGGCGCTTTCCAGCCCCCAAATGGCAACGACAACTTCCTTGTCGACGCCGTATTTGCGTTCGATCTGAACAAGCTTGTCGTTGTGCCTGGCCAGCGCCGCCTGCCCGTTCTTGACGCGTAAATCGCTGGCCGCGCTGTCGAGATAATCCCAGATCGTTTTTGTGAACTCGGACTGGTTCCGGTCGCGTTTGATCACATCAGCATCATAGCGGGCCCGCGACATGGCCTGGTCAAATGTGGTCGCGGAAATGCCAGCGCTCAGCGCTCTGGGCCGGTAGGCGCGAATCCAATCCTGAAGTCCAGCCTCTGTCGGGGCCACAACAGCAACGGTTTGCGTGATATTGGTGACCGCCAGATCAGGCCTCAGAACCGGCCGCAGCGACGTTAGCGGCGCTTCAGCGATCACACTTGTTGCGGTCATTGTCAGTGCCAGAATTGCTGCTGCTCGCATAGCCTGCGCTCCTGCTCGTTTTGCCTGAATGTTAACGTGCCACCCGATTCTGACAAAGCGCACAAACGACATACGCGGGGATTTGCCGATCAGGATTGAATATGGCGAGGCGGTTCTGCCTCCAGCCGCGCTTTGAACTCCCGCAGCATCGGAATACGACGCGGACGGAAAGACCGGTCTGTCACTGTGAAATCCTCCATCCGGTCGAGACGAAACACCCGGTAATCCTCACGCAGATGACAATAGGCCAACAGGCAATGCGTGCCGTCCAGAAAGGTAATGGTCAGAGGGTCAAGTTCACGCACGGTACGCTTGCCCTTTGCGTCGGCGTAATCAACAGCGATCGTACGCTCCTCCCAAGCCGCTTGCCGCAAGGCGCTGGCATCTATGACGATGGTCGGGGGCTTATAGAACCGCTTGGCTGTCAGTACCGCGTGCTTGAGACGGTGGGCCTGAGCCGATGGAAGGCGCGATTTCAGCTTTGTTAGAGCCGATTTTGCGGCCTTGGCAAGTGCAGGATCACCAATCTGCGTGACTTCTGTCAGCCCCACCACCAGCGCCTCTATTTCTTCGGGAACAAACCCAAGCGGCGGCAGCGTTGCGTCTTCAATCAAGGTGAATCCGAAACCGGCCTCGCCATCGATCACCGCGCCCAACCCGCGCAACGTGTCGATGTCGCGATAAATCGTGCGCTCTGAAACGCCGGTTTCCAACGCGAGCGCAAGCGCCGTTGCAGGCGCCGGCAAATCACGCAGGGCTTGCATCAACTGAAACAGGCGGTCGGTTCTGGGCATAATTCCAGATACTGCGACATACTGACAAAAACTGGCAAGAGGCGTCGTTAAACCGGATCCATCGTTTCACAAGGAGTGCTATAGATGCATCTGATTATGTTCCCCGGTAATGCGGCCCTTCCGAGCCATTCGCCTTTCTGCCTGAAAACCATTTGCCTGCTCGAAATGGCAGGCATCAAATGGCAGCCAGAAATTTCCGTGGATGTCTCGGTCCAACCCTTGGGCAAATTGCCGGTATTGCGGGTGGGCGACCGGTTGATCCCCGACAGTTCCAACATCGAAGACTATCTGACCGCGCAGGGTGCCGATTTCTACGCCGGCCTTTCCGACGAACAGAAAGGCATCGCACACGCGCTCAAAAGCATGGTCGAGCACAACCTCGTACTCGGCCTTGTGCATGACCGCTGGCTGGACGAACGGGTATGGCCCATCATGCGCGAAGAGTTTTTTGCCGCCGTACCAGCCGAAGCCCGCGAGATGGTTGCTGAAGAAGGTCGGGCGCCTGTACGTACCGGCCTGACATCACAGGGTATCGCGCGTTTCTCACCGGAAGATCGCCATCAACGATTGGGCAGAGATTTGGCAACGCTAGAGACTGTATTGGGTGATCAAACCTACCTGTTTGGCGACCTGCCATCAGGAGCGGATGCCGCCATTGCACCGGTGCTGGATATGATCCTTAGATTGCCCGCCAGAACAGAACTGCGGGCTGCTGTCGAAGACATTCCCACATTCGCGCCTTATGTCTCTCGTGTGCGTTCCGCGATCTATCCCGGAGGCAAAATGACGGGCTGCGCCATGCCCAAACAAGCTCTTGCCGGCTGAAAATAGTCTCTAATAAGGCCGAACTCCGTCCTGCCGTCACTTCCGACGGCGGGACACTTTGCGTTTGATCTTGTCTGCCTTGCGCTTGGCCTTTGTGGCCTTGCGCCGCGCAGGGCCGCCGCTGCGCCCTCGGCCACGGCCGCCGCCGCCCGCGCGTTTGACGACCTCGCCATCAAGCGAGATCAATTCCATCGCAATGCCACCCGTTACAGGTGCGGCCTCAGTCAGCCGCGCTGTGACCCGCTGTCCAAGCCCGATGACGATGCCGGAGTCCGACCCGGTAAGCGTGTTGCTGTCTTTGTCGAAGTGAAAGTACTCACGCCCCAATTCCCGCATCGGGATCAAGCCGTCCGCCCCGGTCTCGTCCAGTTTCACGAACACGCCGAAACGGGCTATCCCGTTGATCCGCCCGGTGAACTCGTTGCCGATGCGCTCCGACATGTAGGCCGCAAGATATCTGTCTGTCGTATCCCGCTCGGCCAACATCGAACGCCGCTCGGTGTCCGAAATATGCGTTCCCGTATTCTCCATGCGCTCGATCATCTCAGGCGTAAGCCCGTCCTCGCCCCACCCGTGTGCAGTGATCAACGCACGGTGTACGATAAGGTCGGCATAGCGCCGGATTGGCGATGTAAAATGCGCATAGGCCCGCAAGGCAAGGCCGAAATGGCCAAAGTTCTGCGGCGTGTAATAGGCCTGCGTCATGGAGCGCAACGTCGAAATATTTATGAGCTCCGCGTCGTCAGATCCCGCCGCGGCATCCAGAAGCGCATTCAAGTGGCGGGTCTGCAATACCTGCCCCTTGGCCAGCGTATATCCGGCGGACTGCGCCGTTTCGCGCAACGCGTCCAGCTTTTCCGGGCTTGGCTCTTCATGCACTCGGAACAGCAAAGGCGATTTCTTGGCGATCAGCGTTTCGGCGGCACAGACGTTTGCCAGCACCATGAATTCTTCGATCAGCTTGTGAGCATCAAACCGGTCCCGGAAGTTAACCGAAAGAACCTCACCTTGGTCCGACAGCTCGATTTTACGTTCAGGGAGGTCGAGAGCCAGTGGCTGACGTTCGTTGCGCGCCTTTACCAGAGCCTCGTAGGCCGCATATAGCGGCGCGATGACAGTTTCCATCAACTCGGCACACCGTTCGTTGGCGTGCCCGTCCTGCGCCTGCTGTACCTCACCGTAGTTGAGCGAAGCCACCGACCGGATCATGGCGCGACAGAATCGATGCCCGATCTTCTTGCCCTTGCTGTCGATCTGAACCCGCAGCGCGATCACGGCACGCGGCACACCTTCGTGCAGTGAGCAAAGATCCCCCGACAGCCGATCCGGCAGCATCGGCACGACCCGGTCCGGAAAATAGCTTGAATTGCCCCGCTTGCGCGCTTCCCCGTCAAGCGCCGTGTCCGGTCGCACGTATTGTGCCACGTCGGCAATCGCGACCCACAACACGTGCCCGTCGGCGTTTTTGGGATCGTCGTCCGCGTGGGCCCAACACGCGTCGTCGTGGTCTCTCGCGTCAGCAGGGTCAATGGTCACAAACGGCATGTCCCGCAGGTCTTCACGACTGCCAAGCGGCGCAGGTTTGGTGGCATCTGCTTCGGCAATCACCTTGTCCGGAAAGCTGTCCGGAATGCCGTGTTGATGGATCGCAATAAGCGACACCGCTTTCGGCGCAGAAGGATCGCCCAACCGCGCAACAACCTTGGCGCGCGGCAGGCCCAGCCGACCCTTGGGTCCGGCCTGTTCAGCCTCTACAAGTTCGCCGTCTTTGGCGTCGTTGATCTGCTCGGGCAGAACCATCCATTCCTTGCCGTCCCCCTTGTCGATTGGCAGGATACGGCCGCCTTCTGCGGTTTTTCTGAAGACACCCAGTACTCGGCGCGGGTTGGTGCCAATGCGCCGGATCAGCCGTGCCTCATAGGCGTGATCCTCATCCTGAATTTCCGTCAACCGTCCAAGGATTCGGTCTCCTGCTCCCAGTGCGGGGTCGGAGGCACGTGTGATCACCATCACGCGCGGCTCATTGCCCTCGCCGTGCCATTCCAGCGGACGGGCAAACAGGTCGCCGTCTTCGTTAGGATCAAGAATTTGCAGCACCGTCACCGGTGGCAACTTGTCGGGATCACGGTAGGTTTTGGACCGTTTCTGAAGATGCCCTTCGGCTTCCAGTTCACGCAACAATCGCTTCAGATCGATCCGCGCAGCACCCTTGATGCCAAAAGCTTTGGCGATGTCGCGTTTCGTGGTGAGGGTCGGGTTCTCGGAAATCCACTCAAGGACTTCTTCTTTGGAGGGCATACGCATGGGTTTGCCCTAACACGCATGCGGGTTCAGGGGAAAGGCCCGCCGCCAAACGAGCTACCGATGCAAAGCGTCGCCCAATCGCGGCGGCGTTGCCTGCTCACGGGTACGGCGTGCTGATTTCGATCAACGCACCGTCGGGGTCTCGTACATAAAGGGACAGGATCGGGCCGGTGGCTCCCGTGCGTTTCACAGGTCCTTCTTCAATCGGCACGCCCTCAACGGCCAGATGCGATTGCCAGTCGGTGATCGACGTATCGGTGAGAAAGCACAGATCGGCCGAGCCACTCGAAACGGTTTTGGCATGCGGCGCAAATGGCGCGGAGGCATCGTGTAGATTTATCTTCTGATCGCCGAATTTCAGAGCCCAGCGCGTGCTGCCGTCTGCGGGGGAGAACCGCTCTGAGGTCATCCCCAAGACCGCCGTGTAAAATGCCAGCGTGCGCTCCATATCCGTGACACTCAAAACAAGGTGATCCAGCGATGTAACCTGAGGCATGGTCTCTCTTGTCCTTAAGGGCGGCTCTGATAGCCTGTCGCCATGAACCATGCCAGCCCTTCTGAAGTCCGTCAAAGAGATGTGTTCGATCCCGCCCGAGCACAAGCATTCTGGACAGCGTTGGGACGACAGGGCGCGCCAACGGATCCATTGCCGCCATTCTTCCACCAACTCTATTTCTGGGATGCTCAGCCACCGGTCCAACTCGGTCGGGACGGTCACCCCAAGGTCGGAGGTATTATCCCGGATATGGGCCTGCCACGACGCATGTGGGCAGGTGGGCGTTTGGAATTTCTGACCCCTCTACGCCAAGGACAGCCGGCGGAGAAAACCACTACCCTTGAAACCGCCACCCTCAAACAAGGGCGCACCGGACCACTGGCCTTTGTGACTTTGCGCCACGAGATCTTTCAGAACGGCGTGATTTGCGTGCGGGAGTTTCAGGATCTGGTCTATCGTGAAGATCCCGACCCTGAAACTCCCAAACCTAAAAGCAAACCAGCAGGCACGGACGAGATCCTCTCGGAGGAGTATAGCTTCGACAGTACCCTTTTGTTTCGGTATTCGGCACTGACATTCAACGGGCATCGCATCCACTACGATCTGGATTATGCCCGTGACACCGAAGGCTACGAGGGGCTTGTGGTGCATGGACCGTTGCTGGCTCAGTTGCTGATGTTGCTTGCGCAGTCCCAGCTTGGACGCCTCTCGTCATTTGCCTTCCGTGCCGCTTCGCCGTTGATGCATTTCGAAACCGCAACTCTTTGCTGGGGCGGCGACGGCAGGTGCTGGGTGCGCGGGCCGGACGGGCGCCTGATAATGAGCGCCGAAGCGACCTAAAGCGACGCCTCAGGGCGGAACCTGTCAGGTATTTGGTCAACCCCGTCCAGAACCAGATCCGCCATAGCCTCGGCCACTCCGGGCGCCATACCGAATCCGATTTTGAAACCACCATTGGCGATGAAGTCGCCCTCAAACAACGGGTGCGCGCCAATCATAGGCGCGCGGCTTTTTGCCCGCGGACGCAAGTTGGCCCAGCGCTCGACAACCGGCGCAGCGGCGAGCATCGGGAACACCTCGCAGGCCCGAGCGATCAACTCTTCCAACTGCTCGTCAGTTGCGTCCGGAGAGGAATATTCCCGCTCGGATGTGGAACCCACCGCCACGGTACCGTCCGCATGTGGCACCACCAGAACATCTCCGGCGGACGTGATGGGCGCGCCTCCTGCGTCCAACCCGAACACGGCAGCCTGGCCTTTGACACCATTGCCAATGGTCTTGCCTTTGGCGTCGCTAAGTTCTCTGAGTCCAGCGACGCCGGTCGCCCAAATCACCTGTCCCTGTAACTCTTTCGCCAACCCAACTTCGATCACTCCGCCTTTGGCGCGGATCGCTGCTGCAAGAGCTTCGCAGGTCTGGCGCGGATGCAAACGCGCACTCAATGTGTCCTCAATCAACAGCCCGCTGGCGGTCTGAGGTGCCCAGTCACCCGCAGTCTCGGCTCTGATCACACGCCAGTGCGCCTTGCCCTGCCAGAACTCCTTGGCACTTTCGGTGCGCTCGTTGGCGAGCTCCAACGCCCGCTCTGAATCGATCGGCTGCAAGCGTCCGACACGGTCATAACCTGTCTGGCCACCGCCAACTACTTCAACCTCGCGCCAGAATTCTTCGGCATAGATCAGGCTCTGGAACTGGAACTCCTTCGTCTCGTTCCAGCGCTCAGGCGCATGCGGAGACAACATCCCGACGACACCGCCGCTGCATCCCGCTGCCACGCCTGTACGGTCAATCACACGTACCTTTGCGCCCCGCTTGGCACAGGCCCATGCGCTCGCCAAACCGAACACACCAGCCCCCACGACCGTCACATCCACCGCACTGCCCATTGCCAAATCACCCGCCTTCGCTCAAAGCTCTTCTGACCTCTCAATAAGGCAAGCCGAGATGAGCGACCAGCACGCAGAATTGGAATGGCGGGATCAGGCCATTCCGGTCAGCACACGTTTTGACGATCCGTACTTCAGCCTTGAAAACGGGCTGGCGGAAACCCGTCACGTTTTTCTGCAAGGCAACAACTTGCCCGCACGTTTTGCACCTGGCTTTCACATCGCGGAACTCGGTTTTGGTACGGGCCTGAATTTGCTTACGGCCTGGAAGGCGTGGGACCAGGCCGGCATGACCGACCCATTGCGGTTCACCAGCTTCGAGGCCTTCCCGATGGAGGCTGACGAAATGGCCCGCGCGCTTCAAGCCTTTCCCGAACTCGGCGATTACCGCGATCGGCTGGTTGCGGCATGGGCGCAGGACAAAACTCTTACCTCGCTGCAGGGAATAAATGTGCAGGTCATTCTCGGCGACGCGCGCGAAACCTTGCAAGCCAACGCATTTACCGCCGACGCATGGTTCCTTGATGGATTTTCTCCTGCCAAAAACCCTGAACTCTGGGATGCGGGTCTCATGGCGCAGGTTGGCGCGCATACCAAAACCGGAGGCACAGCTGCAACTTACACCGCGGCGGGTTTTGTGCGGCGTAATCTGGCTGACGCGGGCTTTGCCGTCACGCGCGTCAAAGGTTTTGGCCGCAAGCGTCACATGACCACCTGTCTGAAGGACGGCGCATGACCGGCGCGCCAGACAACCGGCGCGGCATCCTGTTGATGTGCCTCACGACCTTTGTCTTCGCAATGCAGGACGGGTTCTCTCGGCATTTGGCTGAAACCTACAACACCTACCTCGTGGTGATGATCCGATATTGGTTCTTTGCCGCCTTTGTCATTGCACTTGCCATTCGTCAGGAAGGCGGCCTGAAACGTGTAATGCAAAGCCGCTTCCCCGTATTGCAATCCATCAGAGGCGCGCTGCTGGCGCTGGAAATCTGTGTCACGGTCGCCGCGTTCACCCTCCTTGGCCTGACAGAAACACACGCGGTCTTCATCTGCTATCCTCTGATGATCGCCGCCCTCTCGGGGCCTGTGCTGGGCGAGCAGGTCGGTTGGCGGCGCTGGCTGTCGATCGGCATTGGCGCAATCGGTGTTATGATCATCCTGCAACCCGGTTCCGGCGTCTTTTCACCCGTCGCAGCAATCCCTCTCCTTGGGGCATTGATGTTCGCGATCTACGGCCTGCTCACGCGCTATGTCTCCCGCGGCGACAGTTCCGAAACCAGCTTGTTTTATACCGGCACAGTGGGCTGCATCCTGATGACCGCAATCGGCGTCTTTTTCTGGGAACCGATGACCGGACAGGACTGGATCTGGATGTTGATGCTCTGTGTGTCCGGCGTTTTCGGCCATTGGCTGCTCATCAAGACGTACGAGGCCGCCGAGGCCAGCGCGGTGCAACCCTTCGCCTACCTGCAACTGCCCTTTGCTGCGGCTTTGGGTATGGTGGCCTTTGGCGAAACCCTTCGCGTGAACGTGGCAGTCGGGGCCGCCGTGGTTGTCGGGGCGGGGCTATTCACTTGGTGGCGAGAGCAGAGCAAACGGACCTGACAAAACACAACAGGCGCAACCGGCTTGTTCATCGCGCGCTACAAAAGCGTGCGCACCCATTCGGCAAACGTCTCTGCAAGGACATGCGACTGGCCCTTGGGCAGGACCGCGACATAGTCCGCAAAAATCGGTTGCGGAGTATCAATCTTGACGACGCGGCCAGCAGAAAACTCCTCTTGAGCAAGAGTTTCCGTGAACAGGCTCATGCCGATGCCGCCTCGCACAGCTTCAAGCAGCAGGTTTGGACTACCGATGGGCACTCGCCGAAGCTTGTCCACGTCGAGCCCCCCTGTCCGCATCATCTTCAACTTCAAGTCCATACCATCATGCCACAGCCAGGGCATGTCCGCCGAAGAGGCACCATGTTTCTCTACCAACTCCGGCGCTGCGATCCCGACAACCTGAACCTTCTTCAGGTGTATCGTTCGCAAATCGTTGCTGCCCGGCTGATCGCGCAAATCAGGGTGTCTCGAGCGAATGCCCAGATCAAAACCCTCGGCCGCAAGATCGGCATAGTCGCGCGTCGGCGACAATGATATTTCGGCGCCCGGATTCAGCAGCCAGAAATCCTTAAGATTGGGCATGATGATCCGCTCTGCCATAAAGGGGGAGCATGTCACGCGCAAACCTCTCGAACGCGCGCCCAAACGCGTTCTCTCGATCTGGTCGCCAATTCTTTCAAAGGCGTTTGCCAGGGTGCTCGCAAGCTGCTGGCCAGCGGCTGTCAACACCACTTGCCTGCCTTGCCGAGTGGCAAGGCCAACACCAAGTTCCTGTTCAAGACCTCGTACCTGTTGCGCGACGGCAGCATGTGTGACGTTGAGCGCGCGAGCAGCCCCCGCAAAGCTACCTTCCCGTGCTGTCGCATCAAAAGCGCGCAACGCTGTAAGAGACGGGATCTTTCTCCAATCTACTGACATGATAGAATTTCTATTGTTTGAACATTTTTTCTGACTAACCGTTTTGTGGAATTCTGGCTAGTATTTCCTTCAAGCCTTCAATGTGGAGAGATCAGATATGCCTCAGACTTCTGCGCAAAATCTATCATCAGACAACAGCTTGATCTTCGACGTAGAAGCTATGGCACAGGGTCAAGAAGTTCCTTGTCTAAAAGGCTATGTTGCGAAGCGGTTTCAATCTGAAGACGAGATTCCACACGAGACCGCAAATGAATTTTTGATGGAGTACATATACACACAAGCGGTCGTTTTTGAGCGCGCGACCGGAGTAAGTGTTGATGCGGCGGAACATATCAGAGCGTTCTGGGCGCACATTGATCGCGTGCTGCCACCACAAGGCAACTATTATCTCATTTGGAGCGATCAGGGTCAGTTGGTGGGCACGGCCGCTCTACGACGCGTGGACGACGCAACAGGTGAGATGAAACACCTTTACGTCCGGCCCGAAGCGCGGGGAACCGGATTGGGCCGGTGGCTCGCCGAAAGGCGTATTCAGGATGCGCAATCATTGGGATTCAAGTGCCTTATCGCGGATACGGTTCGCGGCAACGTCGAAATGCCAGCGCTCTACGCCAAGCTCGGGTTCAAAGAAACCGAACCCAATGAAATCGGAACTTCGGTGAACGTTATGCCAACAGTCGCCGCGGGCCTGAGGTTCTTTCGAAAAGAGATATGAACCGCCCGCTACCTGATCACCTTGATCGTGCCACCGGTGATTTCTTGCCCGAACGGCATCGGCAGCGCGGATTTGCCCAAACGCGCGCGATAAACCGGTAGGCTTTCGGAAACCCGCATCACATAGTTCCGCGTCTCGTTGAACGGGATCAACTCGATCCAGTCCACCATCGCCTCGACGCTGCCACCACGCGGATCCCAACGGTCCGCCATCCAGCGCTTCGGTCGGTGCGGTCCGGCATTGTA
This sequence comes from Shimia isoporae, assembly GCF_004346865.1. NCBI lineage: Bacteria > Pseudomonadati > Pseudomonadota > Alphaproteobacteria > Rhodobacterales > Roseobacteraceae > Shimia > Shimia isoporae. The sequence continues at coordinate 446,220 of NZ_SMGR01000002.1, forward strand.
TCCGGCGGCAATCATGATGATGTTGCCGTCAAACTGTTCTGCAAGACCAGCCAGATAAGCGCTGCCAAGACGCGCGTTGTATTCGGGGTCCGCCGTCAGGTTGCCAAGCACGTAAACCTCACCAATGTCGCGCGACACGTCCCGCGCTGTGCCCGGCATCAGCTGCATAAGACCCCGCGCGCCGGCGTGGCTGACCACGACGGGGTCAAACTCGCTTTCGCGCCGCGCAATCGCCAGTGAAAGCTCGTCCGCCACCGGCAAGTCCTGCGATACCAGAGGGTGCAACGGATAATAGGGCCCTGGCAGGGTGATACCGCGTTTTACGATCGCCTTGCCAAGCATGACCGCAACATGCGGCTGTCCAAGATCCTGCGCCATCTCACCCAATTGTCCCAACGCCTGTCGGTCCATGCTTTCACTCAGGTGAATCCAGAACCGCTCCGCAAGTGACAGCTCGCCTGCATCCAGCAACATTCGGGCTGCTTCGTGTACGCTGGACGTGGTCCAAGCCGCCTCTCGCCAATTCGGGAATTTTTCGTCGCCACGCAACGCAGGATCAGCCGGCACTTTGCCCTTCTCGGCTGCCAAAAGACCATAAAAGCTTGTTTGATGAACCGCTCCGGCCTGATACGCCTGCTGCGCTGTTTCGGTGTCTCCCATCGCCTCATAGGCCCGGCCGAGCCAATACCCCGCACGCCCAAGAGAAATTGGTGTTTCTACAGACTGGGCGAAGCGCACAAAATGCGCCGCAGCGATCTCCGGCTTGTTCAGGAAGCGCAGCGCCAGATAACCCGCGAGCCACTCGCAATCGGAATAACCATACCCCGCATCAGGCGACATCCCGTGCACCGCCGCAATGTCATACGCTGTCTGATAATTGCCTGCCCTCATTTCGCTGCGCACCAGCGAACGGCGGCGACTGGCCCATTGATCCGCCTCGCCCAGGGTTCCGGCCTTGGAACGGGCCACAACCAGTTCGATTGCACGCTCATTCAACCCTTTGCGATGACGCCAGACAAAACGCTCATAGGCCAATCCCGGATCGTTTTGCAGCTCATCCGGCACCGCTGCAATCAAACCATCCACACCTGCTGCGCGATCCCGCAAGGCGATGCGAGCCTGTGCAAGCGCAACCCAGCCTTCCGGCACGCGGGCATACATCCTGCGTGCATTTTCCTTCCAGCCTTTCCAAAGCATCGCATCAAGTCGGGCTGTGTGGTGGTCACTCAACAATGACCCGTAGCGGTCAAGGTAAACGCCTTGCGTTTCGCTATCCATGGGCATGGTGCGCCAAGCAAGGACTACGCCCGCCTGAGCAGCGCCTTCTTCGCCAGCAGCCTGCAAGACTTCTGCCTGCGTCAACGCCCCCTGTGCGGTCTGTGGCATGCCGTGAACGTAAAACGACATGGCCATCTCGTGGCTCACACCAAAAAACGCCTCTTCCGACTGTTTGCGCAAATAGGGAAGTCCGGGCCAGTCGCCACGCCGTTCCAAAAAGGCAAGAACCTCATCAGGGCGTCCACGGCCTGCCCGCAACCTGTGCCACTCGACGATATCGCGAGCCACCTGCCCATCGCTGCGAGCTTCCGCGGCCGCGCGGTCCCAATCGTTGGCACGCACGGCGTCCATTGCCGCAGCAAGATCGGCCCGAACCGGACCGGCAGCGTTGAGCGTCGCTGTAACAGCAAGACAAAGGGCGAGAAAAGGACGCAACATGGCTTGCATTTTCCAATGTCAGACAGGATAGAACCCGCACGATAAATCGCGTCCCCCTTCGCCACAACTCACAATCTTGGCAAGCAGGCGACTTCCCGCTAGGGTCCGCGCGGTTTGATACGGGCAATTCCGCCCAGCTACGCAGAAAAAGGAGCGTGTCATGTTCAAAGGGTCTTTCCCCGCACTCGTCACGCCGTTCACGAACGGCGAGCTGGATTTGGAAACGCTCAAGAAACTGGTCGAATGGCACATCGGTGAAGGCAGCCACGGTTTTGTACCCGTTGGCACCACCGGTGAAAGCCCGACCCTGAGCCATGCCGAACACGAAGCCGTGGTCGAAGAGGTTGTGCGCGCCGCCGCAGGTCGTGTGCCAGTCATCGCCGGCGCTGGCAGCAACAATACCCTCGAAGCCATCGGCCTCGCACAGCATGCCGAGAAAGTTGGCGCGGACGCCCTTTTGGTTGTCACGCCCTATTACAACAAGCCGACCCAGCGCGGCCTGGTGGCGCATTTCACGGCGATCCACGATTGCTGCAACCTGCCGATCATCATCTATAACATCCCGGGTCGTTCGATCGTCGACATGACGCCGGACACCATGGGTGAACTGGCAAAGCTGGAGCGCATCGTTGGCGTGAAAGACGCCACGGGGGATCTGTCGCGCGTGCCACAACAGCGCATCACCTGCGGCAACGACTTTGTTCAACTCTCCGGTGAAGACGCAACTGCGCTCGGCTTCAACGCGCATGGGGGCGTCGGCTGCATCTCCGTAACCGCAAACGTCGCTCCACGCCTTTGTGCGGAGTTTCAGGAAGCCACTCTGGCCGGTGACTACACCAAGGCGCTGGAACTTCAGGACCGTCTGATGCCGCTTCACATGGCGATCTTCACCGAGCCTGGTCTGGTCGGCGCGAAATACGGCATGTCCCGTCTGGGTCTCTGCTCTGACGAAGTGCGCCTGCCGCTGACGGGTTTGACCGACGAAACCAAGGCGCTGATCGACGATGCCATGCGTCACGCAGGTCTGCTGAACTGAAAATAGAAACAGAAGGCGCTGATGCGCCGCTGTTGGCAAGGCCCATGCTTTCGGCATGGGCCTTTCTTTTTCTCATTCTTCGCGCAGTCTCTCCGCGCGTCTGGACAGCTTCGCGGCCAAGTTCGGCCCAATCCCCGGACGCGACCACGGGCAGACCGCAATGCAAATCGCACATCCGTGGGTCTGGTTAAAAAACGGCAGACAGCGGTCGAAGTCCACGTACCACTTTTCGACTCCCCGCACCGTTTTCTTCGTTGAGAACAAAGCCTCCGGCGGACAGGCGTCCTCGCACACCCGACAGTTCTGGCAAAACCCGTCTATGCCAGCCTCAACCGGTTCGGTGACATCAAACGGGGCGTCGGTCAGAACAGCAGACAATCGGAAAGACGCGCCCATCTCCGGATTGATGATCGATCCGTGTTTGCCCAACTCTCCAAAGCCGCAAGCCAGAGCGGGCGGGATCATCAGCAAAGCACCCGTCATCGGGCCAGTCACCGGTGTCGCATCCCAGCCCTGCATGCGCAGCCAGCCCGCAACGGCCTTTGATGCGGCAGCCGCGCGTTCATATTGCTGCATGACCTCAAGTCCGGCAGTGACGTCTGGCGCCGTAGAAATCTCTCCATAGTCGTGTTGAACGCCAAGGATAATCACCCGCCTTTGAGAGACCTCAAATCCTTCGACCACCCAATCGGACTGCATCTCCGCGACGCCGGCTTGTTCGCAAATCCCCTGCGCAACAAACTGTTGAAGCGCCACAGTCCAGTCTTTGGACGTTCTTTCGACAGCTTCCTGCGCTATGTCCGGCAAGGGCGCATCCAGAACCTTTTGCCGTTTTGCGCGCGCCGCGCCAAAAGCAGGTTCTCGCGCCGACCGCTCAAGGAAATAGCGCTGCATACCGCCATGGGGAATGTCATCCGGATTTGGCGCCCAATAGACCATACGCGCGCGGCGCGGTTCCGTTTCGTCCAAACCATTGAGCGCGTTACCGGACTGCTCGGGCACCCTTGCCATCTGGTCTGGCTCAGGTGTGAACGGTCGGTAAGGCGAAAAACGAGGCATGCCCAAACCTAAACCGGCGAGCCCGAGTCAGGCAAAGCCTTTCAAGGTTCAGATCAGAACATCACCATTGCAGCGATTGCGGCAATTGCACCCAGCGTGACGCCCGTACCACCGGTCAACACGATCCAAAGCCAGAAGCTGTCTCTGGGGCGCATCGGCGTCTCGTTCTGCTTCATCAGAACCGCCTCGACCATTTCAGGCAAGCGTGGACCAAAACGTGTCAACACCCGCGCCGTTCTGGCAAGATCATTCAACACGGCGCGTGGACCGAGGCTCTTTTCGATGTAGGTCGTCACCACGGGCTTGGCGACATCCCAGATGTTCACGCGCGGATCCAGCGATCGTGAAACGCCTTCGACCACAACCATTGTGCGCTGCAACAGGATCAATTCGGTCCGTGTGGCCATGCCAAATCGCTCGGTCACTTCGAAAAGATAGCTTAGCAAACGCCCCATCGAGATACGGTCCGCATCCATGCCGAAGATCGGTTCGCCTACAGCCCGTAGCGCGCGAGCAAACTCATCGACGTCTTGATCGGCAGGAACATACCCCGCCTCGAAATGCACCTGAGCAACACGTTTGTAGTCGCGCTGTATAAACCCATAGAGGATCTCTGCATAAACACGGCGCGTGTATTCGTCGATCTGCCCCATGATCCCGAAGTCATAAGCAATGATGTCACCGTTGGCAGCGACCTTCATGTTGCCTTGGTGCATGTCGGCGTGAAAAAATCCGTCCCGAAGCGCATGGTTCAGGAACAGTGTCAAAACGCGGCTGCCCAATGCGTGACGATCGTGTCCTGCGGCATCCAGCGCATCGTTGTCGCCGATCGGCGTACCCTCTGCCCAACCGAGAGTCATCACGCGCTTCGCGGAGTGCTCCCAGACCACAGCGGGCACCTGATAGCCCGGATCGTTCGCAGTATTCGCGGCAAACTCGCTGGCAGACGCACTTTCGAGTCTCAGATCAAGTTCCGAGCTCACACCATTGTCAAAGTGTTCGATAACATCGCGCGGCCGCAAACGGCGTGACCCCGGCGACAAGAACTCGATAGTGTTTGCAGCGAAATAGAAAGCATCGATGTCTTTGCGAAATGCTTTTTCAACACCCGGCCGCAGGATTTTGACCGCGACCTCTGCGCCGGTTTCCGCAAGCCGCGCACGGTGAACCTGCGCAATCGATGCAGCCGCAACAGGTTCGGAAAATTCAGAGAAAATCTCGTCAACTGGCTGGCCAAGCTCTTTTTCGACTTCGGCCTTGGCTGTGGCGATGTCAAATGGCGGCAACTTATCCTGAAGAATGCGCAACTGGGTTGCCAGATCGCTGCCAACAACATCAGGTCGGGTCGACAAAACCTGACCGAACTTGATGTAAGCGGGGCCGAGCGCGGTCAGCGCGCGTGGCAATGGTGGTGCTTCGGGATCGCCTTTGATACCCAACCACTGAAACGGCCAAACCAGCCCACGCAACACACCGCGTACAAGGGGTGGCGCGTCAAACGCATCCAGCACGACCTTCATTGCGCCAGAACGCTCCAGAGTGGCACCTGTCCGGATCAAACGAATGATGTTGTGAGGTCCACGCATCAGGTCGCCTTTTCCGCAGAAAGAAATCCGGAACGGGTCATCATCATCACAGTTTCCATCCCGAATGCAGCGCAGCAATACCCATCGTCAGGTTGCGATACTTCGCGTTCTCGAAACCGGCCTGTTTGACCATACCCAGAAAGGTCTCCTGATCTGGAAACTTGCGGATGCTTTCCACCAGGTACTGATAGCTGTCCCGATCATTCGCGATCACTTGCCCCATCTTCGGAATGATATTGAACGAATACAGGTCATAAACCTTTTGCATCATGTCATTGGGAATTTGGGAGAACTCCAGCACCATAAGGCGCCCACCCGGTTTCAGAACGCGAAAGGCCTCGTTCAGAGCTTCTTGCGGACGGGTCACGTTACGGATGCCAAAGCTGATGGTGTAAACGTCGAACGTGTTGTCTTCGAATGGCAAGGCCATCGCATCACCGACCACCCAGTCCAGGCTTTCCGCCATTTGCGCAGCCTCGGCCCGTTTGCGACCCTCCACCAGCATCGGTTCTGTCAGGTCGCACACCGTCGCATGTCCATAACCCGCACGACCGAGAAACTTGAACGACACGTCTCCTGTGCCACCCGCAACATCCAGAAGACGCTGACCGGGTCGGGGTGCCAGCCAATCCATCATCGCATCTTTCCAGATGCGATGAATCCCCATCGACATAACATCGTTCATCACGTCGTACTTAGAAGCCACAGAGTTGAAAACGCCCTGCACCTTGCCCGCCTTTTCCGACTCCGGCACCGTTTCAAAGCCGAAATGCGTGGTGTTGCTGTCCTGGGTCATATGGGCGTCCCTATCTGGTTCGGGACTCTTCATATCTCTCTGTGGAAACCGGCACAATGCGGCGTTTGGGTGACCCCCTGATTGCACGCCAAAGTCTTTGTAAAAGTTGACAACGCCAGCACCTTTTTGCCGAGCCACTTGCAAACCCGGAAACAAGTCTCACATGCGAACCACGCGCGATGCTGCAAGGCATTGCCAGACGCGCGTTAACCAAGTCTTCACCTAATTTGCCTCAAATTCGAAGGATCTCAATTCAAAGGATCGACAGCATCATGCCGGGAACACCAACCAAACAACCCGTGGAAGCGAGATCTAACAAAAGTTTGCACAAGCGGCTGTCATTTTTCTCGCAAACCCGCCACCGATTCCGTTACATTGCTGTTACTCGAAGCGAAGCAAGAGATATCCGACGCCGCAAACCACTCACCTCTGCGCGTCCCCGACCAGGAAAAAAGATGCCGAACATTTCGACGTCTCAAGAAGTGAATGCGGTCCGTGTGACCGTGTTTATGCCGACGTTCAACCAAAAAAACCTAGTTTCCCAAGCACTTGAAAGTGTCCTTTCTCAAAAGGTCGACTTTCGGTACGAAATCTTCGTGCACGATGACGCATCTTCGGACGGGACCCGCGAAATCCTGGAAGCCTACGCCGAAAAACACCCTGACATCATTCGCCTGATGCTTCAGGACGAAAATCAATACAGCCAAGGGCGCCGCATTTTGGCTTTGGCTTTGCCCGAGTTCCGCGGTGAGTACGTAGCTTTCCTAGACGGCGATGATCTCTGGACCAACGACACCAAACTGGCGAAGCAAGTGGCTTACATGGACGCCAACCCCGGGTGCGCGCTTTGCCAAACGATGTCGTCCTACTGGGACAGCGCAAACGAAATCGAACTCAAGGAGTTCCCCCCGCTTGTGAGACGGGAACCTCTTCCGGGGTCCTATCTGGCGACAGGCAACTTTGTGCAGGCATGCGCAACCATCCTAAGGCTGTCCGCACTCGGAAAGTTGCCTGACGATTTCGACGCGATCCCTTTCGGCGATTATGCGGTGTATGCCTTGGCCGCCCGAAACGGGTGGATCGGTTTCATTCCCGAAAAGATGGCCCGCTACCATTTCCACGAGACAAACACCTGGGCCTCGTTGCCCGTCGAAACCCGTATTGAGCGCACAAAAAGCGTCAAGAGGTACTTGCTGAGCTATTTGCCGTGGTACCAGCTTCCGTTTTGGCGCGCCTCCTTGGTCGACAAGAAGCCAGTCGCCCTTTGGCGGCTCTTTCGACGACTGGACCGCTTCAAGATCCAGCTATCGGCCAGCAATTAAGCGCGGCGGGAAATCACCAGCAGATATCCGTTTGGCAGCGTTTCACTGTCCACTCCATCAACGTAGTGCGTGTTCAAGAACGTGTTGATACGTCCACGGTCCACGTTCTTGGAGAAGACATTGAACATTTCTGACAGGAAGGTCACAGGCGCGGTCCCGTTCGCCTGAACAGTGACGTCATAGTTCCTTGAGCCTGCCCAAGCCTCAACGTCTTCCGTCTTTGGCATCAAACATTCAAGGTGTTCTTTGGCCCAACCCGCGTTGGCATATTCCACAAACAACTCCATGCCTTCTTCTTTGGCAGACGTTCCCATGTCGAAGGGGTTCAGGAGTACCAATGCCTTTTTCGCGTGGCTCATGAGCCCGTCCAGAAAATCGTCTCTCGCTGCCTTTGGTATGTGCTCGAGAACGTGACAGCACACCACAAAATCAAAGCTCTCGCCTTCGAATGGCAGCGAATTGCTGTCCAGCCCGTTTGCGATGGGCTCTGCCAGGAAATACCCGGCCTCTGGGAGAAAACTTGCCAATTGTCCATCACCACCACCCACATCAAGAAAACTCCACTCCGGTAGATCGCCAGCGAGGTCCTGCAAGGTGCGCTGAAGAGTGCGGAAGCGATAATACTTGTTGTGATCCAGCGAGAGATGTTCCACGGCAGGAATAGCCTGAAACGGGTTCTCAACAGTTGCATCCAGAGTGGCAGCTGAACGCATCACGGCGTGAGCCGCATAGTGCCGGTTCCGCCGCGAATAGGCCTGCGCCAGAGCACTATGTGCCTCTGGGTTGTCAGGGTCGGCTTTGATGGCGTCCATCAAAGCCAGAAGCTCATTCGGTTTCTTTTTCTTGGAAAACAACTTTCTCATAGAACCGTCACCATTTCTTTCTGGGTTGCAGCACCTCGGCGAGCCTTGCTGACGGTGATGGCATCCCTACAATTGTACAGCATATGTCTTACCCGCCTGCGCGCAACCGACACCTCAATCTGTTGGAGGTCCACGAACATGTATTTCAATCTTTGTCGGACCACCGAAACAAGCCATAAGCCGATGGTCATCCCGAATTTGATGTTCCGTAAAAGAGGCAAGACCCGTATCTCTGGTGAACTGCTTCCCATGACTCCGTCTTGGACCTCGAACTAGAAGAGCTGAACAACATGCCTGAACTGCCCGAAGTCGAAACTGTGCGTCGCGGCCTGGCACCCGCCATGGAGGGCGCGGTCATCTCCAAGGCCATGGTCAATCGCCCCGATCTACGCTGGCCTTTTCCGGACCGCATGGCCGATCGCCTGACTGGTGCGCGGGTCAATCAATTGCGACGCCGATCCAAATACATCCTCGCGGACCTCGATACCGGCGAGTCGCTTCTCGTGCACTTGGGGATGTCGGGACGCATGACCGTTTCCGGCGATCCTCTTGGCCAATTCGTTCACGACCACCCACAGGCCCAGAAACACGACCATGTGGTCTTTGATATGGACAACGGCGCCCGCATCACATTCAACGACCCGCGCCGTTTTGGAGCGATGGACCTTCTGCCCTCCGATAACACCGACACACATCCTTTACTCGCCAAACTCGGTCCCGAGCCTCTGGGAAACGATTTTCACGAATCCTATCTCGCCAGCCGACTCACGGGCCGCAACACACCCATCAAATCCGCGCTGCTGGACCAAAGCATTGTTGCCGGATTGGGCAATATCTACGTTTGCGAGGCGCTTTATCGTGCAGGCATCTCTCCACGTCGCAAAGCAGGAGCAATTTCCGAAAAACGGGTTCACTCCCTCGTGCCGATCATCCGTGACGTCCTGTCGGAAGCCATCAAAGCCGGCGGTTCATCGCTTCGAGATTTCCGCCAAGCCGATGGAGAACTTGGATATTTTCAACATAGTTTCGATGTGTACGGTCGCGAATCGAAACCCTGCAAAACGGCTGATTGCCGCGCCACAATCAGCCGAATCACCCAGTCGGGACGCTCATCCTTCTTCTGCCCGCAATGCCAAAGATAACTTGATCCGTGGTCTGCAAGTGATAAGGAATCACCCCTGACTGGAACAACGAAAGCACCACTCATGGCTTTTGAGACGATCATCGTCGACGTCGAGGACCACGTGGCCCTCATCAAACTCAACCGACCCGATGCCTTGAACGCGCTGAATCAACAGCTCATCGGCGAGGTCATGACCGCCCTCAAGGAGGCGGATGCCAACGACAAGGTGCGTTGCATCGTGCTTACCGGCTCGGAAAAGGCCTTTGCGGCTGGTGCGGACATCAAGGAAATGTCCGAAATGAGCTTTGCCGACGTGAACCAGTCGGATTTGTTTGGCGCCTTTGGCGATGAAATCCAGCGAGTGCGCAAGCCGGTCATCGCAGCAGTCTCGGGCTATGCGCTCGGCGGCGGCTGCGAGGTGGCGATGGCGTGTGATTTCATCATTGCGGCCGACAACGCGAAATTCGGCCAGCCGGAAATCAACCTGGGTGTGATCGCCGGTATTGGCGGGTCCCAGCGCCTGACGCGCGCTGTCGGCAAAGCCAAGTCGATGGATATGAATCTGACGGGTCGCTTTATGGATGCCGAAGAGGCCGAGCGCGCTGGTTTGGTCAGCCGCGTTGTGCCTGCCAAGAAGTTGATGGAAGAGACCCTCGCAGTTGCCCATAAGATCGCCGAGAAATCGTTGATTGCCGCGCGCACTGCCAAGGAGGCCGTAAACCGCTCCTTCGAAACGACGCTATCCGAAGGCCTGCTGTTCGAACGCCGCTCTTTCCATGCGCTCTTCGCAACTGAAGACCAGAAAGAAGGCATGGCCGCCTTCATCGAGAAACGCGAGCCGCAGTTCCGCGACAAATAAACCTGCAGAACTCCAGTCAAAGGCCGCTCCAGAACCGGGGCGGCCTTTTGCGTGAGGTAGGCCCACGCTTTGCTGACGGGATACCGACGCGATGCAGTCAGTGGATTCCAGCCTGTCCATACATGTTGGGGATTCCCGTTTGCATTCCCTGCGAAACTCTCTATAAGCACCCGTCATACATGCGCGTGCAGCCCGCTCTGGCTTGATCTGATTCTCTCTGATGAACGAGAGGCCCTGTTCGGGACGTGGCACGCATTCACAAACGACCGAACCAAGTAAAGGTTACAGATCATGGCAAATTCGCCCCAGGCAAAGAAGCGCGCCCGTCAGAACGAGCGCCGTCTCGAAGTTAACAAAGCCCGCCGTTCGCGCATCCGCACCTCCCTGCGCAAAGTCGAAGAAGCAATCGCTTCCGGCGACAAAGAAGCAGCAACCGCAGCTCTGCGCGCCGCTCAGCCTGAGCTGATGCGTGGCGTGACCAAAGGCGTCTACCACAAGAACACCGCATCGCGGAAAATGTCGCGCCTCGCGGCGCGCGTCAAAGCGATCGCGTAAGACTCTAGAGTCTATGTAAAATCCAAAAAGCGTCGCCTTAGGGCGGCGCTTTTTCTTTGCCCCCAGGTCAACTGGTTCCAACATTCGGGACAGGCACCCGAATGCCGATTCCAACTTTTTTGTATTGACCAAGCGCCCGAATCCGAGGCGTCGTCCGGAATCCGGAAACGAATCTTTTCCACAGATCAAAACCCGATTCTTTCGCGGATTTGCACAAGGCAAGGGCAGAGTGATCTTTCTTCGTAAATTAAGTGATTTCAGAGACTTATCCACAGGCCGCCAGATTCTTTTTCGCAAATGAATGAGTCAAGATCGAAGTTTCATTGCCGCGCGCGCAGGCAGCTTGCTAGTTTCGATCCTGCGATTCACATCGCCTTGGGGGGAACGGACGCTAAACCGCTGACGCACTGCCTTACCGTGCTTGCCTGCCAACTCGCTATTTCGGGTCGGCAAAGCGGTTTTTCTGGCGTTTAGACCGTTCCTACGGAGCAGCGCACCTGCGCTTTGTGAGCAAAACTGACCTGGGACAGGGACCCCCGGGACAAAGACGTTTTTGATCCGCTCTTCTGACGTTATGTCGCCCAATTGGTGTGATCTCGTAACGAAAAGAAGACGCCGGGCAACCGGCACATACGCTGAAGGAAAACGGGGACACATGACACAGGAACAATGGGGCGCACTACGGCAAGAGCTGCTCAAGACAGTTGGCCAGAACAACTTTAAGACCTGGATCGAACCGATCGAGTTTTTTGAACTCGCCGACGGTGTCGCAACCTTCAACGTCCCGACCAATTTTATTGGCAACTATGTGTCCCAGAACTATGGCGACCTGATCCTGCACCAGATGACCCGCTCCGGCCATGCCGTCCAGCGCATTCACTTTGCTGTCGCAGCCAACACACCAGCACGACCTACAGCACCTGCTGCGGAAACGCCGGCACCGACCACTGCTCCGGCCTCTGCCGAGAACCGGGAACTGGAAATGACCGGCGCGCCGTTGGATGCGCGGTTCACCTTCGACAGCTTCGTCGTTGGCAAGCCGAACGAACTCGCCAACGCTGCGGCCCGCCGCGTTGCCGAAGGCGGTCCCGTCACTTTCAATCCGCTGTTCCTTTATGGCGGCGTAGGCCTCGGCAAGACGCACCTGATGCACGCCATTGCGTGGGAACTTCAGTCCCAGCGCCCAGATCTCAATGTCCTCTACTTGTCCGCCGAACAATTCATGTACCGGTTCGTGCAGGCCCTTCGTGATCGCAAGATGATGGACTTCAAAGAACTGTTCCGCTCGGTTGATGTGCTGATGGTGGACGATGTGCAATTCATCGCCGGCAAGGACAGCACACAGGAAGAGTTCTTCCACACGTTCAACGCGCTCGTGGACCAGAACAAACAGATCATCATTTCCGCCGACCGTGCACCAGGCGAGATCAAAGATCTCGAAGAGCGCATCAAGAGCCGTTTGCAATGCGGTCTAGTCGTGGATTTACATCCGACTGACTATGAGCTCCGCCTTGGCATCCTGCAGTCAAAAGTTGACAGCTACCGCGCTCAGTACCCGGATCTGCAATTGGCCGACGGCGTGCTGGAATTCCTTGCTCACCGCATCTCTACCAATGTGCGTGTCCTCGAGGGCGCCCTTACCCGCCTCTTTGCGTTCGCCTCGCTCGTGGGACGTGAAATCACAATGGAACTCACACAGGACTGTCTCTCGGACGTGTTGCGCGCATCCGAGCGCAAGATCTCGGTCGAGGAGATCCAGCGCAAGGTCGCCGAGCATTACAATATCCGTCTGTCGGACATGATCGGTCCCAAGCGCGTGCGTACTTTTGCCCGCCCACGCCAGATCGCTATGTATCTCTGTAAACAGCTAACCTCGCGCAGCCTGCCCGAGATCGGACGCCGCTTTGGCGGCCGCGACCACACCACGGTGATGCACGGTGTGAAACGCGTTGAGGAGCTTCGCACACAGGACGCGCAGATCAGCGACGATCTGGAACTTCTGCGTCGTGCGCTCGAGGCCTGAGCGACCTGCTTTCACCGATTTCGTGATCAAAACGCCGCGTCCTTCGGGATGCGGCGTTCTATATTTGGTCCACAACCTTGACGCCTCTCCCGAAGTGGCAGACAAAGGCAAAAAAGCTTGCGCCGAAAGGGGAAACCGCTAGTGTCTCCCTCCCGGCAATCGAGAGGACGATGGGATGAAAATCAGTATCGAACGCAGCGTACTGCTCAAGGCGGTAAGCCAGGCGCAGTCGGTTGTGGAACGCCGCAACACCATTCCAATTCTGGCGAACGTCCTGATCGAAGCCGAAGGCGACACAGCCCAATTCCGCGCCACAGACCTTGATATCGAAGTCGTGGACAAGGCCGCTGCGATGGTCGAACGTCCCGGTGCAACCACTGTTGCAGCCACCACTCTGCATGAAATCGTACGTAAGTTGCCGGACGGCGCTCTGGTGACCCTGACTGATGATGGCGCATCCGGGCGCCTCACTGTCGAAGCGGGTCGTTCGAACTTCTCTCTCGCCACTCTGCCCCGCGAAGACTTCCCGGTGATGGCGACCTCCGAATACTCGTCGAACTTTTCGGCGCCGGCACCGGTACTGCGCCGCCTGTTCGACAAATCCAAATTTGCGATCTCTACCGAAGAGACGCGCTATTACCTCAACGGCGTGTACATGCACATCGCCGACAGCGAGGGCGGCAAGGCTCTGCGCTGTGTCGCAACCGACGGCCACCGCCTGGCTCGCATCGACGCCGACCTGCCAGACGGCGCCGCGGAAATGCCCGGCGTGATTGTGCCTCGCAAAACCGTAGGCGAGTTGCGCAAGCTGTTGGACGATGACGATATGGAAATCGCGGTATCGGTCAGCGAAACCAAGGTCCGCTTTGCCACCCCGAACATCACGCTGACCTCCAAAGTGATCGATGGCACCTTCCCCGACTACACGCGCGTTATTCCGCAGGGCAACACCCGCAAATTGGAAGTGGACGCCTCTGAGTTCGCGCAGGCGGTGGACCGTGTGGCAACCGTATCCTCGGAGCGCTCCCGCGCGGTAAAACTGCAGCTGGATGAAGACCGTCTGGTGCTTTCGGTGAATTCGCCCGACAGCGGTGCTGCCGAGGAAGAACTCGCGGTGGCCTATGGCGACGAGCGCCTCGAAATCGGCTTCAACGCAAAATACCTTCTCGAGATCGCCTCACAGGTGGACCGTGAGAACGCTGTCTTCATGTTCAATTCCGCAGGCGACCCGACCTTGATGCGCGAAGGCAATGACACCTCCGCCGTTTACGTTGTCATGCCGATGCGCGTGTGATCGACGCCCTAAGTTTTGCATTCAATAGCCCGGTCGAAAGACCGGGCCACGCGCGAGCCGTACAATGACTCTCGCCTTGAGCCGCCTCACCCTTAGCCATTTTCGCTCTCACAAAAAGGGCACGCTGGAAACGGATGGCCGACCAGTGGCCATCTTCGGACCCAATGGCGCGGGCAAGACAAATATTCTGGAGGCGGTCTCCCTATTTTCACCCGGACGGGGCCTGCGCAGGGCCAGCGCCGAGGACATGACCCGCCGGCCCGAAGCTATTGGGTGGAAACTCGCAGGACATCTGAGTACCAATGGCCAGACCTACGAAGTCGACATCCGCTCTGAAAACGGCAGCGCGCGGCAAATCCAGATCGATGGTAAGGCCGCACCGCAGACGCAACTCGCGCGTATTGCGCGGGTGCTCTGGCTCATCCCGTCCATGGACCGGCTGTGGATCGAGGGCGCCGAAGGCCGCCGCCGGTTTCTGGATCGTACGACGCTCAGCTTTTTCCCCGAACATGCTGAAGCATCTTTGTCCTATGAAAAGGCCATGCGGGAACGTAACCGGCTTTTGAAAGACCAGGTCACCGACGCGCATTGGTACGCCGCTCTTGAAAAACAAATGGCCGAAAGCGGCGCCCAAATCCACGAGGCGCGCTCTCAGGCTCTTTCCCGATTGTCAGAAGCCCAGAAGCAGGCTGAAACAGCCTTTCCGGTGGCGGAACTCGATCTGATGCAATCGGAGGGCACGATGCCTGACTCCGCAGAAGACCTGCGCGAAGCATTCGCCGAGAGTCGGTTCCGCGACATCGCCGCCGGCCGCACGCTGGTTGGCCCGCACCGTTCTGATCTGAAAGGTGCCTACGCCGCCAAGGGTGTCCCGGCCAAGGACTGTTCCACCGGCGAACAAAAAGCTCTGCTTGTCAGCCTAATTCTCGCCAATGCACGCGCTCTGGCCGAAGATATTGGGGCACCGCCCATCCTTCTGCTCGATGAGGTTGCAGCCCACCTCGATCCAAACCGCCGCGCCGCGCTATATGACGAGATTTGCGCGCTTGGCGCACAGGCTTGGATGTCTGGCACCGAAACCGAACTTTTTGACGCTCTCGGCCCACGCGCTCAGTATTTTGAAGTCACAGACGAACAAGGCATTTCCAAGGTCACAGCCGCCAGCTGAACCTCGCTGGCGAAGGCCCGGAAATTTATGCCAATTGCGTGACATCCCCTGCCGAAACGGATATAAATTCCTGAAATCAATAAAGGCGGATTGAATGTCTGACAGCGCGCAAAATCCCGAGCAATATGGCGCGGATTCCATCAAGGTTCTCAAAGGCTTGGAGGCGGTTCGAAAACGTCCCGGCATGTACATTGGTGACACCGACGACGGCTCGGGCCTGCACCACATGGTTTACGAAGTCGTGGACAACGGCATCGACGAAGCTCTTGCGAACCACGCCGACCACGTTCGCGTGAAAATTCATGCCGACAGTTCTGTCTCTGTGTTCGACAACGGGCGCGGCATTCCGGTCGATATCCACCCCGAAGAAGGCGTGTCGGCAGCCGAGGTCATCATGACCCAACTACACGCCGGCGGTAAGTTCGACAGCAACTCTTACAAGGTCTCCGGCGGTCTCCACGGCGTGGGTGTATCCGTTGTGAATGCGCTTTCCGTCTGGCTTGAATTGCGCATATGGCGCAATGGCAAAGAGCACTGGGCCAAGTTTGAACACGGCGATTGCACCGAGCATCTGCGTGAAGTCGCGGACTGTGGCGATCAGACCGGCACCGAAGTTCGGTTCATGGCCTCCGCCGACACTTTTTCCAACATCGACTATTCATTCGACACGTTGGAAAAGCGCTTGCGCGAACTGGCCTTCTTGAACTCCGGTGTGCGCATCATCCTCGAAGATGAACGTCCTGCCGAACCGCTCAAGACCGAGCTTTTCTACGAAGGCGGCGTCAATGAGTTCGTGAAATACATCGACCGACACAAGACTTCCCTGATGGAAGCGCCGATCTATGTGCGTGGCGAGAAAGACGACATCGGTGTGGAAGTGGCTATGTGGTGGAACGACAGCTACCACGAAAATGTCCTGCCATTCACAAACAACATTCCGCAGCGCGACGGAGGCACGCACATCGCCGGGTTCCGCGGCGCCCTGACCCGTACTCTTCAAAAATACGCGCAGGAAAGCGGAATCGCGAAGAAAGAGAAGATCACCTTTACCGGCGACGATGCCCGCGAAGGCCTGACCTGTGTTCTCTCCGTAAAAGTGCCGGATCCGAAGTTCTCCAGCCAGACCAAAGACAAGCTGGTCAGCTCCGAGGTGCGTCCGGCCGTTGAAGGCCTGCTGGGTGAAAAACTGGCGGAGTGGTTCGAGGAGAACCCCCAAACCGCCAAGATGATCGTTTCCAAAATCCTCGAGGCGGCCCATGCACGCGAAGCAGCGCGCAAGGCCCGCGAACTCACCCGTCGGAAAACCGCGATGGACGTGAATTTCCTCGCCGGCAAACTCAAGGACTGCTCCGAAAAAGACCCGTCCAAGACCGAAGTCTTCCTCGTCGAGGGTGACTCCGCTGGAGGATCAGCCCAGACAGGCCGCGACCGGATGACTCAGGCCATTCTGCCTTTGCGCGGTAAAATCCTGAACGTCGAGCGCGCACGTTTTGACCGGATGCTGTCCTCTCAGGAAATCGGCAACCTTGTCATGGCGCTGGGCACTGGCATTGGCCGCGATGAATTCAACATCGACAAGCTGCGTTACCACAAGGTCGTCATCATGACCGATGCCGACGTCGACGGTGCCCACATCCGGACGCTTCTACTGACCTTCTTCTATCGTCAGATGCCAGAGCTGATCGAGATGGGTCATCTCTACATCGCCCAACCGCCTCTCTACAAAGTGGCACGCGGCAAATCCGAAGTGTACCTAAAGGACCAGGCGGCGCTTGACGATTACCTCGTCAACCAGGGCATCGAAGGCGCTGTTCTCAAACTTGGCAGTGGTGCCGAAATGGTCGGGCAGGACTTGGCCCGTGTCGTGACCGAGGCACGCCAGCTGAAGCAGGTGCTGGACGCCTTCCCGACACATTATCCTCGTCACATCCTTGAACAGGCCGCCATCGCAGGCGCATTTGTGCCCGGAGCCGTGGACGCCGATCTGCAGGGTGTGGCCGACAAAGTCGCTGCCCGTCTGGATCTGATCGCACTCGAATACGAACGTGGCTGGACCGGTCGCATCACACAGGATCACGGCATCCGTCTTGCACGCATTCTGCGTGGTGTTGAGGAAGTCCGCACCCTGGACGGCCCGATGCTGCGCTCCGGCGAAGCGCGCAAATCCGGCAGTTTTACCGAAAGCCTGCAGGAAGTATATGAAACTCCGGCAACGCTTGTTCGCAAAGACCGCAGTCAGGTGATCAACGGCCCGTTGGACTTGCTGGCAGCTATCTTGGCGGAAGGCGAAAAGGGCCTGACCCTACAGCGTTACAAAGGTTTGGGTGAAATGAACCCGGATCAGCTTTGGGAAACCACGCTTGATCCGGATGCACGCACGCTGCTTCAGGTGAAGGTCGAGGACATGGCCGAGGCCGACGATCTGTTCACCAAACTCATGGGTGACGTGGTCGAACCCCGCCGTGAGTTCATTCAGAAGAACGCGCTCAGCGTCGAAAACCTCGACTTCTGATCGCTTTTCTTTCTCGATACAAAGCCGGCACTCCTTTCGGGAAGTGCCGGCTTTTTCTTTCGGCGCTATGAAGTCACGCACGTCCGCTCGGGCAGATGGTTTACGAACATCCTGCCGCTTTGTTGGCCAGAGCTCCACCCGCAACGGCACCACCCGCCGTCAGTATGTCTGTGCCTTGTCCGTTTCCAAGCTGGTTGCCTATCAGGCCCCCGACCACCGCACCGGTCACTGTGGCACCCGCACACTCGACGCTGCGTTCAGAGGTCGTGGCACACGCAGGAACCACCGCTATGGCCGCCAACAGGGCCGGAATTGCTGCAAATTTCATTTCTCTGCTCCGTCAGAAAATTTATCTGAGTCGAATATAAGGACGCCAAAAGAAACCGACAGACGCGTACTCGTTTACGGGCACAACCGGCAAGGAACCGCGCACGAACCCGCGTTTTTGAGCTCAAATTTCAGCCAAAAGGGCCAAAGACAGCCTTCTCTTCCCCGGCTTTCCTACCTACAAGGGCGCCGGATCGACCTCCTCCCAGCCCGATAATTCAAGGAAGCCCCATGAACAAACGCATCGCCCTGTCCAGTGACCATGCCGCTATACAATTGCGCCAGGCGATCGCCCGACACATCGCCGACAAAGGCTTTGAGCCTGTCGATATCGGCCCGACCACGACCGAAAGCACCCACTATCCCTTGCACGGTAAGGCCGCCGCGGACCTCATCATCAAAGGGGATTGCGAACTGGGCATCATCCTGTGCGGCACCGGACAGGGTATCATGATGGCCGCCAACAAGGTCGATGGCATCCGGTGTGGCGTCTGTTCAGACACGTTCTCCGCTGCAATGATCCGGCAACACAACAACGCCAACATGCTCTCGATCGGCGCACGGGTCGTTGGTGACAGCCTTGCATTGGCTATCGTTGACGCCTTCCTTGAAGCAGAATTCGAGGGGGGCCGTCACGCCACCCGCGTGGACATGATCGAAGCCTAGGACTCAGTTTTTCTTCCGATCGTCGACAATGTTCATCTGGGCAAGACCGCTCTCGCCCAGATCGACCGCCGAAAACGGCCCGCCGTGACACATCTGCGCCGGATCGGTTGAATCTGCAGGCGGTTCTTTCGCCAAAATCGCGTCCGCAAATTGCTCGGCGTTGTCTTTCGGTCGATACCCGAGAAAAGCAGCCTTGTTGTTGTCCACCGGTGACCGGTCATTATTGGACACACCGTAAACGACACTGAAACCAACCGTGGGAGTATCGACCGCCCGCGTCACTAGCTGGATCAGGTCATCATAGCTGAGCCAGCTGCCCAAAGCCCGGGCACTTGTCACCTGTGCACAGCTCAAAATGCGCAGATGCACCGACTCCAGCCCCCGCTTGTCCCAATACATGCGCCCCAGATCTTCAGCGAAACACTTGGCCAACCCATAGAAAGAATCCGGGCGATGCGCGACTTCTGTGTCGATGCACTCGTTTTTGGCGTGCATTCCGACCGCATGGATGGAACTGGCATAGACCACTCGTTTGGCGCCATGCTGATATGCCGCTTCCCACACGTTGTAAGCCCCGACGAAGTTCGGCCCCAACAGCTCCTCAAAAGGCGCTTCGTCGACAATTGCGCCAAAGTGCACAACCATGTCCGCTCCTTCCAATGCCGCGAAGACTTCGTCGTAGTTCGCAAGATCGGCTTTCACATAGGTTTCGCCGGCATAAAGCGTGCCGATATCGTCGACTAAATCCGTGGACACCAGCTCTTCCGCCATCTTCGACAGCGGTTCCCGCAGATAGGATCCCAGCCGCCCGCCTGCTCCGGTCAACACCAGCTTTTCTATCATCGCGCCTCTCCCTGGCCTGCGGCTCAGATAACCGCTTTTTCTACAAACGGACGCCCCTCGACGATCCGCTCGAACCCGAACGGCGTCAGATCGAGCGACCTAAACTCGCCATAGGCAAGCCACTCGGCCGTACCGCGCCCCATCGCCGGTGATTGCTGCAATCCGTGACCGGAAAACCCATTCAGGAACACAAAGTTCCCAACCTCCGGATGAGCACCCAAAATCGCGTTCTGATCCAGTGTGTTATAAGCGTAGTGACCGGCCCATTCCGTTACGACTTTGATCGCCTCGAACTGCGGAATGCGCGTGGCAATGATCGGCCAGACATGATCCTGCCAGCGATTGTGGTCCATATGAAAATCGTCAAACTCGACCGCCGGATCCGGATCGGCCGGGCATCCGGCAAGATAGCTCTGCGGTCCGTCCTGACGGAAGTGCACCCCGGTTGGGTCGATTGTCAGCGGAAGGTCACGGTCCAGCGGCTGTTCGGCGGCAAAAATCCACGTAAAGCGTTTCCGCGGTTCAACCGGAACCTCAATGCCCGCCATCTTGGCAGTGCGCGCGGCGCGCGGACCGGATGCATTCACAATCTGACCGCAGGCAATCACTTCACCGGACTTCAAAGTCACGCTTTCCACACGCGTACCCGCAGCGTTTTTCGTCATCGCCACCACTTCGTTGGCGACATATTCTACGCCCCTCTCTCGCGAACTGCGGCGGAACCAATCGAACACGCCGCCGCCATCGAAATAGCCTTCGTCCTTGGTGTTGATCGAGCCCAGAACAAGGTCTTCA
The DNA here is from genome assembly GCF_004346865.1 of Shimia isoporae. NCBI lineage: Bacteria > Pseudomonadati > Pseudomonadota > Alphaproteobacteria > Rhodobacterales > Roseobacteraceae > Shimia > Shimia isoporae. The sequence goes on from NZ_SMGR01000002.1 coordinate 466,763, forward strand.
ACGTTATAAAACGGGTACTCGCGCGCGATGTCATCAGGCGACAAAAGGCGCGTTTCGGCTCCGTTATCCAATTGCACCTTCTGATTGGCACGCAACACATTGGCAAAGCCGTCATTGTCCGCGAGGTAAAGATATCCGTAGTTCTGGATATCCATCTCCGGAACGCGTGCATCGCCTCCCATATAGCTGCGCAGGTTTTTCACAAAATCCGCGGCGAACTGGGAAATTCGAACGTTCAAAGGGCTGGAAAACTGCTGTCGCATGCAGGAGTTGGTATGCGCCGTCGAGCAGCTTTCGTAGCTTGGATCGCGCTCAACCACCAACACGGACCCGTTAAAGTCCTTGTTGTCGCTCAGGAACCACGCGGTCGACGCTCCCATGATCGCGCCGCCGACAATGACCACATCATAAGACGATTTGGTTGGTGTGCTCGCAAAACCTGCAACCGCCATCAAAACTCCTCCCCACGTCTGGCCCGCGCCAGCACGTCTTCTATGTCCCGTTGCGCCATACCGTAGTCCGAGGCCGCCGCTTCAGCCGAGATATAGCCAAGAGCGAGATCGCGCCTCACCGCCTCATCTGCCCTCTCCTCGGTCGAGCCATAGCCCGCCCCGCCGGGGAACGCCATGTCAACCCGCCCTCCGTGCGGTACAAATTGCTTGCCCTTGCCTTTCATCGCAGCGCCATCTTCGCGTGCGATCACCGTTGGCGCGCCGGCTCCGCCGCCGCGTCGTCCTCGGGCCGGATGATCCACACGGTCAAACATTGCCTGAATATCAAATTCGTGACCCGCGCGCGCACCGACAGACATGAATTGTCCCAAACCGCCGCGATACTGACCCACGCCACCACTATCAGGCCGCAGTTCCTTGCGCCAAATAACAACAGGGCCGACTTGCTCGGTGGCTTCAACCGGCATTGTCATCACACCAGAGGGAAAGGCTGTTGCGTTCATTCCATCAAGCGATGGCCGCGCACCGGAGCCGCCGGAATTGAAGGTCAGCACCTCGGCGCGTACCGCGTCCGATGGCGCAGGCGCGTCCATTCTGGGCCGCAGCGACACCTGAAAATTGCACAAACATCCGGCGCCCTCAGCGGGCGCGACGCCCGGCAGCAGCTTGTCCAGCGCGTCGTAAACCGTGTCTGGCACCATATGTCCGATCACATGACGGAGTGCCACCGGTGCCGGATGCAACGCATGGACGATACTGTTCTCTGGCGCCGTGATTTCAAATGGCTCCAGAGAAGCCGCATTGTTCGGAATCTCGGGCGCAATGGCACATTTCAGGGCATAGCACGCATAAGCCTTTGTATAGACCAGCGGTACGTTGATGCCCTTCTTGTCGAGCCCGCTGGTGCCCGCCCAATCCGTCAATATGCGGTCCTTCTCGATCGTCACTTTGACGCAAAGATCAATCGGCTGGTCATACCCGTCGATCCGCATGTGACCTTCTGCAACCCCTTCCGGCAAAGCATTGATGGCATCCAACGTCGCTTGGCGAGAATGAGTCAGAATAAACCCGGAGATCCCTGCCAGATCCGGCAGATCGAATTCCCTGACCATCTCGATCAGTCGCCGATGGCCAATCTCGTTGCATGTCGCGAGGGCGTGAATATCACCCACCAGCTGATCTGGCTCGCGCACATTCCCCCGGATGATCGCCAATAGCGTCTTATCCACCACGCCCTTGTCGGCAAAACGCATGATCGGGATGTAAAGTCCCTCTTCGTGCACATCGTTCGCATCCGCGCCAAACCCGCGACCGCCAATATCGGTGATGTGCGCCGTGCAAGCAAAAAAGCCGATCAGCTTCTGGCGATGAAACGATGGTGTGACGACGGTGATGTCGTGCTTGTGACCTGTGCCCTCCCACGGGTCGTTGGTTATGTAAACATCTCCCTCAGCCATGGTCTCGGGCCTGATCCTTCGGATGAAATGCCCGACCGCGTCGGCCATTGCATTCACGTGTCCCGGCGTGCCGGTTACCGCCTGCGCAAGCATCTCTCCGGCCGCGTTGTAAACGCCGGCGGACAGATCACCCGCCTCGCGAACCGAAGTTGAAAACGCCGTCCTGACCAACGCCTGAGCCTGTTCTTCAACGACAGAAATCAAACGATTCCACATCACCTGATATAAAACTTTGGACGGCTCACCCATTGCTCCGCTCCTCCGCAAAAACCTCGATCGTTCCATCCGCGTGAACTTTGGCGGATCGGCTCTTGGGCACCACAACTGTGGTTTCTGCCTCGGTAATAACCATTGGTCCCGCCTTTCGCGCGCCGGCACCAAAGTCCCTGCGCAACACAACATCAGCCTCCAGAACCGCGCCCTCGGCCGGGTCGAACAAAGCCCGCGAGCCTTGGCTGGCCGGCGCCTGAGCAGGAGCGCTACTACAAACACGTTCGGCTGCATCCTGACGGGTAAAGGCGTTTACGGACCAAACCGTGATCTCCACCTCCATACCTTCCACAACCCGCCCGAACAGAGCCGCATATTCCGCCTCAAACAGACGCAGATAGGTGGCTGCATCCGGGTTTGCCGCCTGTTTTGCGGTCAGCGGCACGGGAATTTCCCAACCCTGCCCGGCATACCGCATGTACACACGGTGCTCCGCCGCGATCTTGGCCACTGCATCACAGCCACGCACAAATCCCGTGGCTTCCGCCTCCATCTCGGCAAACAGAGCGGTCACTGCCTCACCGTCAAACGCCGACATGCGCATGAACACGGACCGGTTCGCTTCGAAACTGAAGGGCGCCTTGAGAAATCCGATGGCCGAACCGACCCCGGCGCCCTGTGGTACCAGCAGCCGCGAAACCCCAAGTTTTTCGCACAGACGTGATGCGTGCAGAGGCGCCGCACCGCCAAAGGCGATCATCGTATAGTCTGCAAGGTCTTCGCCGTTTTCCACGGCGTGAACCCGCGCCGCATTGGCCATGTTTTCATCAACCACTTCGGCCAGGCCCCAGGCCGCCTCGGTTGCCCCCATGTCAAGACGTTGCCCGATCACTGCTGTCAGCGCCGACGCCGAACGGTCAGGATGCAACTGAATCGACCCGCCGGCAAAGTTGTCAGGGTCCAGCTTGCCCAAAACCAGATCGGCGTCTGTCACCGCAGGCTTGTCACCCCCGCGTCCATAACAGGCCGGTCCAGGCTCCGATCCGGCGCTCTCGGGACCGACTCGAATTTGGTTCATGCCATCGACATGCGCCAGAGAACCGCCACCCGCGCCGATCTCGACCATATCGATCACCGGAATGGAAATCGGCATGCCGGACCCCTTTTTGAACCGGTACGTCCGCGCGACTTCGAATACCCGCGCTGTTTTGGGCGTCTGGTTCTTGATCAGGCAAATCTTCGCGGTCGTTCCGCCCATGTCAAAGCTCAGGACCTTCTCGACACCGTGCCGTGCCGCGATATCGGCAGCGAAGATCGCGCCGCCTGCCGGACCACTTTCCACCAAACGTACGGGAAACTCTGCCGCACTTTCGAGCGACATGATTCCGCCGCCGGAATGCATGAGGAATACGGGGCAATCCGCCCCTTCATCCGCCAACCGATCTTTCAATCGTCCCAGATAGGACGCCATAAGTGGCTTGATATAAGCATTCGCGATTGTCGTATTGAACCGCTCGTATTCGCGCATCTGCGGGGATACTTCGGAACTCAGCGAAACAAGCGCCTCCGGCATCAGTTCCTTTAGCACGTCCGCCACCAGACGTTCGTGAGCATCGTTCGCATAGGAATGCAAAAACCCCACGGCGACGCTCTCGTATCCGCCTTCTCGCAATTCCATGACGAGCGCTTCCACGTCCTTGCGCTCCAGAGGCAAAAGTACCTGCCCCGTGGCATCCATCCGCTCGCGGATCACATACCGACGGTTACGCGGCAACAGCGGTGCTGGCAGCGTAAGGTTTAGGTCATATTGCTCAAAGCGGCTTTCGGTCCGCATCTCGATCACGTCTCGAAACCCCTCGGTCGTGATCAGCGCCGTTTTTGCTCCGCGCCGCTCAATCAACGCGTTGGTCGCCAAAGTGGTGCCATGAATGATCTGACCAATCTGCTCAGGCGCGATGCCCGCCTTCGCGCAAACCTGATGCATGCCGTCGATGATCGCATCTTCCGGCGCGCCATACGTCGTCAGAACCTTCGTGGAATACCACTTGCCCTCGCGTTCAAGCACCACGTCCGTGAACGTCCCTCCTATGTCGACGCCCAATCGTGTTCCGGCTTGCTGCCCCATGCGCATGTTCCCTTTGCTTCGGCAATACGTCAGCCTAGCCCAAGCGGAACAATTCGATCCAACTATTCTTTTAGATCAAAATGATAATAAAAATTGATCACTCACGGATCACACCGAGATCTGCCCAACTGATCTCGGATGCAAGGTCGGCTGCCTCGCGGACAAAATGCGGCGCGGTGTCTTCAAACCGGGCAAAAAAACGCAGCGCATCGGGGCACCAAAGATACCGCAGCGCTTCTAGCTTGCCGGTCGCCAACTCCTGTCGAACCATGCTCTCGGGAAGGCATGCCACACCAAGACCCTCGATTGTCATCTGGATACAGGCCGACATATTCGTGGAAGGCACGATCCGCGCTGACACGTCAGGGAAACCCTCGACGTGATCTTGAATTTGTTCAAATGGCAGTGTGCCGCGGGCGTGCGTGAGGATCGGAAACCGAGCCAGTTCCGGCCAGTTCAATACCCTGCGCCCGATGTCCAGCACAGGTGCCCCCACCCAGATATACGGAAAGCTTCCAAGGGGCAGCGCCGTGGCTGAGGTCCGGCCGAACGGCCCGCTCTGGAGGGCCAAGTCCAGCGACCGGTCAAACAACGCCTCCGACAGGTTGGCCGACAAATCCACCGTCAGATCGACATCGATGTTGGGAAACCGTTCCTTGAGCCCAGACAGGTAGGGCACCAGCCAGCTGTGCGCGATCATTTCCGTAACCCCCAATCTCAGCACCCCGTCAAACAAAGCGTCGTCCCCGGCGCCGGACACGAAATCGTCCATTGCCGCCAGCACCTGTCGCGCTTTGTCCAACATGCTTTCACCGAACGGTGTCAGCCGCACCGACCCCGCGTCTCGGTCCATCAGTTTGCGTCCCAATTGCGCCTCGAGCGCAGCAATTCGGGCGGACACATTTGGCTGGGTTGTGTTGAGCCGTTCCGCGGCCCGCCGGAACCCACCCAGATCAGCGACCTGAACAAATGTTTCCAGCTGCTTCAGATTAATCTGAGCCAATCGTTACTCCAGTGAACTCAATGCAGGACGCTCAAAACGGCTTAGTGCGTCAAGCACCACATCCCGGCAACGCGCGCCTGCCCATCCATCTTTCAGAACCAGATCGGGCAACGCACCGTGCCGCAGCCGCAACCGCCTCCAATGGTGCAATATGGCCAGACGCAACGCTGTGCGCGCCACCAGATCTTCCGGCAACTCGGCTTTCAAAAGCGGCATGACCACCTCGCGCAAGGCATCGTATTCGCTGCTGATATCTTTCGGCGATAAAGCATCCTGCACCCAGTCCGGCGGTGACGCCTCGTTGTAAGGTGTGCACAGCCAGTTTGAAGGAACACCCTCCGCACCGACAACAAGTCCCGAGCGCGATGTCAGCACGGTGCCATCCTCGGGCATCAATTCCGCGAACTCCGGGGCTGCCATCTGGGGCGGTCCGACAATCAGAAAGACGCCACCCGATCGAGTCGGCGCTTCGCCGTAAACATGCGGCCTCACGCGTTCCGTTTCCGCCCAACCCTTGGCCGTAAGCTGATGCCGCGACCTGCGGCCTTCGCGGTGCGTCTCGATCCAACCATCGTTGCGCAACCTGTGCACCGCCACCCTGAGCGCTTGGTTGTTGATCCCCATCGGGGCCACCAGCGCATCCAGTTGCCGCGCACTCAAAGTGTCTGCGGGTGCCTGCAACAGATCGCCCAGAACTGTCACGACAACCGACCAGACCTTGATCGGGCCGATCTCTGCCACACGGGCAATATTCTGTTGCAGTTCAGAGGCTTCCAATGTGATCACCTGAATTCGTTTTGTGCACCTACACTAAGGGAGCCGCTGGGCCGGCTCAAGCCGACCTGCCGGATGCGTCGCACGTGACGTCACAATTTCTGCGACTTGCCGCGACGAAAAGCACGGCACAAACTGGTTTCAAATATCGGGACGGCGTCAGGAGGAGGACCCAACCCATGTGGACCGGACCAAAGGTCACCTCGGCGGACCCCGCGTTTGCCGGAAACCGCGCTGCTATGCTGGCCGCCATAGACGAGTTGCGCTCGTTGGAAAACCGCACCGCACAGAAATCCGAAGAACGCCGCCCCCGCTTTGAGTCGCGCGGCCAGATCACGCCGCGTGACCGGCTTGCACGTCTGCTCGATCCGGGGCAGCCCTTTTTGCGCCTGCACAGTCTCGCCGGCTACATGGCCGACAGTAAGGACCCCGAAAAGTCCCTACCCGGGTCGACCTTCATTATGGGCATCGGCGTTGTCTCCGGTGTCCGATGCATGATCGTGATCGACGACAGTGGCATCAATGCTGGCGCTCTCAGCCCAAAATCCCTGCAAGCCATGCTGTCCGCTCAGGACATCGCGCTGCGGCAGAAACTGCCCTTCCTGCATCTGGTGGAAAGCGCTGGCGCAAACCTGATGAACTATCAGGTCGAGGACTGGGCGCTCGGAGGAGGCGTCTTCCGCAACCTCGCGAAACTCTCGGCAGCCGGACTTCCGACAATCGCCGTCCTGCATGGCCCGTCCACCGCTGGCGGCGCCTACATGCCCGGCCTGTCTGATTATGTGATCGGTGTGAAGAAGAACGGCATGGCTGCGCTGGCGGGTGCCGCGCTGGTAAATGCCGCAACCGGCGAAGTTGCGAAAGACGCAGACCTAGGTGGCGCCGAAATGCACGCCACCAAGTCCGGCCTTGTCGAATATCTTGCCGACGATGACATCCACGCTATAGCACTGGCCCGCCGTGTCATGGCGCGACTGGACTGGAACCGCGACCTACCACCGTTGGACGCCCGCACCTTCGCGGAACCGGCTCACCCGATCGACGATATCGCCGGTGTCGTTCCGGCCGACTGGTCCACGCCTTATGACGCCCGTGAACTGGTTGCGCGCCTTGTGGACGGATCTGATTTTGACGAGTTCAAACCGGGGTTTGGCGCTGCAACGCTCTGCCTACAAGCGCAGGTGCACGGCCATACCGTTGGCATTCTTGCCAACAACGGCCCGATCGATCCAGCAGGCGCCAATAAGGCGACCCACTTCATTCAGGCCTGCGATCAGGCCGGAACGCCGCTCGTTTTCCTCAATAACACCACCGGCTACATGGTTGGCACCGCCTATGAGCAGGCGGGCATGATCAAACACGGCTCCAAGATGATTCAAGCCGTCTCCAACACCCGCGTTCCAAAGCTGACTTTCTACTGCGGCGCATCTTTCGGCGCTGGCAACTACGGGATGTGCGGGGTCGCATACGAACCGGATTTCCTTTTTGCATGGCCCAATTCCCGTTCCGGCGTCATGGGCGGCGCACAGGCTGCCAAGACCATGAGCCTCGTGGCTCGCGCAGGCGCAGCGCGGAAAGGCATCGAGCTGGACGATGACCGTATGGCGCAGCAAGAAGCCGCTATTCAGGGTTTGTTTGACGCGCAATCCTCGCCCTTCGTGACATCTGGCAAGGTTCTGGATCACGGAGTGATCGATCCGCGCGACACCCGCAAGATTATCGCCTTTTGTCTCGACACATGCGGCGAGGCCCGCCGTCGAACCCTCAACCCCAACGCCTTTGGCGTCGCAAGAATGTAAGACCATGACCCAGCCCCCCACCTTGGCCCAGGCCGACGATTTTCTGTCCGAATCTGAAACCCTCTACGCAGCACTCTCGGGCCTTGATGACACGGCGCTGCGCCAAGTCACTCAGTACAAGCGTTGGACCATCGAAGACGTCCTTGTGCACCTGCACTTCTGGAACATTGCCGCTGATCTGTCCGCAACGGACGAGACCGCGCTTCAGGAGCGGGTTGGCGCTGTCATGACGTCACTCAAGGAAACCGGCTCCATGCGATCGGCAGAAAACGCCGCGATTTCTGAGCGTGGCTCGGATTTGCGTGAAGCATGGATCACCAATGCCCGCGACATGGCGGCGCGTTGGCGGGAAATGGACCCGAAATCGCGATTGTCTTGGGTGGGCCCTTCCATGTCCGCTCGCTCGTCAATCACCGCCCGCCAGATGGAAACATGGGCTCACGGATTTGAAGTCTTTGATGTCCTTGGGCGCTCCCGCAGCGAAACTGACCGGATCAAAAACATCGTCGTACTTGGCGTGAACACATTTGGCTGGTCCCATCAGGTGCATTCGCTTCCGGTCCCCGAAAAAATGCCAAGGCTCAGCCTGACGGCCCCTTCCGGCGAAGTCTGGACCTTCGGCGAGGACACAGAAAACACCATCACGGGCCCAGCCGTAGATTTCGCTGCCGTAGTCACCCAGACCCGCGCCATTGCCGATACCAACCTGACCGTCGAAGGCACCGCCGCTCAGATTTGGATGAACAATGCCCAGTGTTTTGCCGGTCCACCGGAAACCCCGCCCGCTGTCGGCAGTCGTCACAAAAAGGGTGTTTAAATGACCAAGGCCATTCTGACCTGCGCGCTCAACGGAGTGCTAACGGACCCAACCCAGCATCCCGTACCAGTGACTCCGGAACAATGCGCAGCATCCGCCCGCGAAGCGATGGACGCAGGTGCCGCAGTCATCCACATCCACTTTCGCCAACAGGAAGCGGGCAAGGGTCACCTGCCGAGTTGGGACCCCGCCGTCGCAACCGAGATAGTCGACGCCATTCGCGCCAGCTGTCCCGGAATCCTGATCAATGCGACCACCGGCGTCGTGGGGCCGGATTATTCCGGCGCTCTGGACTGCGTCCGCGCCCTCAAACCCGAGATCGCCGCCTGCAATGCTGGATCATTGAACTACCTCAAATTGCGTTCCAACGGGGATTGGGCATGGCCGCCGATGGTGTTCGAAAACACCCCTGCCAAAATCCAAGACCACCTCGACGTGATGTCGCAAACCAATACGCTGCCTGAATTCGAGTGTTTTGACACCGGCATCGTCCGATCCGTGGCCATGTATGTCAAAAACGGAATGACAGATCGTGCGCAATACAACCTCGTCATGGGCGTGGCCTCCGGCATGCCAGTGAGCCCCGATCTACTCGAATTCCTGATGCCCTACATTCTGGACGGAAGCAGTTGGCAAGCGACCCTGATCGGACGGGAGGAAATCTGGTCGACGCACCAAAAGGCCGCTGATTTGGGCGGCATGCTGAGAACGGGTGTCGAAGACACGTTCTATCTACCGGACGGTTCGAAAACACGCTCCAACGGCGAACTGATCGAAGCGCTGGCAACATGCGCCGAGAATGCGGGACGGGGGATTGCCAGCCCGGAAGAGGCCCGGCAGATGCTCGGCATCCTCTGAGAAACGGGACCAAGCCTTTCCACAATCCCCGCCTTGACCCTGTCGCCACCCAAGCCATAGTCGCGGCATGTTGGACCTTTTACCCCCCGACCTGTCTCATGCCGCTGCTCTTGCGTTGCTTGCCACCAGCTTCGCCGGTTCGTTCATTACAGCTGCCTTCGGCATCGGCGGTGGCGTAGCCTTTCTAGGTGCCTGCGCAATTCTGTTGCCGCCGGCTGCCATCATCCCTGTGCACGGAGTGGTTCAGCTTGGCTCAAACGGCATTCGGGCCCTGATGTTCTTTCGTCACATCATGTGGTCCACCTTGCCAGCATTTATTGTGGGCTCGCTGATCGGGGTCGCGATTGGTGGCAGCGTGGTGGTCGCCCTGCCGGGGTGGGTGGTGCAATCCGTGGTCGGTTTGTTCATCCTTTGGGTTGTCTTTTCTCACCCGCCTCGCTGGATGTCCCACATGCCGCTCGTTACCGGTTTGATTTCCAGCTTTCTCACGATGTTCTTCGGTGCCACAGGTCCCTTTGTGGCTGGCTACGTCAAAGCGCTAAATCTTGATCGTCACGCCCACACCGCCGCCCACGCAACACTGATGACAATCCAACACGGGCTAAAGGTCGCTATGTTCGGATTTCTTGGCTTTGCCTTTTCCGATTGGGCACTTTTTATCGCCGCCCTGATCGCCACCGGAGCGATCGGCACATGGGTCGGAAAGCACGTGTTGGGCCGCATGACCGATCTTGGCTTCCACCGCATCCTGAACGTGATTCTGGTGCTGATCGCCTTACGCCTGATCTGGGGTGGAACCAGCGCTTACTTAACGATGCCCTGACGCACGCCAACCCTGATAAACCGTACCGACGTTTTGCAGACGTAACACCGACGTTTTACAGAAAGCCGACCGGATCCCGCCCCGATCCCTCACTCGCGACCAAGCGCATTGTCGCCTGTGCGCCTTGGCCGCAAGCCTGCCAACCTTGAAATGCAGGAAAAATGGGCGTAATGGCCCGCTATGTTTACCGTTTGCGCCCTCTACCATTTCACCCGTTTTGACGACCACGCAGCTCTGCGCCCGCCGCTTATGGAACTGTGCCTGAATGAAGGTATCACCGGCACTCTGCTGCTTGCCCACGAAGGCATCAACGGCACCATTGCTGGCCCGCGCAAAGGCATTGAAGCGGTGATTGCTCATATCAAATCTTTGCCCGGTTGCGAGAACTTCGAATGGAAGCTCAGCACAGCCTCCGAAAAGCCTTTTCCACGCATGAAAGTGAAGCTGAAGAAAGAGATCGTTACCCTCGGTCAACCCAACGTCGACCCGACGGCACACGTGGGCAACTATGTGAATCCGGAAGACTGGAACGAGCTGATCCAGTCGCCGGACGTGGTTACCATCGATACCCGGAACGACTACGAAGTGGCCATCGGTACATTTCAGGGAGCAATTGACCCGGAAACGGCATCTTTTCGCGATTTTCCCGCTTGGTGGGAAGAGAACAAAGACCGCTTCCACAACAAGCGCATCGCCATGTTCTGCACCGGAGGAATCCGCTGTGAAAAGTCTACAAATTTCCTGATGAGTCAGGGCGTTGAGGACGTTTATCACTTGAAGGGCGGCATCCTGAAATACCTTGAAGAAGTGCCACAGGAAGACAGCACTTGGGACGGCGAATGCTTCGTCTTTGACGGTCGCGTCTCCGTAGGCCACGGACTGAAGGAAGGTCCACATCTTCTGTGTCACGCCTGCCGTCGACCCATAATGCCTGAGGACGCGAACCGACCTGAATACGAAGCCGGCGTCAGCTGTCACCACTGCGTCGACGAGTACTCCGAAGCGGACAAAGACCGCTTCCGTGAGCGCCAAAAGCAGATGGAACTGGCACGCAAACGCGGCGAGCAACACATCATCGGCGTGGACTGAACCACACTAATGCACATTTCGATCGGCTTTAACCGGTCTGCGTGAGAGCTTTAGGTTCGGTAGAAGTAATAACGGTCAGGCGCGACTGTTTCCGGCCCACGTACTTGCTCGAACCCGACCAACGGCTGACCAGACACCAGCACGCCATTCGTCGCCATCACAGGTGCAATCATGGCCGACAGGCGGGCTGCTTCAGCCACGTCCTTTTCTTTCACGCCAAAACCGAAATCATAATGCGCGAGTGCGACTTTCGCACCTTGGTCCGCCAGTTTGCGCAACATGTCCTCAGCCTCACCCTCAAGGTAATCTTCCTTTGGAGGGATACAGGATTGGTGACAGTTCAACGCACGATCTATCACCCAGATCCGGCGATCCGGCGCAATCTCTCGCATGTGGTCATAAGTCCGACCATTTCCCAGCCCCATTTCGAGGAAGTCGCCTTCCATACTGCCGATTTGGGCGAGACCCCACTCAAGCCCTTCGGCTTGTGCCGCAAGGCGACGCATCATGCTATTGAGACGGCTCATGAAAACCCCTTTGTGTCATGGCGATAAAGCCGGACCGGCCCGTCGCGCATTTCCTGCATAAACTGCTGTGAAAAATTCCAGATATCGGCGTCATGCACAAGGTGGTGCGTGAGATACCCCAGCGGTTCTGCATTGTCCTGCATACCGAGCCTGCGTGCCTGCAAAAGAGCTACGGTTTGCGCCACAAGGTCTTCCGCTGACACCAGACTTCTCGTCCCACGCCAGAAAATCGGATCAACATGAGTATTTATCTGCGTGATCCCCAACATCGGTTCGGCAGCCTTGCGCGGAAGGTACGTCGACAGCGCATCAAATCCGAGCTCGGCGAGTAGCGGAAGCAACGCTGTATCAAACCTGTTCCAGGGCGGCACAAACATCGGAGCCAACCGATCCCCGAAAAGCGTGCGCAGCCGTGTGATGGCCTGTTCCAGATCTGCCCTGGCCGCATCTGCATCCCGTCCCGAACCGAACTCCGCCTTCTTGCCTTCAAGCTGATGGTTTGCGTGTCCCCAACCATGCACCACAGGTACAAAACAGCTGCTGATCCGCGCAGCGAGAGCCTGCGTCGCATCACGGGGTATGACCGCAAGATGAACCGGCACTCCGGTGCTTTCGCTTATGGACTCAAGCCGATCTAGGGCCGAAGTCGGCTCAATCGCATCGTCATCACGCCACCATAGCGGCAATTCCAACCCGGCCGCACGCCACTCGCGAAATTCCTCGCGCAATGGGCTCCAATGCACTTTCATGAGGGCGACTCCGCCACCATCGACTCTACAATCCGTACGCTTTCCGCAGCACCGTCCATACGCAACCCGCCAACGCTTCGTTTGCCTGACTTCAAAACGCGCGCCACTTCCCGTGACAGGGTGTGCGCCGATACGTCCTGTGCCATGAGCACTTCGAAACCACCCTGCGTCGCCAAAGAGCGACCGCGAAGCGTCTGCTCAACTTCACCGCCGTCATCGAAAGGCACGAGCACAGCTGGCACACCACTTTGCAAAAGGTCCATAGCGGTGTTGTACCCACACATACTCACCGAGGCTGCAGCACCGCTCAACATCTGGCGGAAATCAGGGCGCACTGGCTCAATGGTGATTTGCAAAGTGCCAGCGCGTTTTCTAAGCGCAGCAATCCGATCGTCGCGATCAGTACCGCCCACCAAAATGCGCCACGACAAGGGATGCCCTCGCGCCGCTTCGATAGCGGCTTCAAACAAAGCTTGTCCAACAGAGCCCCCGCCCGCGCTTACAACTACTTCGCCCGCGCCCACACCGTCAGGATGCGCGCCAGCAGGCTCTTGCGCTACGTAGCCGGTATATTTCAACAGCGCGCCGACGTCCGCTGTGACTGGCCAACTTTCCGTCAACGCTGTCACGGACGGGTCGGAATGTACCAGCACACCGTCATAATGTTGCAGCAAAATGTCCCGGGCCCGCATCGCTTTCTCAGGCTTACTCGGAGGCGCGAGAATGTCGCGCACCGAACCAAGCACCACCGGTTTCTTATCCATACTCTCGCATGCCGCGAGCAAGGCTAAAAATTCCGCTGACAACGATCTCCGGCCAAACGGAAAAAGCTCGGTAATAAAAACATCAGGCCTCTGATCTTGCAAAGCCGCAACCATATACGAACTGCGACGCTGCAAATAGTCGGCATCGGCCTCGCGCCCGTCATCGCACAACAGCTTGGTAAAATTGGTGCCGTCCGAGGCCAAAGATGGCGCTTGGATCACCTGAACGCCGGTGGCATCCAAATGCGGGGCTGGCCGGCCACCGGTCAGAACAGCCACATGGTGCCCAGCCTTGGAAAACGCGCGGCCCAGCGTCAAAGCGCGCCCCAGGTGCCCGGTTCCAAGAAGGTGCGTAACGGAAATCAGGATGTTCATGAGGCCACCTTTTCCAGCCGCACAATATCGGGATTCGCCACTCTCAAGTGATCGCCGTCAACCTCTACTACAAACAGCCTGTTCCGCTTAACCGCGAACGGAGCAGGACCGTCAAATTTCCAGCCATGCGCCTTTGCGAGGATCATGCGCATGATTCCGATGTGGCACACGGCGAGGCTGTCGAGTGATAGGTTTTTTAGCCACGGTTCTATCCTTGCCCAAACGTCGCGGGGGCTTTCTCCATTCGGCGGACGAAAGTCCCAACCCCATTCCTCAATGTCACGAAATCCGCTGTTAGGGTCCGCCTTGAGATCAATTCCCTTGCGTCCCTCCCAATCCCCCCAGTCCATCTCGGTGATCGCCTCAACCAACATGGGCTTCCGGTTGGACACAATTTCAGCGGTTTCTGCGGCGCGCTGCAAAGGGCTGCTGTATAAATCCACGTCCCGCCAACCGGAAGGCAACTGGAAGCCGCTCAAATCGGCACGCGCTTGATCATCCAGCGGAATGTCCGTGCTGCCCTGAATCTGTCCTGCGCGGTTCCAGTGCGTGTGCCCATGGCGCAGCATAGCAAAACGGATCATTTGGCCTCCGATATCAATGGGCCGATTGCGTCCCAAAGAGTTTGTCTCGCCGCACCCATCAGATGTCGGCTGGAAATATGTTCGCGCGCTGCAAGGGCCCGCGTGGAATGATATGCGTTGTCATTCAACAGATGCGACACCGCGCCTGCAAGGGCTTCCGGATCATCTGCGGCGCAAAGGCCTTCAGGGGTCACCACTTCGTTCACCCCCGGACGATCCTGCGCCACGACGGGCACACCAACGGCCTGTGCCTCGAGATAGACCATGCCAAAGGCTTCGTTCACGCCAGGCCAGAGAAACACGCGTGACCGGCGATAGGCCTGGTGCATCCCATCTGGATCAAGCGCCCCTAGAAACCGAACGCGACCGCCAAAAGGTTCCATTAAAGCTTCCACTTCTTGTCGCGCGGCACCGTCTCCCGCGATTTCTACACGCCAATCCCCTTTTAGATGGGCCAGTGCCGAGGCAGCTATTTCATAGGACTTGAGCTTGTCGCCACTGCGCATCATACCCGCAATCAAGATCGTCGGCCCGACCGGGTTTGCAACCGCCGGCAGATCCTCCCGCGCAAGAAACGGCGGCAAAGATACTAACTTCTGTTCGTCATTCAACTCGCGTCGTAGAGCCACTGCATCACGGTCAGTGAAGTGAAACAAAATGTCCGCCGCGTCACAGGCAGCAGCAGCTTTGCGTTCAAACCGGTCCCATGGCCCGCCCAACCGCTTGGATGCACGCGTTGCTTCTATGGAAACGTAGGGAATGTCCAAAGCCTTGCTCACATAGGGACCAAGCAGGTCCGGTGCTTTGTAATAACTGTGATAGCTTACCCATGCGTCCCAGTCACCTTTGGCCACAAGCCCGTTTGCGATAACTTCGGCTTCCGCAATAAACGCGGCCTGCCGGTCGGCATTACCCACCTTGTCGAGCGGCCTGAACTCGGACACCAGATCAATCTCGCAGCCGGGACGATGCAGCGATTTCATCAAGTTGCGCGCCAATGTGCGTTCGCCAGAAGCCACGGGGTGATTTGGGGATTTCAACGCGGCGTAAAAGGCGATCTTCGGCATCGGCTCACACCAGAGCGCGCAGGCGCTCGTCCAATTTGGCGATCCCCGGCTGCATAAGGAAATGCGACGTCAAACGCCCATAGGCTGCGTCAGCCAGTGTGGCACGTCTCTCAGGATCTCGTGCGAGCGTTTCCATCGCCTCCGCCAGGGCCTCCGGTGCGTCGCTGCTCAACACACCATGCACGCCGTCATCAATGAACTCGGGAATGGCGCTTACAGCCGTCGAAAGCAGACACAGTTTTTGACTGGCCGCTTCCATCAGCACGTTCGGCAAACCGTCACGATCGCCACTCTCGGCAATCCGGCTTGGAAGGACAAACACGTCGGAAGTGCGCATAGCTTCGATAACTTCCGGCTGATCGCACGCGCCGTGCCAGACAATCCGGTCAGCAACACCGGCCGCCTCTGCCTGTTTCCGGAAGCGGCTATCCGATCCCCCCCCACCAATGTGATCCCAACGCCAGTCAAGATCATCCGGCAGCAATGCCAGGGCCGCAATCAACCTGTCGAATCCCTTTTTCTCAACCAGTCGCCCCACACTGAGGAACTTGACTGGGCCAGCGGTGTCTCGAGTTTCAGGAGGGGGCGGAAAACGGGTTAGATCCAGGCCGTGGTAGATCAACTCGACCCGATCCGGTCGATCGGCCAGTTCTGCAAGGTGCTTCGCACCAACGCCGGTACACGTCGCCAAAAACTCCGCACCATGTGTCGCCGCCTGCAACTTCTCCCGTTTCTCCCATTCTGGAGACGTCCAGATGTCCTTGGCATGAGCAGACACAGACCACGGCATATCCCGCAGGATCGCCGCATAACGTGCCACGGACGCGGGCGTGTGCATGAAATGCGCATAAAGCGCATCAATGTCGTCCGAAAGCTCAGTCGCCAAAACACAAGCCTGCCCGAACCGGCGTACACGGTTACGCGTGAGGTCACGACGCAAGTCCTTGAGCCAAGTCCCGCAAGCTGCCCAAAACCCACGGCGCGCCATGGAGCGAAAAACGCCTTTGGCAACCCGCAAGGGTTCCTGATGCAGATACTCGGGGAGGTATGTCACGCGGGCCGTCAAGCGATCATGCAGCGGATGGGTCTTTTTGTCGGTCGGAAAGCGCAATGACCACAATTCGAGGTCATATCCTGCCTCTTCGAGGGCCACCAACTCTTGGGCAATAAAAGTCTCGGACAGCCGAGGCCAGCCTTTGACCGCAACGGCAAGTTTCGGTCGTGTCACTTCGTTCATGCCACCCCTTGCGAGCGCGTAAGACCCAGGATTTCCAGAGCCCGATCAGACACAACCTCCAAGCCGTCCAACAGGCCGGGAACAAACGCCGATGACGGGCTTTGCTGCGTGGCTAGGCCATGAATAGCCGCCGCCATTGCTGCGGGTGTGTGCTCCCCGCGGCTTTCATCAAGCATCCGAACAAGCCCGAGTTCCTCGGCGCGGCTGGCACGGATAAACTGCTCCAGACGAGGCCGGGTTCGAGGAACAATAACCACCGGCTTGTCAAAAGACAGCACTTCGCAAAACGTGTTGTAGCCGCCCATCGACACGATGCCTTTGGCACCGTTCATCAGGTTCTCCATGCGGCTGTCAAAACCAACTGCGTGAACACGTCCGTCAAGCTTAGCAACGCGCGCCTCGAATTGGGCGCGCACCTCACCAGACAAAAACGGACCATAGACCAGCAATGCGCGTGGGCTGAGCGTCGGATCGCTTTCATAGGCCGACAGCACAAGATCCACCATACCTGCGCCATCGCCGCCGCCGCCGGGAGTCACAAGCACATAAGGGTCGCTCGGCACCTCGCCATCAGGTAGTTCTTCACGCCGAAGATATCCCGTGAACCGAGTTTTTGCGCGGAAAGCCGGCGAGAACTCAAGGCCGGCCGTAGGGTCGTGAATCGAGCGCAATCCATAGACCCAACACTCGTCATAATATTGCTCTGACGCGTCCAGAGCGCCTTTGCGTTCCCACTCTGCTGCGAGCGTATCTGGATCATCCAGAACGTCGCGCAAACCCAACACTATGTGTGCCTTGCGCTTCGTACGCAGCCATTCCAGTGCAGGCACCATCTCGCCTCGGAAACCCGTTGGCTCCTTGTCTACAATCACGATATCCGGATCGAAGTGTTTGACAGTTGCGTCAATTAGCCCGGAACGCAGCGCAGTCACTTCATCAATGTGCAAACCAAGGCGTTCACTTTCGTAATTTCCGTCCGGGGTCTTCGTAACGCCGGGCAAACGGATATGGTCTACGTTGTCCGGGAACGAAAAGCGACCGGCAACGGGCGATCCTGTCAGGATAAGGGCGGATACTTCAGGCGCCGCGCGTGTAATCGCGCCCGCAAGGGCCCGCGATCTGCGCAGGTGACCCAATCCGAATGTATCGTGGCTGTAAAACAGAACCCGCGGCGACGTTGTCGCTTGCACTTCCGATTTAGTACCCGTTTCCAACAGTTTGCGCCTCACTTACACAGGTTACAGGCGAAGATCCGACTCGGACTTCTCCAAAACGCCTTTGATATCGTAAAGCAAAGCGTCCGGCTTTCCGAGACCTCTAATGGCCGCGGCACCCATCTCGACAAATTCCGTGTGCCCCACGGCAAGAATAATGCCGTCATAGGCGCCCTGCTCCGGGGCAGACACCAGTGAAATTCCATACTCTTCCGAGACCGCTTCGCCATCCACGCGAGGGTCCCAAATTTCAACTCGCGCGGAATAGCTTTCCAGCTCCGCGACAATGTCCACGACACGAGTATTTCGTGTATCGGCACAGTTTTCCTTGAAGGCAAATCCCATCACCAGAACCCGCGATCCGGCAGGGTTCGCTCCTTTGGACAACATACCTTTTATGGTCTGTTGCGCCACGTATTTGCCCATGTTGTCGTTGATACGACGCCCTGCCAGTATGACTTCGGGGTGATAGCCCAACTGCTCTGCTCGATACGTCAGATAGTATGGATCAACGCCGATGCAGTGCCCGCCAACCAGGCCCGGCTTGAACGGAAGAAAATTCCACTTGGTACCCGCGGCTTCCAGAACTTCCAGTGTATCCAGTCCCATCCGGTCAAATATCAACGCAAACTCATTGACCAACGCGATGTTCAAGTCCCGCTGCGTGTTTTCAATCACCTTCGCGGCCTCTGCAGTCTGGATCGAACTGGCCCGGTGCAAGCCGGCAGTGATCACAGGCTCATAGATCGCCTCAACGCGATCCAGTGTCTCGTCGTCCTGAGCCGAAATCACCTTAACGATTGTCTCGAGCTTGTTTATCGGGTCTCCGGGATTTACCCGTTCCGGCGAATAGCCAAGTTGGAAATCGACCTTCCGCGTCAATCCCGTAGCCTTTTCAAGCGCCTCGCCCAGCACGTCTTCAGTAACGCCTGGATAGACAGTGCTCTCCAAGATCACCAAAGAGCCTTTATGCAGGTGCGGTGCAACCGTCTGCGCAGCACCGAAAATCGGATCAAGGTTGGGTTTTTTGGCAAGCGTGATGGGCGTCGGAACTGTCAGAATAAAAACGGTGCATCCAGCAAGGTCCGCGTCTTCCGCGCTGAACTTGGCCGTTGTCGCGGCAACAGCATCACTTGTTGCCTCACCATTGGGGTCGCTGCCTTCCAACAATCGATCGACAAGGCGCGCATTTGTATCGAACCCGACAACGTCAAAGCCCGCATTTGCAAGCCCAAGCGTCAACGGCAGCCCGACATAACCTTGTCCAAGAACCGCAATCTTTTCTTGTCTGTCTTGCATCACGCGACGTGGCGCCTCTTGCTGGGGGCTCGGCCTGACCGCCGCCCAATAATTCCTAGTCCTGCGCTATCCGTTTTGCTGGACGTTGTCACCCCAAAACAATGCGATACCGAGAGCGGCGCGACCCTCTCGCCACGGTTGCATTCAGCCTCAAATCAACAGTTTGCCCAAGCCGTCATCTCGGGGTAGACCGATCAAACGTGTTACGAAAGGCCCGACTATGCTGCGCTTCCTCTCTGTTCTGTTGGTTTCCCTGTTTCTTCCGCTCGCCCTGATTGCTCAGGAGACGACCGAGAACGCAGCCCCCAATCCAATGACGACCCTCGTAGAAGAAGCGGCCAAGCAAGGCATGACGGTCATCATCATGGACGGCAATGGAGAACCTGTCTCGACCTCAAACTCCGAACAGGAAACCGCTGCTGAAGAACTGGCGGAAGGCGAAACCGGAAACGCCATAATGATGGTCCAGTCCGAGGTAGAACAGTTTCAGGATCTGTTGCAGCGCCGCCTGAATGCATGGCCCGCTTCGGTCAACGAAGTACTGTTCATTTTGCGCGCTTCAAGTCCCGACGGTCAGATCTTTACCTTTGTAGAGGTGCTACTCTGGTGTCTCGCCTTGTTTGTCGTGGGCATCATGGTGGAACGCCATATTTATGGTCGTCGCATCGCGGGACGCTTCGTGATGCCGATGATCAAGGAAGACCCGCAAGGCTACTCGGACAAGCTGCCGTTCCTTGTGGTGCGGTTTATCGCTGGCGTGATTGGCGTGACGGTTTCTATGGCTGTGGCCTATCTGGTTGGCTGGCTGCTTTTTGGCAGTTCTGATGATACCGCCATCCGTTTCACTGTCGCCTCGATCTATTTTGCATATTTCATGGCCCGTGTTGCGGCGCTTATTTGGCGCATGATCCTATCGCCGTTTCTTGACCAGTATCGTATCCCCGCCTTTTCGACACGCGATGCAAAGCGCCTTTACCGCTGGCTGTTCCTGCTTGCGGCAATGGATGTCTGCACGCAGGTGTTTGGTGAATGGTTGAAACAACTGGGCCTGAACTACGACGTTTATGCGCTTCTGACTTTGGGGCTCGTTTCGCTCTTCTCTCTCGGCAACATCCTTATGGCGCTGGTTAACTACAAGCCCGTAGGAAACGCCATCCGCAATGGCAAGGCCATGGAAGATGTCAGCCTGCCCGTGCGCTTGATTTCCCTTTTGTGGGCGCCGGTCTTTATCGCCTACGTAATCTACGGGTTCTTCGATCAGGCATTTGATCTGATCCTCGAAGCCGAGGACGCTGTGCCAGCCCTAGCAGCGGCCTATGGCATCTTTTCTGCAATCATCGTGGTCTACGCGACCATCAACTATTGCATCGAGAAGTTCTTCGATCGAGCGCGCCGCATCCGCGAAATGAACGCCGAACTGGAACTCGAAGAAGGTCAGGTCGAAGAGACCGACGCGCCCACGCAGGAGCAACTCGACGAGATCGAAGAGCTCAAACAGAAACTCGACGGAGCGCACATCCAGACCTACGAGCAATTGGCGAGACGCGTTTCCGGTATCCTCGCAGTGGTTGCTGGCTTCTATGCCGCCGTGCTTGCCTTCGGCGCGGGCGATATGATGAGCGACAGTTTCTCGAACCGGTTCCTTGACGTCGCAGTCATCGTCTTCCTTGGATACATCGTGTTTCACGTGTTCCGCATCTGGGTCGATGGCAAAATCCGAGACGAGCAAGGTGACGAAGAAGAAGGCGAACTGGGTGACGAAGGCGGCGCAAACAGTGCAAGCCGTCTGGCAACTCTGTTGCCTCTGTTCCGGGCAGTCATGCTGCTTGTGATCGTGGTCTCTATCTTCCTGATCGTCCTTCTGGAACTCGGCGTAAATGTCAGCCCGCTGTTCGCTGGTGCCGGTGTGGTCGGCTTGGCCGTTGGTTTTGGCGCCCAGTCACTTGTAAGAGATATCTTCTCGGGAGCATTTTTCCTTTTCGACGATGCCTTCCGCAAAGGTGAGTATATCGACATCGGATCAGTCAAAGGCACGGTGGAGAAAATCTCCGTTCGCTCTTTCCAGTTGCGCCATCACCTTGGCCCGTTGCACACCATTCCGTTTGGCGAAATCCAGTACCTCACCAACTATTCCCGCGACTGGGTCATCATGAAACTCAAGCTGCGTGTGACATATGACACAGATGTGGAACGCGTGCGCAAGCTGATCAAAAATCTCGGCATCGCGCTGCTCGACGACCCGACAATTGGTCACAACTTCATCCAACCTCTGAAATCGCAGGGTGTTGTTGAGATGCAGGACAGCGCCATGATTATACGCGTGAAGTTCATGACCAAGCCCGGCGACCAATGGCTGGTGCGCAAAAAGGTCTATCACGAAATCCGGGAACTTTTCGAACGCGAAGGCATCAAGTTCGCGCACCGCGAAGTCACTGTGCGCATCGCTGGCGACAAAGAAGAAAAAGACCTGACACCCAAGGAGCGTGAAGCTGTTGTAGGTGCCGTAGAAGCTGCAATTGACGAGGACGCCATGGAAGGCGGGCCTGACAACGACCAGTAACAAAGACACATCCGGAACTGCGCCTTTTCTTATAACGGGCTCAGCTCCGAAGGTTTCTACTGCAGTTCACAAAACAGCTTGAACGCAACCGACCCGCGCTGGAGCGGGCAACCGGTCAGGCAAAAGTCGAACTGAGCGTCGCGCGAAAGCTTCGCTCAATTGAAACCTGAATATCAGCTCCGGTTCGGATCCAAGGCGTCGCGCAGGCCATCACCAAAGAAGTTGAATGCCAGCACCACGATCACGATCGGCAACATCGGAATCGCCGTCCACCAGTAGATCTCTATCGACGCAAGGTTCTGCGCGTCATTCAGCATTACACCCCAGCTTACCGCAGGTGCGCGCAAACCAAGACCGAGGAAACTCAGCGCCGTTTCACCCAAAATCATTGCCGGAATCGACAGCGTCGCGCTTGCAATCAAGTGACTCAGGAAGTTGGGCAACAGGTGTTTGCTGATAACGCGACTGGGTTTGGCCCCCATCATTTCTGCGGCCCGCACAAATTCTTCTTCGCGCAGGCTCAGGAATTTTGATCGCACCGCCCTCGCCAATCCGGGCCAGTCAAGTATCCCCAGAATTATCGATATGATGAAAAAGACGGCGACCGGCCCCCAGTGCGATGGCACCGCAGCCGATAAGGCCAACCACAATGGCAACTCTGGAAGACTGCGCAGGATTTCGATCACACGGTTGATGATCCAGTCCAGAAAGCCACCAAAGTAGCCCGCAATTGAGCCCAGTATGATGCCGATCACAAAGCTAACCGTGATCCCGACCAGACCCACCGTCAGCGAAAGCTGCGCTCCATACAGAATCCGCGAGAACACGTCCCTTCCAAGCCTGTCAGCACCCAAAAGGAACACTGTGGCGCCCTCTGGGGCACAGAACAGGTGGGTATTGGAAGGAATGAACCCGGAAAGCTTGTAGTCTGACCCTTCACAAAAGAACTTCAGCTTCATTGGCGTGCTTGTGTCAGGCACGTATTTCCAACTGAAGGTCTCCAGATCCATTTCGGCGGTTGTGCCATAGACATATGGCCCAACCAATTTACCGTCATGAAACAGGCGCACCAGTTGCGGCGGCGCATAGAGGTAATCCTCGAGCCGTTCATTTGGCGTATATGGCGAAATGAACCCTGCAAACGGCAAGCTCAGATACGAAATAAGCAGGAAAAGAGCCGAAATCAGACCCAGCCTGTGCTGTTTGAAGCGCAGCCACAACAACCGAGTGTTGGACATGTCCAGTTCAGCGTGGCGCGCCTCTGCTCCGGTGTCAGTTTCGTAGGGGGCGTCGTCTACAAAACGACCATCTGGCAAAATTGTCATCGCTCGCGCCCTCCGAACCGAATGCGCGGATCAAGCAGCGCCAACAACAAATCAGACACAAGCGTTCCAATCAGCGTCAGCAGCGCTACAAACATCAACACAAAGGCAGACAGGAACACGTCTTGTGATTTTAAGGCTTGCAAAAGCACCGGCCCAATCGTCTGCAATCCAAGTACAACGGAGACCAGAACCGATCCGGAAACCAGCGAAGGTAGCAAGGTACCGATATCAGCCACAAACGGGTTGAACGCGACCCGCAGCGGGTACTTCGTCAGCATTGCACTTTCGCGCATTCCCTTGGCTCGCGCTGTTTCCACATAGGGTTTACCCAATTCATCCAGAAGATTGGCCCGCAAGCGCTGCATCATCGCAGCCGCACCAGATGTGCCGATGACAAATGTGGGAATGATCAGGTGGATCAACACCGACTTCATCTTCTCAAACGACATCGGTTCGCCTTCAAATTTGGGGTCCATCAAACCACCAATCGGCAAATTCAGATATCTGTTGCCGTAGTAGAACAGGATCAACGCCAACAAGAAGTTCGGCGTTGCCAATCCAAGGTACCCGATGAAGGCGGAGGTATAGTCAATCCACGTCTTTGATCGTGCCGCGGCCAACACACCCAGTGGCAAAGCAACTGCGTAAATGAACAGCACGGCCGCGAGGTTCACCAGAACGGTCATCCAGAGCGCGCCGCCGACCAATTCGCTTACGGGCTTGTCAAACTCGAACGACCAACCGAATTCACCCTGCAACAAGCCCGCAAAACCATGCGGTCCTGGCAAGGCTCCGAGCCAAATAAGATATTGTTTCCAGATCGGTTGATCCATCGAGAATTCCTTGCGCAGGAATTCCGCTTTGGCGATGCCCGCCGACTGACCGGTCGCGCGCAACTCGTTGATCTGGTTTGACAAAAAGTCACCCGGAGGCAGATTGATGATCGCGTAGACGAACACCGACACCACCAGGAGCGTCGCCAGCATCGTGATAAACCGGTAAACTGCGAACCGCAGCAGCGCCATTAGTCCGTCCTATTCTGCAAAGAAAAATTCATCGACGCGATAGACGCCAAAATGGGCTCCGGGCGACCATGCCCAAATCGCTTTCTCCGGCACATTGCGCAGGCGGTTGGACACCACCACAGGCTGCGGAGCGCCGTTCAAAACACCAATCGCGAAAACATTTTCGGCATGGATATTGATCATCTGCTGCCAGATCACAGCCCGATCAATAGTGGAATAGGCCTGAGACCATTCGTTGGCCAGGTCGTTCAACTGAACCGCTGCCTCCATATCAGGAGGCTCGCCAGCATCACCACTGGTCTGATGGTACTGCCCCCACTTCGGCCAAGCAAAGAACTCTTGCTGCCAAGGTGCGACGTAGGCCGGTGAAGTATAGGACTGAGGCAAGCCGTTGTCCCAACCAAACCAAACTGCCGCCATGCTTTCACCTGAGTAAACACGGTTGCGCAGAATGTCGCGCTCCAGCGGACGCATCAGAAGTTTGATACCAAGGTCTTTCCAGTTGTCGGTTATGATCTGAAGTGCGTTTTCGACTTCTTGCCGCTCACCGGCTGTCTCGACAACTATCCACATCGGGCGCCCGTCCGGCAAAAGCCGCGTACCTTCCTTGTCACGCTCCGTCAGGCCCATTTCGTCGAGCAATGCGTTGGCCTGATCCACGTCGTACGTCGCCCAGGCCTTGAAGTTTTCTTCGCGGTAAAACGGGCTGGCAGACAAAACAGTCATGCCGCCTTCTTTGGCCAGACCGAAATACAGACCCTTGTTGATGATTTTGCGGTTGATGCCGAGTGACAAAGCCCGACGGAACCGAACATCGCGCATGGTCTCGCGCCAAAGATCATCATTGTAATTGAGGTTCGGATAAATCGCGATTTGAGATGCGGTACCGTTGCCCCAAAGATAGGTTGTGTATTTACCTGAATTTTCGCCCTTCTTCAGAATCGCTGTGTCTTTGAAATCAAGCCCTCGCGCCTGAAGATCCACCTCGCCGGCATTGGCTTTGGCCGCAACCAGACCCGGTGCCACGACCTGCATCTCCACCACGTCGATATAAGGCAGCTGCACACCGTTCGGATCTATGCGGTGGTAGTAGGGATTTCGCACAAACAGGAACCGGCTTTTGCCATCCTTGGTCGCCAACATCCACGGCTGCAAAGTCGGCAAATCGGGATTGTCGAACTTGTACATATTGTCAGACCGGTTGTGCAGTGCCGCCCAACTGCGCACACGCGCCTCGTACAAGCGTTCGCTCAGATCTTCTTCGTTCGCGTAATCCGCATGCAGCGGTTTCAGGAAATGGGCGGGACGATAGATGAACGGAGGGCGCGCCTCGGCCAGTTTCTGAAGGAACTGCGGATTGGGCTTGTGCCATTCATAAATGATGGTGTGCTCGTCCGGAAAAGTAACTGTCGGCAACTCTCCCTCAACCCGCATAAAATCAATCGGGCCCGCGGGCGACAGCAGCTCGTTGTTGGCCACGTCTTCCCACCAGTAGCGGAAATCCTCGGAGGTAAACGGATGGCCATCGGACCACTTGTGTCCCGGGCGAAGGCGCATTGTGAACTTGATATCGTTTTCGTTCTCAAGACTCTCCAGAATGTCGGGTACAATCTCGTAGCGCTCATTGTAACCAACCAATCGCGCATACCCGTAGACCACCATCTGACGAACGTCCTTGGCCCGCGTGACCATCGTCCGCATCGTGCCACCTGCCTTGCCCAACTCGCGGCCACGCAGTTCCAGATCAGGCACCAATGGGACGCTAGGAAGGCGTTCTGTGACGGGTGGCAGATTTCCGGACTTCACCTCTTCCATCCAGAATTCGCCTTCAATCGGCTCGACAGCATGAACCATAGCCGCCAGCATTCCAAAGGCAGCGCAAGAAACGGCAAACAGGGTCTTCTTAAACATAACAACGCACCTTGTGGTTGGGGCCGGTCTGGGTCAGCGGCGGAGCGTCCTGACCATTGAAGCGGAAAGCCTCGGGCCAGCTTGACGGCTCCCCCGCTCCCTGCGACACGATATTGAGGTCGATAGGCCTGTTGATATCCGGCTCTGGCTGCGCTGCGATCAGCGCCTTGGTATAAGGGTGTTGCGGATCATGGAACAACACCTCAGGCGGACCTTGTTCGACAACAAGTCCTGACCGCATCACCGCAACATCATCTGCAATGCGCGCCACAACTGCGAGGTCGTGACTGATAAACAGATAACTCAGGTTCAAACGGTCACGAATGTCTTCTAGCAGTTGCAAAACCTGCTCTTGAACCGACACATCCAACGCGGACGTCGGCTCGTCACACACAAGGAAAGTCGGCCCCAACATCAGGGCCCGCGCAATCGACAACCGCTGACGCTGACCGCCCGAGAAGGCATGGGGATACCGCGTCAGCATGTTTTCACTCAGCCCGACCCAGCGCAGCATTTCCGCCGCCCGCTCAATCCGGTCCTGGCTAGAACCGACACCGTGAATATCCATTGGTTCCACCAACGCATCCTTGACCCGCATCCGCGGGTTCAGCGTCGAGTAGGGATCCTGAAAAACCATCTGCGCCTTACGCTGAAAGGCAAGGCGTCCAGCCTTGTCCAGGTCCTGCAAATTGACCGCGTCAGCGCCGGGTTCTGCGCGGAACAGAATGGACGAACCGGTGTCAGCCACCTCGGCGCCCAGCGCCATTTGCGCCGTCGTTGTCTTACCGGACCCGCTTTCGCCCACAACTGCGAGCGTTTTGCCGCGTTCGACACCAAAGTTCACCCCGCGCACGGCAGGAATTACGGTCTTCGGTTTCCATGCAGACCCACCCTTGAGCACGTAGGTTTTGCTCACCTCGCGCATCTCAAGAATATAGTCTCGGTCTTCTTCCCGCTTCTGTTCTGGAATGGCCTCGGGGATCTCAGGCGCGGCCGCCATAAGGTCGCGCGTGTACCCATGTTTGGGATCGTTCAAAATCAACGGAGCCGGTCCCGCTTCCATCACGCGCCCGCGGTTCATAACGACAACGCTGTCGGCCATATTCGCCACAACGCCAAGATCATGCGTCACCAGCACAACAGCCATACCGTATTCGGCTTGAAGATCCTTGATCAGGCCCAGAACCTGCGCCTGCGTGGTGACATCCAGCGCAGTTGTCGGCTCATCCGCAATCAGGATATCCGGCCGGCCAACCATGGCCATCGCAATCATCGCCCGCTGGCGCATCCCGCCAGACAGTTCAAACGGGTAGCTGTCATAAACCCGCTCGGCATCTTTGAACCCGACACGCTCGAACATCGCCAGAACACGCGACTTACGTTCGGCCTTGCTAATGTTCTTGTGCAACCGCAGCACTTCCGAGACCTGATTTCCGATCCTGTGCAACGGCGACAGAGACCGCATCGGTTCCTGGAAAATCATGGAAATACGTTCACCACGCACGCCGCACATCTTGCGCTCGCTCAGCGACATCAAATCCACATCGGGTTTGCCATTGCGGCCTGCCAATGTGATCTTGCCCGATCGCATCTGCGCCGCAGCCGGTAAAATACGCAAAGCTGACCGGCAACTCAGTGTTTTTCCCGAGCCGCTTTCGCCCACAAGCGCCAGAGTTTTACCGGCGTTCACCGAAAAACTGACATCGTTCACCACCGGTGCGGCATCGCCAAAACCGATCGTCAGATTCTCCACAGTCAAAAGTGCCGTCACGCCAGTCTTCCCTCGCCGCATTTTCGCGGTCTCTCCCCGTACGTCCTTTTGGACGCTTGTCGGAGTGAACATGATTAATCGTTTTGCCGCAAGCGTCTCGCGCTGCTCTGGATCACGTTTGCATGACGCTTTGACGAAACACGCGCAGGAAATTCACATCGAAACACGTTCAAGACGATTAAGAAGGCCGTTTCACCCGCCAGTCAAAGAACCGACCGTCCCAAAGGCGTCTACAAAAGACACGAATGATCGCCGGATTCGGCCAAACATCGGCTTTTCCCGCAAAAATCGCCCTGAAATCATACTTCAAGCGGCAATTCTCTAGACCCAAAATGCGTTACCCGTCATATTGTTTCTGCATGAAAGACCAGCACCCGTTTTCGGAAAGCCCTGAATTCAACTGTTTAAGGCCCTGTTTTTGGCCGCTCCGCGGACGGAGAATTTGATGACCACAAAAGAGAACAGTTTTCTCAATTACGCAGATCGGCGGTTCCGGCTCAGCGGGAAAGCCTTGATCGAAGACGGCCACCCATACTTCGTGCCCACCGACGCTCTCGAGGCCCGCTCAGACGAGTGGAAGGACGGCTATCTTTCTATGTCGCACTACGATTATCTTGGTCTTGCCCATCATCCGGCTCTCACCTCTGCAGCAAAAAAGGCTATTGACGTTCATGGCACAGGCGCTGGTGCGTCCCGACTTGTCGGCGGTGAACGGTTGGCACATCAGGAATTCGAACGCAGCATGGCGGACTTTCTTGGTGTCGGCGCGACGTTGTCGGTAATATCGGGATACCTGACAAATGTTTCGGTGATCCAACTCCTGCTTGGCCCCAAGGATCTTGTGATTGTCGACGAACTTGCTCACAACTCGATCATGGTCGGTGCCAAAAGCGTCAAATCTGACCTTTTGACTTACGCACACAACAATCTGGA
Source organism: Shimia isoporae (assembly GCF_004346865.1). Lineage (NCBI taxonomy): Bacteria > Pseudomonadati > Pseudomonadota > Alphaproteobacteria > Rhodobacterales > Roseobacteraceae > Shimia > Shimia isoporae. The sequence goes on from NZ_SMGR01000002.1 coordinate 495,511, forward strand.
TGACCTGGAACGCATTCTCAACGAGAAGCGAGAGCAATACAGTCGCGTCCTGATCTGCACCGAAGGTCTTTTCTCGATGGACGGGGATATCACAGACCTACCCCGTCTTCTTGAGATCAAGGAACGCACCGATTGTTGGCTTTTGCTCGACGAAGCTCACTCCTACGGAGTGCTCGGCCCGACCGGACGCGGGTCGTGCGAACATTTCGGAATCGATCCCAGCCGCATCGAGGTGGCCATAGGCACTCTCTCAAAAAGCTTTGCTTCGTCGGGCGGTTTCATCGCTGCCAACGCCGAGGTGATCGAATGGATGCGGTTTTGTCTGCCCGGATTCGTATATTCAGTGGGCCTGTCGCCCGCGACCGTGGCGTCAGCCCACGCTGCGCTCGCCACACTTAGGTCGGAACCTGACAGAGTAACCCGCCTGCGCGGAAATTCTCGCCGCTTCCTGCGCCGTGCCCGCGAGGCCGGACTCAACACCGGCACTGCGGTCGGCGAGGCCGTTGTACCCATCCTTTTTGAGACGCCCGAAGACTGCGTATTTGTCGCCGAAACGCTCATGCAACAAGGGATCTATGCACCGCCAGTAATTCACATCGGTGTTCCCAAAGACCTGCCGCGCATCCGGTTTTTTATCAGCGAAACACACACCGAAGCCGATATAGACCGAGTCATTGCCGCGGTCGCTGACGCCTCTGCCTCCGCCGCCGCAATGCGCAACAGGATCAGCGCAGAATAGCTATGTGGCCCCGCAGGCGACGCATTCTCCAAGCTTTGGCCGCAATTGTCGTGCTGGCTGTTGCACTGCCGATAATACCCCCGGCCGCGCACGCCAAACCGCGCCTGACTTTGGTTTCAAGCACGCCGAGCGTCACTCTTCCGGTTGCCGAAAACAAGTTCCGGCATCCCGCTGATCTCCATCAGGTATTCTTTTTGCAGCGCACCACCAACGCCAACACAATCGTTTATGTGGCTCAGTTTGACGAAAACGGCACATTGGACAGCAGCCAACCGATTGTCGGCTACTGGCGCCGTTTCGCCGGGGCAGGCCACATTATGGAGTTTCGCTGGTACGAACGGGTTTTCGGCTTTGGCGCCAGAACGCGTTTGCTCTCCGCACGAGAAGGCTACGAAGTGCGCTTTAACGGAATTCGGGACCAGAAACTGATTTTACGACAGGAAGGTCCATTCCAGGCAGCTCTCTACAAGCAGCAAAATGGTCAGGACTTCAAAATGATCTATGGTTTCTTGGATATTGACGACTCGGGCCTATTGCCAAAAGTCACGCGATTGCGCCTATATACCTCCGACCCGAACACGGGTCGGTACATGACACACACGATTGCCGTATCCGGTGGAGCTTTCCGCGAATGACTACTGAAATGACCACCTCTCCTATCCGCACCGTGATCGTGGGTGTCGGCAATTGTGCGAGTTCACTCATTCAGGGCGTTTCCTATTGCCGAGCCGTCGGCGAAGCCGCCGTGGGAGTCAGTTTCCCTGACTTGGCAGGGTATGCTCCTGCCGACGTGGAACTGGTTGCCGGGTTTGACGTGGACAGTCGCAAGGTCGGCCTCACTCTGGGCGAGGCTGCATTCGCGGCCCCGAATTGCACCGAACGCTTTCATACCGACGTCGCAGATCAGACCGCACCGGTCCTTCGTGGCCCCGATCTTGACGGGGTCGCAGCTCATATGTTGTCAAAACCCGAAGATCGCAGCTTCCGACTGTCTTCCGAACCAGCTCTCGGCAAAGACGAAATCGTCTCGAAGCTGCGTGAACTGCAAGCCCAGGTCATGATCATCTTTTTGCCTGTCGGATCGCAAAAGGCGGTCGAGTTCTACGTCGAGTGCGCGCTTGAGGCAGGTGTCGCCGTCGTGAACGGTATTCCGGTCTTTATCGCCTCGCATCCTGTATGGGCCGAAAAGTTCACTGCCGCGGGGGTTCCTATTCTCGGAGACGACTTCAAGGCCCAGTTCGGCGCCACGATCGTCCACCGTACGATTACCAATCTGGCAGAAATGCGTGGCGTTGAGATTGATCGGACCTACCAACTCAACGTGGGCGGCAACACCGATTTCCTGAATATGACGGAACATGACCGCCTCGCAAACAAACGCGAAAGCAAAACCGAAGCCGTGCAGGCCGTGATGGAAGAACGGCTCGATGACAACGACATTCGTATCGGCCCCTCGGATTACGTTCCTTGGCTGAACGACCGCAAAGTGGCCTATGTGCGTCTTGAGGGCCGCTTGTTTGGCGGGGCACGCACCAACATCGAAATCCGTCTCGATGTCGAAGATAGCCCCAACGCAGCGGCCGAAGCGCTGGTCGCAATCCGGCTCGCCCGGATTGCTCTGGACCGGAACATGTCCGGCCCGATCGCAGACGCCAGCGCGTTTCTTTTCAAACACCCACCCGAGCAAATTGAAGACACCGACGCCCATGACGTCATTCTGAAGTTTGTGAACGGGGAACAGGGCTAAAGATGCCGGGGCCGGCCTTTGTCACCGGTGGGTCAAGCGGCATCGGTCTTGCTGTCGCCATGCAACTTGCCGCCAAAGGTCACGACATCGCCATTTTCGCCCGTGATCCGAACAAGCTTGCCGCCGCTCGGGAAACTATTCTGGCGCAATCGCCTTCTGTCTCCGTGCACGAGTTTCAGGTGGACGTCTCCAATCGTACGGAGATCACCGCCGCAGTAAATGAAGCTGTTCAATCCATGGGAGCACCAGACTATGCCGTGGCTTCCGCAGGCATCGCAGAACCCGGCCTGTTCCGCGACCAACCCTTGGCGACGCATGAAAGCCACATGCAGGTGAACTATTTTGGCGCGCTCTATTTCGCACACGCCCTTCAAGGTCCGATGCGCGAAAACGGCGGCGGCAAATTGGCCTTTCTCTCTTCGGTCGCAGCCTTTTTTGGCATTTATGGATATTCCGCCTATGCCCCGACCAAATTCGCCCTGTCCGGACTAGGGGAGGTCCTGCATCTTGAGCTGGCAGAAGCCGGTATCTCAGTCACCGTGATGCATCCTTCCGACACGGATACACCGCAGCTGGCTGCCGAAAAGGCCACCAAACCGGCGGCCACCGCCGAAATCGGTGAAGGCGGCGGTCTCTTTCAGCCCGAAGTGGTCGCTGCCTGCCTCATCAAGGCGATGGACAAAAACAAGCCATGGGTTTCCACCGGCAAAGCGATGACCCTGCTCGGCGCTTTTTCAAGCATTCTGAAGCCAATTTTACGCCGGCATCAGCGCCGCATCATCAAAAAGCATCGCCCCGAATGACGCCACTTCTAGTGACAGACATGGCGCGTATCGCCGTTATCCTGATTGCCGCAGGCTACGGCCTTTTGGGCGTGCTCAGCCTCGTACCTGCCACCCGCGCGACGGGCATCGATATCCTGAAGGTTTTCTTCAGTGCAACGCTGATCGCCTGTGTTCTTGTTGGCCTTTTCCTGCTGGGGCCAGTCGCTCTTGTGCCAGCCTTCGCACTAACAGCCCTGCGCATCGGTTTTGAAAGTGCCGCTGTCCGGATGCCCGACGGGCCAGCGCCGCTTCTGATCGGCATCCTATGCGCGGGCCTGACTGTCGCCACGACACTTGACTGGCGCATGGCGCTGGCCACTCTGGGCATATGGTTTCTGCTGCTCGCGCGCCTGATCCTGCTGCCAAACGCTTCCAACCCGCGCACTTCCAAATCCATTCTCGATCTACTGGTATTCCCAATCCTGCCGCTTGGACTTCTGGCTTACGGTGCGATCCAGCCAAACCTCGCCGGCCTGATGCTTGCGACATACATTCTTGTTGAAGTCTTCGACAGTCTTGCGCTGGTCAGCGGGCGGTTGTTCGGACGCACGCCAGCTTTCCCGTCGCTTAGCCCGAAGAAAACCATAGGTGGTCTGATCGGCGGGTCAGTGTGCCTGATGCTTCTCGCGATTTTCGCTGCTGGCCCATTGGGGCAACCCGTCTGGCTTTCTGTCGTTGTTGCCTTTCTAACCGGTATTTTTGCCATTGCCGGCGATCTGGCTGCATCGCGCCTCAAACGCATTGGCGGCGTCAAGGATTTCCCGGTCGTACTCAACCGTCAGGGCGGGCTCTTGGACAGCCTCGATAGTTGGATTGCCGCAGGTGCTGGCCTGACTGCTTGCCAGCTTTTGTGGTGGCCTTGGTGACTCCCTTGCCAGCGCGGCCCACCACTGGGAATATCCGTGCATGAGCGTCTTTCGCCCCTTTTTGCGTCAACCGGTCCTACGCATCCTTGGCTGGCCGATCCTTTGGCGGCTCCTGCTGATCGTCGGGGTGGTCGAGGCTATTTTTCTTGCCGAGGAGTTTACCGGTTTGATGCAACTCGCGTTGCGCAATGACGGGCCACTGTCGGTGATTGGCAAAATGCTGATCTTCCGAATTCCCGAAATCTTTGACCTCGCACTGGCATTCGGCCTCTTGATCGCCGTCTACTTCGCTGTAGGCGAAGCGAGGGACAACGGCGAACTGGTGGTGCTCGCAACCGCAGGAATTCCTTGGTGGCGGGTTGTTACCCTTGTCAGCGCAATTGGCCTTGGTGGGGGTGTTTTGGGATTGCTCAATGCGGGCTACCTTTTGCCGCTATCCAATTTTGCCGAGCGCGTCACAGTCGCGGAATTGCGCAAGGATTACGTGCTGAACAAGATACAGACACCCGGTGACAAAGTGGCGATCCAAACCATCAAGGACACCACCTTCATCGCCAGTCCACCAGACGAAGCCGGTCAGGGAAAAAACGGAAATCTGTTTGTTTATCAGAGGAATGTTGGTGGTGTCTGGCGTGCGGCATCTTCCCGTAACTGGCAGGTTTCAGGTCAGGACAACGACCGTCACATCATCCTGCTCGAAGAACTTGTCGCGCATGACGTCGCGTTGAACAGCACTGTCGAACCACCCCCAATGAACCGCTATGCCGTCAAGGCCGCAGACTTCAACTTTTCCATGTCTGAGGTTGCTCCAGATGTCGACCGCACACCTTTGCAGGCGGAAAAATTGCTGACTTTCCATCGGGACGAAACGCCCCGCATCGCAAACATTGCCGCCCGCGCTCTGATGGTGCCACTGGCCGGGCTCCTTGCGTTGGCTGCACTGGTTGCGGGCCGAACCACTTTGCGTCGGATCGTGGCGTTGCCGCTCGCAGCAGTGGTGATGCTGTCGGTGGATGTTGTTGCCAAGGCCATTGTCGTGAGTTGGGCCAGCTTGCTGCCACCGGGACTTGTCGCAGCGAATGCGCTGTTTTTCTATCTGGCTCCGCCGCTGATCTATCTGGGGCTGCGCAAAGAAGCCCTTATGAAACCAGCAGGTCGCACAGAATGATGTTGCAGGCTTATACTGGAACAGCGGTGCGCATGATTATGCGCTCCTATCTTCAAAGCGTTGGTTTTGTCATGTTTGCTCTGCTGGTAATCGCTCTGTCGATAGACCTGACAAAGACACTCGAGAGCCTGCGAGCCAAAGCTGAAACCTCCGGAACACCACTTTGGCAAATCCTATTGCCCTATATGTCATATCGCGCTGCCGACATCCTGACACGCCTGCTTGGCACGGCCTGCGTGATCGGTGGCTTCGTGGCAGCGCTTTTGCGCCATCTCCGCCGTGAAGACGATGTTTTGGCGGCTGCAGGCATGTCGCCGCGATTTCACTTCACGGCTTTGCTTGCCGTTGCCGCCATTGCAGGTGCGGTTCAATTCAGCTTTCAAAACTGGGTGCGCCCGGCTGCGGTGCAGGCCCAAATTGACGCACAACTCGGCCGTTATGGCCAATGGTTTGGTGAAGCATCACTCTCCGGAAAATGGATTGTCGGAGATAATATGGCGATCCGCGCCACCGTAATGCGCGGCAAAGAAGGACAGCTTCTTGATCTCAAGATTTTTGACGGTCTGGCAGCTCCCTCTCTCACCCGGATCATTGCGGCGGACTCGGCAGTACCGTCACCGGGGCAAAACCAATGGCTGTTAAAAAACGTCACCGTCTGGTCGCAAGAAACCGCTTTTGCGCCCTCGCAGTCCAAAGAGCTTATTATCCAACTGCCGACAAATGCAGCGCAAATTGGGTGGTTTGACATTCACGGCTTTTACTTGCCCAACGCAATCGCGCGACGAATTGCGGAACTTGAAGATACACCCGCGGCCAGTGATGCGGCCACGACACTGGCTTTCCGAAAAGCATCCCTAATTCTTCCGGGTGTACTGATCTTTCTGGGCGCGTCTCTGGCTCAAGCCGGTATCAGCGGCCGGCGTCTGAATCCGCCTCGTCTCTTTGCGCTCGCCGCCATTGGTTATCTCACAGTTGTCATTGTTAAATCTTTTTGGATTCTAGGGATTAACGGCAAGATTGCGCCACAACTTGCCGCAACTCTGCCTTTGGCGATTGCCTTTGGCATTGCCTGCCTCATACAACTGCGCCAATCGGGCTATTTGGTCCGTCCGAAGCTTCCTTCGCAAAGGCACAGCCCGTGAAAATCGTACAGCTGACACCGTATGCCATGGACCGCCCGGGGGGTGTTCAAAGCCACATACGAGACCTGTCTCGCTGGTTGCGCTCCCAAGGTCATGACGTGCGTATTGTGGCGCCTCCCGGCACAGGCCAATTGGCAAATATCGGCAACGTGGTGGAGCTTGGCCGCGTCCGCCAAATCGCCGTCCACGGCACCAAATTCGAGCTCACACGCGCCAGTCGGGCCGACTTGCAAACCTGCGTCGCCGAGCTCCGCTCATGGGGCGCCGAGGTTGCGCATCTACACACACCGTGGACACCAATGCTGCCGTTTCAGGTCTGGCGTGCTCTCGGCATCCCCGGTGTCGCAACGTTCCATGCCACGCTTCCCGAAACTAGCGGATTTGATCCGCTCGCATGGACGCTCAAACGTTCCGCCCATTGGTTCAATCGGCGTCTCAAGGGCATTGTCGTGCCTTCGAAAGCGCCGCAGAACCAGTGGCGCGACAACAACGTTCATCCCGTGCCAGAAGTTTTGGCCCCAACGGTTGACCTCTCCGCATGGCGGGATGCCCGCAAAGCCAGCATTCCCTCCGGTGATTTCAATGTCGTGTGTATGGGCAGGTTGGAAGAACGCAAAGGAACGGCAACCCTACTACGGGCGTGGCGCGACGTGGAAACCAACAGACCAAGCGCGCGGCTGATCATCGCCGGAGACGGGCCGCGCAAAGATGACTTGTTGCACCTGGCACGTGTCCTCAATTTGACGACCGTCGATTTCGTTGATCCTCCGTCCGACGAAATCGCCCGCCGCATGATCGCCGACGCGGATGTCTTTGCCGCGCCCGCACGGCACGGCGAAAGCTTTGGGCTTGTTCTGATCGAGGCGATGGCCGCCGGGACCCTTCCAGTCGCAGCAGCCAATCCGGGATATGCCACAGTTATGACCGGACCGGGCGCCGACCTGTTGGTCCCCCCCGGCGACCCTGACGCGTTGGCCCAAAAGCTCTTGGAACTGGCGGCGCAGCCAGCTTTGCAAAATCGCCTTCTTCGGTGGGCCAAGGGTCACGCAGACCACTTCGACGTTCGTCATCTCGGGCCGTCTTACCTGTCCTTTTTTCGCGCCGCGCTGACTTAACCGAAGGTTGCCAAACGCCGGTCCGCCATGTCAGATCAAGTGGACCGTCAAGAAGCGGCAAAAAGACTTTAAGGGACAGGGCATTGATGCAGGGTGATCTCGTCATCTCGGCAGATTTTGGCACCTCCGGCGTCAAGGTTGGCGTGGTGGATGGCGAACTGAACATCGTCGCCCGCGTGACCGAGCCCTACCCGCTTTCTCTCGCTCCAGGTGGGATTGCCGAACAGAACCCGGATGATTGGTGGTCCGGCCTGACCCGTGCAATCACAGATCTTCGCAAGCAAATTCCGGATTTACGAGACCGCGCCTCGGTGCTGGTCTTTTCGGCTCAGTTGTGTGGCCTGATCTGCGCCGACGAAAAGGGAGAGGCGCTGCGTCCCTGCATGACTTGGCTCGACAAGCGGGCGAGCCCACTTGCACAGGAACTGATTGGCGGTTTTCCACAAGTACACGGCTATCAACTGTTCAAGCTGATGCGCTGGCTTCGGCTTGCGAATGGTGCGCCAGCAAAAAACGGAATGGATGCCGCGTCCAAAATCCTGTGGATGCAGCGCAATGCTCCCGACGTCATGGCCCGCACACGATGGCTGGTCGACGCCAAGGACTGGCTGGTCCACCGCGCAACAGGTGTAATGACCACCAGTCCGGAAAGCGCGAACCTGTCGTGGATGATGGACAGTCGCCCGGGCCGGGAGAACTGGTCACCCCAACTCGCAGCCATGATCGGTGCTCCCCTCGACAAGCTCGCACCGATTGTCACCGCAGACACGGTGGTCGAAACCCTAACGCCACAAGCGGCAGCCGAACTCGGACTTAATCCCAAAACCCAGGTGCTCGCGGGCACATCTGACGTCACAGCGGCGGCGCTTGGCTCAGGCGAAGTAGAAGACGGTGCGCTCCACATCTCACTTGCGACGTCCGCCTGGATTGCGGGTTTCTTTCCGGATCGTCGCCTCAGCGTCCCGAACTCCTACGCCACGGTGACTTCGGGTCTGGACATGCGGCCGCTGCTGATCGCCAGTCAGGAAAACGCCGGTTCTGCGCTGGACTGGGCCGCGGCAATCACTGGTAGCACGCAATCCCGTGTAGAAGCCTTTTCCGATCTCGGCACCGCCTTGTCCGACGATCCCTTTTTCCTGCCGTGGCTCGCGGGCGAACGCGTTCCGGTCGACAACGACGCGCTGCGGGGCACCTTTTTCGGACTGTCCCTTCACCACAACGCGCAAACCGTGCGCCGTGCGGCGGTCGAGGGCATCGCATTGAACCTGAAATGGGCCATGACAAAGGTGGAGCGCGAAAAGAGTTTGCTCAGAAACGGCGCACTTACGTTGGTGGGCGGCGTCGCCGCAAGCCCGCAGGTTGCACAGATGCTGGCGGACGCGCTTAACCGCGACATTCGCGTCGGCGAGGCCCGCCATGCCGGCATGCTCGGCACAGCCACACTCGCGGCCGCGACCATGGGCTGGGCGGACAACCCGGCACAGGCCGCCGCGCGGCTGCGCGGCCACACGACCGCGCACTACACGCCTAACCCGGCCCGCGTCGAAGCGCTCGACACACGTGCGAGACACTTGGACAAGCTACGCCGAACCGCCGTGCGCAGCTATATGAACTCAGGAATCCAGACATGATTGACGGTCTTCTAAAGGACAAGATCGACCCGATTTGGGAGGCGCTTTCCACGCCTCTTGTAAAAGCGGGCCTGACCCCCAATCAGGTCACGGCAACAGGTCTCGTGCTGATTGTCGTCGTATCTCTCGGATATCTTTGGCACGGCTCACCCGCAGTCTATGGTCTGACCCTTGTCGTAGCCTTCGCCTTTGATGCATTGGACGGTGCCGTTGCACGCCGCACGGGGCAGAGCTCGAAGTCGGGCGGCTATTTCGATGCCATAGTCGACCGCTATCAGGAACTTGCTGTACTGGTTGTGCTGGCGCTGGCACACAATCTCTGGCCCTTGGCGCTCGCTTGCTTTTCCGGCTCGGTCCTTACGTCCTATGCAAAGGCGCGCACGGCGATCGAAATGCCCGTATCCAACACCGATTGGCCGGATTTCTTCGAACGTATGGAAAGAGTTATCTATCTGTGCGCGATGCTTTTGCTCGCCGGACTTCTGGGGGATTGGGTCATTACAGTTGGCATGGCCGGGTTTGCGGCTTTGGCTCACGCCACTGCCCTGCAACGCGCGCGCCGGGCCTATGACATTCTTAAGAAGGCCGACGCTCAGGCGAGGGCATCCGACGACCCCCAAACGTAGCGCACCACTGTTGCGATGCAATCCGGCGCAAAGCTCAAAACATAAATCAGAAACGAACTCAAAAGCACCGGTTCCGTGGAAACATAGACCGTGAAAAGCGGCCCGTTCAAAACCCCAAGCTCCACATCCTTGAGCACAAAGCAGACCAGATAAATCACAGCTAGCGCCACCGGCACCCATACGTAAATCCGCCTTACCCGAGCCATCCACGGCAGGACAATCCGCCCGTCAGCCGGCAGTTTGGCATAGGCGTTCGACAAAATCTGGCCAACAAATACAACGGCCGCCTGGCTGAAGAAAAACAGATAACTGCCAGCCATATGCCCGAAATGGTGATCTGGAAACCGGAAGTGACTGAGCATCACCATCCCGACTGATGCCAACGCCTGCAAGATGACGAGCCCAACGCTGACTCGGAAAAACCAACGCAAGGTGGCCTCAGTCTGGGCTCCGTTCCGGCGCAACTCGTGCAAACCGGACCAAACCAGCAGCAGGACGCCGACTAGCAGCACAGGGGCGCAAATCGCCATCCACTCGGCAAAAGGCTCGCCGATACGCGGATCGGAAATTGCCCGGCTGATGGTCGGCGATTGGTGCGCCACCCTGTCTGGATTGGATGCGATAAAGTCCCAGCGCGCCGTATAAATCAACGCGTTGACAACCCAGACCACAAAAGAGGTGCAGACGACCGAGATCAGCAGCCCAACCGTTGCCACGCCATTTGGCCGCTGTCCGCTGCTCACGCCTGTTCCACCCGAGTTGCGGCCATGCGTTCGTCTGACACGATTTGCCCACCCGCCATTTTGATAAGCCTGTCACATTTGTGGAACTGGTGATCATCATGAGTCACCGCCAAAACCAACCGACCTGACCCGCTCAATTCCGGCACCAGCACATCATAGAAAAATGCGCGGTTCGCCGGATCCTGATCCGCTGCAAATTCGTCTAACACGATAATTGGTCGCTGCTCTGCCAGCGCAACCGCCAGCGCCAGTCGTCTGCTTTGACCTGCTGAAAGAGACGTGCTTGAGAACTTGTCATCCAGCATGCTGACTCGTCCACGAAGGTCTAGCCGGTCAATATGCTCTTCCAACGCGGCAAGCTCCTGATCGGAAAAGCCATAAGCACGTTCAAACAGGTGAAAGCCGGAAAAAACGCCTGAAAACAGCTCGCGATAGGCACCCGTCGTTTGTTTGGTCAACGGATGTCCATCAAGCTGCACGTCGCCGCGTGTCGGATTGCGCAACCCCGTGATCAGCGACAACAATGTCGTCTTGCCTGAACCGTTCCCGCCACATACAAAAACCGTTTCGCCCGGATGAAAAGTCAGGTTCACGGGTCCTAAATCAAACGGCTCCGCATCCGCTGCGTCTGCATCTCCCAATCGCGCTTCGACGTTCACCAACGCGATTTCCGAGAAGCTGCGTTTGACGTCTGTGCTGTCGACCATTGCCTGACTTTGGGCGCCGGCCAAAGCACGATCCACCGTCAGAATGCGAAAATAGGCTGTCTCCGATTGGCTCAGAGCAGGCAATGCATTGAACAGCGTTTCAATCGGTGTGTTGACCAGAAAGATGATGGTCAGAACCTGAAAAAGAACGGTGGCATCCGCATTCCTCAACGCAGGAAGCGCGATCACGACAAAGCAGAGCAAGAGAATGATCGCCGCCTGCCCAACTCCCGCACTTGCCGCAAACAAACGTTGGGCATGCATCCGGGCACCGACGTGATCATCAATCAAACCGAGCGTCTCCGCTTCAAGTGCATCCCGGCGCGCCCGACGCAACCGCAACTCCTTCCAGCCTCCCAACATGTCACCAACGCGGTCACAATACTCTGCAAAAAGCCGTGCGGCCTCATGCCCCCATTTACGCGCAGGCCGATCCAAAAGAACAAACCCGGTCACTCCGATCATGACCGCCACCAGTGCTGCCGTGCCGGATTCCGGCGACACGTAGAACAAGTAGGGCAACGCAAACGCCAAAACGATAAATGCGCCGACGATTTCTACGATCGCCACCACCGTTGAGGACAAGCCATTCACCTCACCGGTCATCGCCGAGTAAACCTGTCCGTGTTTTTGCGACAACAGAAAATCGATGTTGGCTCGCAGCAACTGCTTGGACATCCGCTCCCGAAGTTGCCGCGCCACCGAAGTCACCAAAAGGAAGGCCCGCATGCGCTGATAGTATGCAGCAGTGAGCATGGTGAGCGCGCAGATCAGCAAAAGCGATACAGGCCAGGTAGACAGACCACCCCCCATGCGCGCGGTCTCATTGATTGAGAAAATGAGGCCGGACCGCGCGAAACTTGCAATCAGGGTCAAAGCGACAATCGGATCGCGCATCATGCCGCTGCTGGTGGCCAGAAACCGGATCACGATCCAGCGTCGTTGCACCATCGCCTTCAGACTGCCATCACTCGGGTCCGGTATATCCTTGAATTCGATGGTCATTCGCCTCACTCGCCGTCAGGCGTCACGCTAACTGCTTTCCATTGTCCGCGCCAGATGCGTCAGCCGCATCAAAACCGACGTAATACCGACCTTTTGCAGACGAGTTGCAGGCTTGGGTCGGGAGTTACTCTTCCCGCGCCCTGAATTCCCTCCAGCGCAAAACCGCATTGGCGCCCAGATCGCTGAATGGTCGGGGAGGAAGGCGCTTGGGTTCTGCTTCCGAGGCAAAAAACTCCGTGGCCTCGGAGGTTTGTCCAATCGCCATTTCTGCGGCGGCGATACCCGTCAACGTCCCGCGAGCTGTTCCCAATCCATTCTGCACGCAGGCTGAAAATACGCCCTGATCAATTTCCCGTGCCACCGCAACGCCGTTCAGCGACAGGCAAAGATGGCCTGCCCAGGAATAGGCCATCTCCATACCTTCAAGTTGCGGAAAACGTTGATCAAACTTGCGCCGCATAACCTTCTCTGCTCGAACAAGATCCGAGGCTTTCGCCTGCATCCCTGGCCGCAAAACCGCACATGTTCGCGTCACCAACCGATGCCCGCCTTGTCCGGCATCGATCCGTCGCATTGTGGTGCCCATCGGATCGGACGGAGTTATGCCCCATCTGTCGGCACCGCCCAGTCTCGCACGCGCGTCGGAGTCGAGTTCTTTGGTCATCGTTGCGAACAAAAACAGTTGCATCAACCTGCCTTTGGCCACTCCAAAACTCTCCAGATGACCATTCACACCAAGGATAATTCGCCCCGCCGCGACACGTCCCGAAGCCGTATGAACAATCCAATCTGAACCTTGTTTCTCAAAGGCTGAGACCGCGGAATTTTCATAAACTTCAACGCCTTGCTCGCATAGGCCACGCGCCAATCCGCGGATATATCCGGCTGGTTGCAACATAACCGTACCGGGGGTGAACAACCCCGAAACGTAATGATGTGACCCTGTCATCTCCGCCATCTGTCGTGCATCAAGCATCTCGTGCGGCTCGTTCAAGGATTTCAAATGCGCCGCGTAGCTGACGTTATGCCCGTGTCCTGCAGCACTGGCTGCTCCATTCACTTTGCCAACGCAGTCAAAATAGTCTGCCTGGATGCCATATTCGGTCACCGCATCGGCACCGAAAGAAATCGCACGACGATTGAGAGCAGTCACCAGGCCGTCATCGCCAGCACCAGCGTAATCCTCAGACGCAAGGTCGTGAGGAAGATCGATCATGAATCCGGAGTTTCGCCCTGCAGCACCGTCAGCGATCCGTCCGGCGTCCAGCACAACAATACGCGCAGTCGGAGCCAACTGGCGCAATCGCCGTGCCGCAGACAAACCGGCGAACCCGGCGCCGACAATGCAAAAATCCGCAGTAATATTTCGATCCAGCGGGTGCGACGATTTTTGTGGTCCGAGGATCGCATTCCACGCCGCTACACCCCGTTGTACCGGAGTGTGCCGCGCAACATATCGAGTCACGACACGGCCTCGTCTTCGTCGTCGGACAGGTCGACCCAGATTGTCTTCAATTGCGTATATTGGTCATGGGCATGAACTGAATTGTCACGCCCACCAAAACCCGATTGTTTGTACCCGCCAAACGGTGTCGAAATGTCTCCCTCGCCGTACGAATTCACTGTGACCGTACCCGCGCGCAGCATCCGAGCGCCACGAATCGCCCGTTTCGCATTGGCGGTAAACAGGCTGGCGCACAGGCCATAATCCGTGTCATTCGCAATCTCGATCGCTTGATCAAAGCTGTCGACCTCAATCACTCCCAGCACTGGACCAAAAATCTCGTCGCGCGCTAAAACATGATTATTGTCAGGAAGTTGAACAAGCGACGGCGCAACAAACCCGCCCCCAGCCGCTCCTCCAAAAACAACGTCTTCAGCTTTTTTCAGATACCCGCTGACTTTTTTAAAATGCGCCGGAGACACCAAGGCACCCACCCTGGTTTCAGGGTCTAGTGGATCGCCTACATTCCAATGCTGAGCATGATGTTCAATTCGCTCCAACAACTCGGTTTTGACAGCACGATGCACAATCAAACGTGAGGTCGCAGAACAATTCTCGCCCATATTCCAAAAGGCTCCGTTCACCAAATGCTGTGCCACGCGGTCGAGGTTTTCTGCATCCTCCATGACAATGGCCGGGTTCTTTCCGCCCATTTCGAGCACCACTTCCTTGGCATTGCTTTCGGCCGAGTAACTCAGGAACAGCTTCCCGGTCTTAGTTGATCCGGTGAACGACACCATGTCGATATCCAAGTGCCTTCCGATGGGCTCGCCCACATCCGCACCACCGCCTGGTACGACATTCAGAACACCTCGCGGCACGCCCGCCTCGCTCGCCAGCTCGGCCACTCGAAGGGCTGTCAGCGACGTCTCTTCCGCAGGTTTGACAACCACAGAACAGCCCGCCGCGAGAGCAGGCCCAATTTTCCATGCCAGCATCAGAAGCGGGAAATTCCACGGCAAAATTAAACCGACTACGCCGATTGGTTCGCGCACTACCATCGCAACATGATCATCAGAGCTCGGCGCAATCTGGTCATACATTTTGTCGATGGCTTCGGCGTGCCACTTGATGCAATGGATTGTCTCGGGAATATCCACGGTTTCGCAATCATAGATTGGTTTGCCACTGTCGACGCTTTCCATCACCGCCAACTCTCGGGCATTGCGGGTCAGAAGTTTGGCAAAACGGATAAGAATGTCTTTGCGTTCAGAGGGATGCATGCGCGACCAGCGGCCGTCATCAAAAGCTTCACGTGCTTTTGCGACGGCAAAATCCACGTCTTCGCTTCCGCATGCGGCCACGTCAGTGAGCACCTCGCCCGTCGCAGGATTACGTGTTGCAAACGTCTTTCCGGACATCGCCGGGCGATAAGCTCCGTCGATGTACGCCGTGTTCGGAAAATCCATGTCAGCCGCGATTGCCGCGTATTCGTCCTTTGTCAGCAGATCCATGTCTCAGCCCTCCGCCTGAATATTTGCAATCGTGGTTTTCAGCACTCGGACAACCTGTTCCAGTGCGCGTTTATCGTCCTTGTTCAGCCCTTTCAGCGGCGCCCGAACAGGGCCGGTATCCATCCCGTTGAGAGTCACACCGTACTTAATCGTCTGGATGAACTTCCCCCCCTGCTCGAGCACCCTCATCAAGGGCATCATCGCACTCATGATCCTGCGCCCTTTCTCGAAGTTCCTTTCGACAATACAGGCCTGATACAGCGCGATGTGTTCGTCCGGCAGGAAGTTTGATCCGCCACACACCCAGAATGGTGCGCCCCACGCAAAAAATTCCAGCGCCTGATCGTCCATGCCGCATCCCAGTTGGATATGCGGATAGTCCCTCGCCAGAAGATGCACGCGGTTGATATCGCCAGAACTTTCCTTGATTCCGCAGAAATTCCGGCTACGACCGACCCGATCAAGGAACTCTTCTCCCATCAACGTGCCGGTTCGATGCGGGTAATTGTACAGCATCACAGGAAGATTGGCGGCCTTATCAATTGCGAGCGCGTTCAGCGCATTTTCGCGATCCGTCGGAACGGCATAAGGCGGGCTAGCAAGTAGTATGGCGTCTGCGCCCATCTCACGTCCCGCGACAGCCAGCGATTTGGAATCATCCGTGAGCATCGCGCCCGTGCCCATAACAAGCGGCACACGGCCCTTTATCTGATCCGCAGTAAATGTCGCGATCTCAACGCGCTCTGCAACCGTCTGGGCATAGTTTTCACCAGTCGATCCGCCCGAGATCAATCCGTGTACTCCACGCGAAATCAGGTGTTCGATGACATTGGACAAGGTATCGAAATTCACAGTGCCATCATGGTGGTAAGGCGTCACCACGGGTGTGTAGATGCCTTCAAATTTGAAAATTGGTGTCATCATAGTCCTCTATGCAGTACGCGCTCCGGGCAGTTCGCCCAAAGGCATATCCAGCCCTGCGGGCATCACAAAAAGTTCGATCTGCCCGCGCGACAAGTTCCAGTGGTCAACCGCCAGCTGAGCACAAGCGGCCTCGTCGCGGGCTTCGATTGCCGCGATGATTGCGTCGTGCTGGTCGGCCGCATCGGATACATTGCGGGCCATGCTCTCATCCTGCGGACGATAGAAAGTCATCGAAATTCGGGCGTGATCGATCAAAAGGCGCTGAAAGCTGGGCAACAAATATATGTTGTCTGCCATCTCCCCTGTGACTTCGTGAAATCTGTTGTTTGCGAGCGCGCGATCCGTCCCCGACCCGCTGCGCAATGCGGCGCGGAAGTCTTCCTGCGAAGCTTTCAAAGCCTGTATCTGAGAGTCTGTGCGATTGACTGCCGCGAGCCGCATGACAGCCCCATAAATCATCGGAGCAGCAAGAAAGAAGTCGCGCAAGGTCTTGTGACTCATTTCACTGACGCGCGCGCCGCGGTTTTCTCGAAGATCCAGATAACCTTCGCCTGCGAGGTTTCGAAACACCTCCCGCAACGGTGTTCGCGACAGGTTAAACTCATCGCTCAGCGCTGTCTCATCCAGATCCGAACCAGGTGGCAATGCCAACGTTAATACAGCGGATTTGAGCGACTGATAGAGTGCTTCTTTACGAGAACTTGGATTCGCCGACACATGTTTCTCCAGCATGGAATCACCAACCTACCAGTGACGCTAGACTCAAAAATACAATATGTATACAAAAAGAATTTCTTTGTCGCTTTCGCCGTGTGTTAGCCTAATCCCATGCCTATGACCGAACGATTTGCCATACTTTTGGTACCAGAATTCACGCACATCGCCTTTTCCTGCGCGATTGAACCATTGCGCATTGCCAACCTGATCTCGGGTGAAACGCTTTATGAATGGGTTTTGGCCAGCAAGGATGGTACCCGCGAGACCTGCTCAAACGGTACCGTCTCGCTGGTCGACTACAGCTTCAGGGATCTGCCGAAGTGCGGCCGGCTTTTTGCTCTTTCCGGAATTAACATGCACAACCATGTGGACGGCGATTTACTCGCGGCGCTGCGCAAAGGGCGGGCCCAAGGCGCCAAAGTCGGCGCGCTCTGTTCGGCGGCTTACATTCTTGCAAAAGGCGGAATGCTTGACGGTATGCGGGCAGCAATCCACTGGGATTTTCATGACAGCTTTCTCGAGGACTTCCCGGACGTGAACCTTGTTAGCAGCGTATTTGTTGCTGACGAGCCAATAATAACAGCATCCGGCGGCACTGCGACAGCGGATCTTATGCTGCATTTGATCGGTGAAACTCATGGCTCGGAACTTGCAACTGCGGTCGCAGACCAAATGGTCTACAACGCCGTACGCGAAGGCACTGCCGAGCAACGCGTGTCGCTTCAAAGTCGCCACGGCATGCGAAATCCACACCTCGTCAAGGCGATTCAAATCATGAACGACAGTATTGAACGTCCACGGTCACCGTCCCTGATCGCAGATGAAATTGGCATCTCTACGCGCCAACTTGAGCGGATTTTCGGACGGTACCTGAATTGCTCGCCGAAGAAATACCTGATGGATCTGCGCCTGAATCGTGCCCGCAATCTCTTGGTGCAAACCGACCAGTCCGTCACCGAAATCGCGCTCGCTTGCGGCTTTGAAAGCCCCGGGCATTTTGCGCGCGTTTATCGCGGAAAATTCGGAATCACACCCACAGCACAACAAAGCAAGATCAGCTGACGGTGAACCAGGTTTTCATGCCGGCGGTTTGATGCGACAGCATGTGGCAATGGACCAACCACTTACCTGGGTTATCTGCGATAAATGCAAAGGCTCTTTCTTCGCCTCGCATCAACAGCACAGTGTCTTTGTGTGGTCCAAATCTGCCGTCCGGCAAAACTTCCTGAAAATGCATTCCGTGCACATGCATTGCATGGGGAAAAGCGGTGTCATTGCGCATTTTCAGCACAATCGTCTCACCTCGGGCCGCTTGAAACAATGGCTCGGCCGGCAAGCCTGCAACGCCATTCAGGGCCCAAACCTGCCCCCTTTCCACGAGCGCTCGCATCTCCATTTCTTCACCCTCAAAGGTCGCACTACGCAACCCTCCCATGGCGCCGCCTCCCATCATCACCGGAACCGTTCGGGCTCCCTCAATTGAGGCGATTTGCGAAATTGGGTTTGGTGGCAATGCGACAACCGCATCTCGGGGCGCGCGTGTGCCGGCAAGCACAGGGAACTGCGTCAAGACATAGCCTTGGTCACCTTCCCGGAAAGCCAAAAGGACCTCGCCGCCAGCGCCAGCGGTCACATCCACGATGACGTCCACACGTTCTGCAGGCCCAAGCGTGAGTGGACCGATGGTTTCCGGAACGGCCAGGGGCATACCGTCGCGAGCCACAACCCACCCTTCAACGCCTCTTAGAACCATCGGCATAATCCGATCGGTCGCGGTGTTCACAAACCGAAGTCTCAGACGCTGGTTTGCCTGAAGTCTGGCAGGCATGGGTTCAACAACCGCATGAATATAATTGCCAAGCCGCCCCCCGTGGCTCAGATCATGCATATTCCCGAAATCATCTGTAATCTGTGCCTCCGGCGAAAGTCGCCAGTCATCCAGCACAACCACGAGATCATGGTCCACGTCCGGCGGTGCGGTCTCCTCGACAACCACAACGCCATAAAGCCCCTTGGATACCTGCTCTAGCGAGCGGTTGTGACTGTGGTACCAATAGGTTCCAGCATCTTTCAGGGCGATGTCATATTCAAAACTACCTTGTGGTGGCACGGGGTCCATTGTCATGCCGGGCACCCCATCCATCGCGTTTTGGACCCGCATTCCATGCCAGTGCACTGCCGTGTCCTCGGACAGTCCATTGATTAGACGCACACGCATACGTTCGCCCTGTTTGCCTCCGAGCATTGGCCCTGGCACAGAGTCATTGAACCCCCAGACGGTCGTTTTAGGATAGTTGCCCTCGACAAGCTGAACCTGCGTTTCAAAAGCGCCAATGTCGATGAATCCGTCCGCATCGGCGAGAGCCATACGCGGTAGTCCGGCAAGCGCAAAGCTACCTAAAATCATGTCGCGTCGATTGATCGAAAACATCGCAGCCTCCTGTTTCAAACGTCGCCGGCTTCCGGAAAACTGACTCGGAAAATTGTGCCGGTTCCGGCTTCACTTTCAGCTTCTATGCTGCCGCCATAAAGCTCAACCAACTTACGTGTGATAGATAGTCCCAACCCTGTCCCTTCGCCTTTCTTGGTTGTGAAGAAAGGGTCAAAAATACGCGCCAGAACATTGGGCGACATTCCAACACCAGTATCCTGAACCGCGATCGCTATTCCATCGTCCGCATCCAGCACCGACAAGGTCAAGGTCCCGCCTTCCGGCATTGCATGGATCGCATTGACGATCAGATTGATGAACACCTGCTGCAACTCGGTGCGATTAATCGCGACAGCTTTCTGGCTTGGCGTGTTTATCACAAGTGCTATCTCGGCCTTGTTCAACAGGTGCTGCACCAGTGGAATCGTGTCGGCCATCACATCTGAAGGGCGGTGGTGCTCCATACCTTCTGCATATTCATCGGGTCGCGTGAATTGCAGCAATTTGTTCACGATGAGAAAAATGGAGTGAACCTGTTCGTCGATCAATCGGAGTTCGGTACCAACCCGATCCGCATCACCGCCCAACTCAACCCGCATCACGTCAAGATTGCCTTGAATCACCTGAATTGGGTTATTGACCTCGTGCGCAATACCGGCCGCAATTTCGCCAACCGCAGCCAGTTTCTCTGAAACAACTAGCTGGCGTGTCGTCGCTTCCAATTGCTGATTGGCGATTTCCAGATCTTTGGTGCGCGCTGCCACACGCCGCGTCAGTTCCCGGTCCCGCTCCTGGATCTGTTCCAGAAGTTCGTCCATTTGTGCCGCAACGCGGCCGATTTCGTCACCGGTATTTCCCACCCCGGTTCGCGCACCGAGATCGCCGCGTTCGACTCGTGTGATCGTCCGCAACATTCGCTCGAGGGGTTCAAAAATCTGACGCGCCCAGCGCAAAAAAATTGGAACCGACAACAAGACAATCACAGCGAACGCCACTGCAAACGTCAGAATTGTTGAAAATTTTGCGTCCCGAAACGGTTGATCCAGAAATCCGACATACAGCATGCCGACCCGATCTCCATAGCTGTCTGTCAAAGGCTCATAAGCTGAGATGTACCAGTCATTCACCACAAACGCGCGGTCCAGCCAAACCTCTCCTTTCTCCAGCACTGTTTCACGCACAATCGCCGAGACGCGCGTCCCGAGCGCACGCTCGTTTTCAAACAAGCGCACGTTGGTTGAAACGCGGACATCGTCAAGGAACAAGGTCGCCGTGCCCACCGACCCTTCTGTGAGGCTCGCGCTGGGATACACCAGATCGTTGATCGTATCGATGAATTCGAGGTTTCGGTTCAGCAAAACACCGCCAACCAATGCCCCCCCGCGTCCGACGTTCACAGGGGTCGCCGTGTGCACCACCATGCCTCGGGTTTCTTCACTGCGGTTCGTAGGAACTGCCGCTTCGGTCGGCACAAGTCTAATACGCGCCCTTTCCGCTAGTTCAGCCGTAATTCCAGCCAAGTCAGACTGCGAAAAAATGTCGATATGGCTTGCCGACACCCCTGACAGAGCTTGGCTCACAACAGGCCATTGCGCCAAGTTTCCGGTTTCGGAAAACCGCGGCGACGACAAAACCTCTCCATCGCCATTCATGTAGTAGAGAAAATCAAGTCCAAGCGCGCGTCGCTTGGCTTCGAGGATTTTTGCCAATGGACCGTCCTGATCACTTTCCGCCCATAGAACGAACTCTGCAGACTCGGCAACTGCCCGAACCTGAAGATCACTCTTTTCCAGAAGTTGAGACAGGAACTGATCCGCAATTGTCAGTTCTCCATTCACCTTGGCAATCAGCAAGTTGTCAAAACGACCGCCCCAGTTGACGGCCGTCACCATGAAAAATACCGGCATGATCACGAGCGTTGGCAATAGCGCGATCGCCAAAAGGCGTATGCGCACTGACCGCGCGCGGGTCACCACCTTGGCCGCTGGCTCACTCATTCCACATGGCGCACTTCCGGTCGATGGTCTTGCGTGACACACCAAGCCGACGCGCGGCCTCCGCTCGGTTCCCGTCGCATGCATCCAGAACCGTCAAGATATGCCGCCGTTCAACGGCTGCCAAACTATCCACCGCAGCGACTTCTTCATCGCTACCCGTTGCAGCAAATTCTGCCGGCCACTCGCCGACGATCAAAGAACGCTCAATCAGGTTGCGAAGCTCGCGGACATTGCCCGGCCAGTCATAGCGCGACATATGCAGTAGGACCCCTTCTGATAGCGCCAATGGTGGCACCCCGAGGCTCTGCGAAATTTGCTGAATGAACATCAAAGCCAGTTCCTTCAGATCGCCGATCCGGTCTTTCAACTTCGGCATCTGCACGTTGAGAACATTGATCCGATGATAAAGGTCCGCGCGGAACCGACCGGCTTCAACTGCCCCGTCAAGATCTCCGTTTGTCGCGAAGATGAACCGAAGATCCAACGGCACTTCACGCGATGAGCCAACTGGACGTACGCGCTGATGTTCAATCACCCGCAAAAGAGATGCCTGAACCGGTAAGGGCAATTCGACAATTTCGTCCATGTACAGTGTACCGCCATTGGCATTCATGAACAGACCATCCTGACGCACGGTGCGTCCGGCAGGATCTTGCAGGATACGACCAAAAAGTTCGGCTTCGATTGTGTCTCCCGCAATCGTAGCGCAGTTGATGGGAACAAACGGCTTTTCAGCCCGATCGGACATCATATGAAGTGCCCGTGCGCCGACTTCTTTCCCCGTGCCTGTGTCGCCCGTCAAAAGAACAGGTGTCGGCAATGGCGCCGCCCGCCCCAATGTGCCACGAATCCGGTCAATCTCCGGTGAACTCCCGAGCAACCGGGAACGCACTTGTGCATTGCCACTCGCCAGTTCGTATTTCAGCAAATAGTTCTCGCGTCGCAGATTCACTCGATCCACACAACGCGCAACCGCATTCAGAATCTGGTTTGACCGAAACGGCTTCAGAACGAAATCAACGGCTCCGGCCCGCATCGCTTCGATTGCGGTGTCCATATCTGCAAAAGCTGTGATCAGGATCGTGTCCGCAAAAAAGCCGAGTTTGCGTTGTTCACTCAACCATTCCAGCCCAGTTGTACCGGGCATCACGTTGTCCAGTATGACTATGTCATAGTGATTGGCGTCCAAAAGGCGTGTAGCCGCATCGGTATTAGCCGCCTGTTCAATTCGGCCCACCACGGGCTTCAGGATTTTCACGATGAAGTTGCGGATACCCGGTTCGTCATCCACAACCAGAACCGAGGCCGTTGCCAGCCCAATTCCAAATTCCGACGCCGCCTTGTCTTGCGGGCGGGCGCGTACAGTCTGCGTCATTCCGTCAATCCAGTCGCACCGCCGGACCGCTGCCCTTGTCGCTGGCAGAGAAGCCAGCCGCGTGCAGGCCATAGTAGGCGGCGATGGCAATGCCGATGACGGCAACGCAGGCCATGAGAAATGCTTTCATTTTCAGTTTTCCCTGGTTTCGCTGTAGTGGCGCAGAAATTCGATCAGGTCGGCGCGGTCCTGCGGGGCCTTGATCCGCTGAACCGGCATCTTGGTCCCCCGAATATACACATCCGGCCCCAAATCAAAAAGCGCATCAATGGTTTGCGCATCCCATACGATCTCGCTTTGCAAAAGCGTATCGGAATAAGAGTAGTCAGAAACGGTCCCAGCCCGGCGCCCGAACAAATTCTTGAGCGTCGGTCCGGCTCGGCGTGCACTGTCGCCTGTCAACGTGTGGCAAATAGAGCATTTGCGCTGAAACTGCCTCTCGCCGTTAGAGGCAGTCTCGCTTCCGTTCAGAAAACTCCGTTCACCTTGCACCATCTTTGGCGCATCTCTGGGGTCGCTCATCGGCCAGCTGAACATCGCATCATCCAGTCCGCCCGCGTGAATATTTTCGCCGTCAGCCGAAAATGCGAGGGCCCAGATCGGCCCCCTGTGCGTGGCACGAAAATCCGCATGAATGGACCAGTCCGATGTATCCAGAAGCAAGATAAACCCCTCTCCATCGCCGATCGCGAGGTACCGGCCATCGCGACTTTGCGCCATAGCTAGTATAGGCCGTCTCTCGAGCGTCACATCCCGGATCGTCGCCACAGTTGTAACATCTACAATGCGGGTCACTCCGTCGACGGCTCCGAATGCCAACCAGCCCTTTGCCGGATCGTGAACCATCGTATTTACGCCAAAACCGTTGCTCAAAAGAAGGCGGTTCTGGGTGCCTGTTGCCGTGTCCCACTCGCGGATATGGCCATCCGATCCGGCGGATAAAACCGCTGTGCCACCACGCACAAAGACGACATCGTTGACGTTGCTATCAACCTTTATGCCACGCGGCTTACCACCGTTGAGCGGCCAAATCCCGATGGTGCCGTCCCAGCTTGCCGACGCGACGCTTTTCCCATCAGGCGAAAGTTTGAGAGAAACCACTTTGCCTTTATGGCGGCCCAGTTCTCTGCTCGTGCCAGCGGCCAAATCCCAAAGCCGCACAGCAAAATCGTCCCCCGACGACACCGCAAGGGTATCGTCAACAAAAACGACTGCGTTAACAGCGGCCTCGTGACCTTCCAGCCATTCCAACGTGCCCGCCTGCCAATGTCCGAGCGAATAGTCAAAACTTGCGGTCAGAATACTCTCGCCATCCGGTGAGACGGCGATGCCCTTGATGGGACCGCCATGCCCTTCAAGCGTGAAGAACTCTCCAGCCCATGCGACCGAAAACCAAGAAAAGGCCCAAAAGATCAGAAGCGCGCGCAGCATTCATTCCGCCGGAGTTGCCTGATCAGCGGATTGCGGGGCACCCTTGGCTTTGGCCATCTCTTCCTCGTACCAAAGCGAATGGTGTTCCTTGGCCCATTGTTCGTCGACTTCACCTGTGCCCATCGTTTCGATGGCACCTTCCATGCCGAACGAGCCCAAATAGATGTGGGCGATGATGATGCCCATGAAGACAAACGCGATGATCCCGTGCCAGATTTGCGCCAGTTGCATTTCGGCATACGGCGACAAAACTTCTGGCAACGGCGCACCGCTGATCAACTGCGGCAGCCCCGTGATGTTGATGATTTGGAACGTCTTGGCAAACATCGAAAATTCGAACGGGAACAAAAGCGCCAAACCGGACAGCGAAATCGATACCCCAAGGATGATAACCGACCAGAAAATGATCTTCTGACCTGCGTTGAATTTCTTGGCTGGAGGATGCACACCTTCAGAAAACAGTCCGCCGGCTTGCGCCATCCACTTGATGTCGCCGCGATCCGGAATGTTGTGTTTTATCCATAGGATGAAAACAAAAATCACGCTCAGCATGAACGCCCAGCTCATATTGTTGTGAGCCCATTTCCCGCCCTGTGCAATCACCGCATAGGCGTCGTGTCCCATCCACGGGATAAGGAATTTGCGTCCGGCGATCAGGAACAAACCACTGAGTCCAAGGATGACAAAACTGACGCCCATTACCCAATGAACAAACCGCTCAAAAGCATCAAAACGGATGATATTGCGTCCGGTTTTTGGTCCTTCAATCATGATCTTGCCGCGATACGCGTAGAACGCACCAATGATAACCACCATCGCGCCAAGGAAGTACAGACCATAGGTCAGAAGTGGCCCTTCTCGGAAAGTAAGCCAACGCATGCCCCCGTCCTGGATCAAAAGTCCGGTCGTGGGGCCGCGCGCCGAAGTGGACGTATCGGCGCTGCCGTAGCGAAGCGCGCGATAAACGTCGGAATCCGACGCCACACCACGCGTGCCAAGTTGGCCCATCAAGGCCTCCACATTGCCTTGCCCGGTGTTTTTACGACGCTCGGCGTCGTCAATTTTTTCGCCCCTTTGACGGGCCATGATGTCTTCAAGCGTTTGCGCACCGCCCGTGGCGGCACGAGGTTGCTCCGCATCTGCCGAGACGTCCTCGGCCGCGGCGGGAAACGCCAGCATCACACTCAAAACAATCCACAATAGCGCGCGCATCAGGAACCTCATCCTGTCGAAATCCAAACGGGCATTTGCGCTCCAGTACAAAGAGCGCCCCGAAATTTAGGTCGAGTTTGCAACAGAAGTGGCGGCAAAGAGTCTGCCGCCACTGTCATTAGCGGTCTTAGCCGCCTTTCTGTTCATAGGCTGTGCCCCAGCCCCAGGCTCCGGTACCGAAACCGCGCGCGACAACCCGCTCGCGATAAATGCCGGAGACAACGTCGCCGTCACCGGCAAGCAAGGCCTTTGTGGAACACATTTCCGCACACAATGGCAGCTTGCCTTCGGCAATCCGGTTGCGCCCGTATTTTGAGAACTCCGCGTTGGAATGGTTCTCCTCGGGACCGCCTGCACAGAATGTGCATTTGTCCATCTTGCCCCGGCTGCCAAAGTTGCCAGCCTGTGGATACTGCGGCGCGCCAAACGGACACGCATAGAAGCAATAGCCGCAGCCAATGCAAAGATCCTTGGAGTGCAACACCACACCTTCTTCGGTCTGGTAGAAGCAATCCACAGGACAGACCGCCATACAGGGCGCGTCCGAACAGTGCATACATGCCACCGAGATCGAGCGTTCACCCGGATTGCCGTCGTTGATCGTCACAACACGGCGCCGGTTGATGCCCCAGGGCACCTCGTGCTCGTTCTTGCAGGCGGTGACACAGGCGTTGCATTCGATGCAGCGTTCGCTGTCGCAGAGAAACTTACTTCGTGCCATTTCTCTTCCTCCTTATGCTGCCCAGATTTTGCAGAGAGTCGTTTTCGTCTCCTGCATCTGGGTCACGCTGTCATAGCCGTAGGTCTGCGCCGTGTTGGTGCTTTCGCCCAACACATATGGGTCGGCTCCGGCGGGGTACTTGCTCCGCAGATCCTCTCCCTCGAAATGTCCGCCAAAGTGGAAGGGCATAAAGGCAACGCCTTCGCCAACGCGATTGGTGACCATGGCCATAACCTTGACCTTGCCGCCTTCAGGCCCTTCGACCCAGACCTGCGCCCGGTCACGTACGCCAAGATTATTCGCATCGCGCGGATTGATCTCGACAAACATGTCCTGTTGCAGTTCTGCCAACCATGGATTGGAGCGGGTTTCGTCGCCGCCGCCCTCGTATTCCACCAGTCGACCAGACGTCAGAATGATTGGATAATCCTTGCTGAAGTCCTGCTTCTGGATCGAGGCATACATGGTCGGAAGACGATAGAACTTCCGATCCTCGTAAGTCGGATAGTCCTCCACCAGATCGCGACGCGGCGTATAGAGCGGCTCGCGATGCAGAGGGATCGGATCCGGGAAGGTCCAAACGACGGCCCGCGCCTTTGCGTTACCAAACGGCGCACACTCGTGCTTGATCGCAACCCTCTGGATGCCACCAGACAGGTCGGTCTTCCAGTTGGTCTTTGGACCGGCCACAGCGTCAATTGCCGCGCGCTCCTCATCCGTCAGGTCGCTGTCCCAACCGAGGTCCATCAGCATCTGCATCGTGAACTCTGGGTAGCCATCCTGAATTTCGGAATCTAGGCTCGCAACACCCTCCGCAAGAAGGTTTTGACCGTCCCTTTCCACACCAAAGCGGGCACGGAAGGTCAAACCGCCCTCGCTGACACGTTTGGACATGTCATAGAGGTTCGGGGTACCGGGGTGCTTCATTTCGGCTGTGCCCCAGCAAGGCCAAGGCATACCGTAATAGTCACCATCCGCCGGCCCGCCATTTGCGCGCAACGTGGTGCGGTCAAACGTGTGCTGGTTCGCCATATGCATTTTGATACGCTCAGGCGACTGACCGGTATAACCGATCGTCCACAATCCGCTGTTTAACTCACGGGTGACGCTTTCGACATTCGGCGTGTTTTCGTCATCCATTTCAATGTTACGGAAGAGCCGATCGCCAAACCCGAACTTGTTGGCAAGCAAACCAATAATTTCATGGTCTGTCTTGCTTTCGAAAAGCGGTTCCATGATCTGGTCACGCCACTGCAAGCTGCGGTTGGACGCGGTTACGGACCCACGGGTCTCAAACTGCGTAGAAGCTGGCAGAAGATAGACGCCATCGGTCCGGTCATGAAGCACCGCAGAAACAGTCGGGAACGGATCGATCACGACCAGCATGTCCAACTTTTCCATCGCGGTTTTCATTTCCCTGCCGCGGGTCTGGGAATTCGGCGCATGCCCCCAGAGAACCATGGCGCGAACCTTGTCGGGGTTGTCCATGTTGTCCGGGTCTTCCAAAACACCGTCGATCCAGCGAGACACCGGAATACCGGTGAGGTTCTGAAGCGACTTTTCCTTGCCGTCGGCACCGGTGGTCTTGGCGAATTGCCCCGCCAGCCAGTCGGGATCTTCACCCCAC
The DNA here is from genome assembly GCF_004346865.1 of Shimia isoporae. Taxonomy (NCBI): domain Bacteria; kingdom Pseudomonadati; phylum Pseudomonadota; class Alphaproteobacteria; order Rhodobacterales; family Roseobacteraceae; genus Shimia; species Shimia isoporae. Next base: position 523,217 of record NZ_SMGR01000002.1, read on the forward strand.
ACCCGCGCCCAGTGTGCCCAGGCGCCGTTGGACAGGCCGTAGTAGCCCGGCAGTGTGTGAGACAGTACACCAAGGTCCGTTGCACCCTGTACGTTGTCGTGGCCGCGGAAAATATTGGTGCCACCACCCGAAGTACCCATGTTGCCAAGGGCCAGCTGCAGAATGCAGTACGCGCGGGTGTTGTTGTTACCGTTGGTGTGCTGTGTACCACCCATACACCAGATCACGGTGCCGGGTCGGTTGTTCACCATAGTACGGGCCACACGGCGCAATTGCTCGCCCGGCGTGCCTGTTACACGTTCAACTTCCTCAGGGTTCCACTTTTTCACTTCTTCACGGATCTGGTCCATGCCCCAGACACGGGTGCGAATGAACTCTTTGTCTTCCCAACCGTTCTCGAAGATGTGCCACAGAATTCCCCATACTAGAGCAACGTCTGTACCTGGACGGAAGCGCACATATTCATCCGCATGTGCCGCCGTGCGGGTAAACCGCGGGTCGCATACGATCAGGGGAGCGTTGTTACGCTCTTTCGCGCGGAGCACATGGAGCAGCGAGACAGGGTGCGCCTCAGCCGGGTTACCGCCGATGATGAAGATGGCTTTGGAGTTGTGGATGTCATTGTAGCTATTTGTCATGGCGCCGTAGCCCCATGTGTTCGCCACGCCGGCAACCGTAGTGGAGTGACAGATACGTGCCTGGTGATCCACGTTATTGGTGCCCCAATAGGCAGCAAACTTGCGGAACAGATAGGCCTGTTCATTGTTGTGCTTGGCCGAACCAAGCCAATACACGCTGTCAGGGCCGCTCTCTTCGCGGATGTTCATCATGCCGTCGCCGATCTCGTTGATCGCCTGTTCCCAGCTGATGCGTTTCCACTCGCCGCCTTCTTTCTTCATCGGGTACTTCAGTCGGCGCTCGCCGTGGGCGTGTTCGCGGACCGCTGCGCCTTTGGCACAATGCGCACCCAGATTGAAGGGGCTGTCCCAACCGGGCTCCTGCCCGATCCAGACGCCGCTTTGCACTTCGGCGACGACGGTGCATCCGACAGAGCAGTGGGTGCAGACAGATTTGACAGTTTGAACAGCAGAGTTCGCAGCATCCTGCGCTTGAGCCTGAGTGACGGTGCCACCCGTGGCCCCGATCGCTGCCAGCCCGCCGATGGCGAGGCCGGAGCCGCGCAAAAACGTGCGGCGATCCACTGATTTTTCAGCGGCGGCAGACAGGATACTTGTCCGCTGGGGGCGTCGCGCAACCCCGTTGGTCTTTTTCCTAAGCATTGTTTTCCTCCCTTGCTGTCCCGCTTCGGGGACTGGCTCGGTATTCTCGTAATCCCGACCGGTGGGCGTCACGCAACCGGTGGTCGGGGGCGGGGTAACGTCGTCCGGTCAGAACCGGGCGCTGTCGAGGTAGGCGCGGGTATGCGCTGTGTCCTGCATTTTGGTGCTGGACAGATCGGCAGGCTGTGCTTCGGCGCTTTCCGGCGCCAAAGTCGCCGCAACCGCTGCTGCTGGCGCTGCCGCTGTGGCGAGTTTCAGGAAATCCCGCCGCGAGGTGGCTTTGTCATCCGCAGGTTTGCTCATTGCTTCCTCCTTTGTCTGGCCGGTTGGGGTCCGGCGGTTTGCGTCAGTTCCGGTCACTCCGCCCCCATGCGGAATGCTTGCGTTTCAATTTCCATGAAGGCTTTGCCGACCGAGCCGACCGGCGCGTAGAGCACCGAATTTTGTGCCGCTTCCAGATCGGAGAAAAAGTGCTCCGCCCAAGGCGCTATATGCCGGAAGAAAAAGTCTTTCTGCTTGGCGACTGGCACCGTTTGACCGAACCGGCCACGGATCATGCCCGACATCATTTCCATCAGGCTCGCGATATTGTCTTCGGGCTCATACACATTTGGCGCACGGGTGATGCGCAACCCTGCCATGTCAGTGCGCAAGGTCGCGAGCGGCTTTTCATTCAAGAACCCTGTCAGGTAGTAACTCGCGAAAGGCATCAGTTCTCCGCGGCCAATACCGATAAACAGCGCATTGAACTCACTCTCAACCGCCTTGGCGTTGGTCACCTTCGCTACACGGGCCAGAGTGCTGACCGCTTGTCCCAACTCGCTGCTGTCCCCGGACAGGGCTGCCGTTCGCGCCAGCAAGTCCTTGTCCGGCGGTCCTGCCAGCAACGCAGACATGAAATCATACAGATCAGCCCGCAGCAGGTCTTCTTCTGCGATCGCTGTTTGAGTGGCAGTTTCCGTCATTGGCGCTCCATCGCGGGTTGCTCAAATTCAAATCTCATCCGACGACGAGGTGACGGCGCAATTTCCTCCGCCGCAGGGTCAGTCTCGCCAATTGCGATCTCGGCAGGCGTTGCATCTTCGACCTCCGCCATCGCGATCACGTCTTCTGGCACGTCAGCCTCATCGTCGGCTGCTGGCTGTTCGGCTGCCTCGCCCAGTACAGGCTGATCCATCGCCTCTGCTTTTCGGGCCATTTCCTCAACGTGCTTCAGCATGCCTTTCCCGATTTGATAGGCGGTCTGCATGCCTTCGACGACCATGGCGCTATCCGTGAAGTCTTCACCGTAGTCCACAAGACCATCTACGTTGGCCAGAGTCGGGTTTGTCAGCCACAACTTGCGTAGGGCCCGGCGTCTCAGGCGCTCTGGGACCGCTGTTTTTAAAAAAGCCGAGAAATCGTCACCTGGGCCTAATTCATCCGGATCTGGCAAATCGAGCTCCGCAAGAATTTCGGCGTCAGGCTTGTCTTCGAGAGACGCCTGCTCCTCGGCTGCAACTGCGCGTTCTTGCGCAATCATCTCGGCCTCTGCTTCCGCAGCGACGGCCGCCTTCCGGCGTGCCCAGAAATCTCCGCCGCGACTCAATGTGGCCTCCCTGCACGCGGCGCACGGTACACATCCGTCAATTGGGAAATTCGCGGATCGCCTCGTCCGTCTTCAACGTCATCGACCCGCTTCTTGTCGCGTCGGCGCTTCACAAAAACCTCTTCCTCGTGATGCTCATCAACAAAGTCGCGAAGCAAAGCCACCAAACCCTCTGGCATCGGGACAAGCTCCAACAACTCTTCGCCGCTGTCGGCATAATCCTGGCACTCATACGGAGACGCTGTCGCCAACAAAACCTCATAAGGACGGGAGCTGTCAGGATCGGTGTTTTCACGCATGACGACCCCAATCGAAGGAACACGCGCAGATAGCCCGGTCAGGTAAGCTTCAGTATCAGTGCGCCACAACTCTAACGCGACTGTTGCTGCGTGGTATTCGACAACGTCACCCTCTTCGCGCAACACTTGCCAGTCCGCTTCACCGGCACCGGGAATAACGCTGACAGCTTTGTACGCCCAAGGCGCCCATCGGCTAACCGAAGGCGTCCTTCGCACCACGATGCCCAAAGGCAAAGAGACCGGCGCTTGCCGCATAATAGTTGTCTTCCTCCCAAACCGGCCAATTCGCCGGACGTCAAAAAAAGTTTTGATCAAGAATATGATCCCAGCGTAGCGCGGATTTGCCAAAGTGTTTCGGAAAAAATGCTGCAGATCGGCAAAAAACTGGACATTTTGTGCCTGCCACCTCTGCCCCTAGGGAAAGAGCGGACAGTTTGTCCAACTCCGGCAATAACCCATAGAATCACTTGGTTTTTTCGAATCACGCCGCTCGACCCTCAAGCAGGGCGAGAGGGGTTTACGCAGATCGGGAAACATGCGTTTCTAGGACGCGCAAACGGGAGATTGCAGCCGGAGGAGCCAGACGATCCAATGCCCAAATCCTTGATTCTTTGTGATTGTTCAAACACTTCTAGCGTGCATCCTGACGCACTCGAACGCATTGAGGGCGTGACGTGTTCCAAGATTCACACAGGTCTTTGCACCCATCAATCAGCGATCGCTGCAAAGGCCATTTCGAGCGGCGACGTAATCATCGGCTGCCAACAAGAGCGCGCCTTTTTCACCGAAATTGCCGCCGAAATAGATGCCCCCGAGCCGCAATTTGTCGACCTTAGAGATCGTGCTGGATGGTCCGATGAATCCGCTGGGGCCGGCCCGAAACAGGCCGCCCTTCTGGCCGATGCACTACGCACTCCTCCTCCTGTCAAAACCTTTGATGTTGTCTCGGAAGGGTTGTGTCTGATCTTGGGCGACTCCGAAGCCGCGCTTGCGGCGGCGAGTGAACTCAAGGAGCACCTAAACGTCACCGTTTTGCTTCAGGACGCAGAAGAAGTTCCGCTGGATCGTGGCTTCGAAGTCGTTTTGGGTTCTCTGAAATCCGCGCAAGGGGCGCTCGGCGGCTTCGACGTTCGCATCGACGCGCTGCAACAGCTGATGCCGGCGGGTCGCGGCCCCCTGACATTTGGCGAACCCCGTGACGGCGGGCGCACAGAATGTGACATAATCCTCGACCTGCGCCGCGAAACGCCGCTCTTTCCCGCACACGAAAAACGAGAAGGTTACCTACGGGCTGACCCCAACAGCGCCTCGGCCTTGCGCGCCGCCATTGTCGAAGCGTCCCACCTGGTTGGAACGTTTGAAAAACCGTTCTTTCTCGCGTTAGACCCCACGATCTGCGCGCATTCCCGCGCCGAGCAGGCGGGTTGCTCCAAGTGTCTGGACAACTGTCCAACGTCCGCAATCAGACCCGAAGGCGACCACGTCGACATCGACCCGAACATTTGCGCGGGTTGTGGAAGCTGCGCGGCTCTCTGCCCGTCCGGCGCAATCACCTACGATGACCCGCCCACCAGCTTTCTGTTCGCGCGAATTTCCGGCTTGGCGAACGCCTACCGCGAGGCCGGAGGCGCTGCACCTCGTTTGCTCGTCCACGACCGTGACTTCGGCGCTGAAATGATCTCGCTGTCCGCTCGGTTTGAACGAGGTCTTCCTGCCGACGTTATCCCGCTGGATCTTGAGAGGGTCTCGGGTTTCGGTCACGCCGAGATTCTGGCCGCTTTGGCCTGTGGCTTTGCCGCGGTGGATGTTTTGGCGGCTCCGTCCACAGACCGAAGCGCGCTCGATGCAGAATTGCCGCTTGCACGCGCTTTGTCCGGGCAGACCGACGCCATCCGCTTGCTGGAACCTTCGGATCCTGCCGCACTGTGCGACGATCTTTTTTCCAGCTCCGCCACCGCGCCTGACGTTGCCCCGATCTTGCCGCTCGGTACGCGCCGCCAGGTCACACGCCTGGCTGTAAAAACCCTGCAACCTGACCTTGACGCTCCGCTTTCTTTGCCGGATTCCGCGCCATATGGCGCAGTCGTTGTCGACAAAGTCGCCTGCACGCTTTGCCTTTCTTGTGCCTCTCTGTGTCCCGCCGGTGCGCTGGGTGACAATCCCGACAAACCGCAGCTGCGTTTTCAGGAAGACGCCTGCCTGCAATGCGGTCTTTGCACCCAGGTCTGTCCAGAAAATGCGATTTCTCTTCTGCCTCAGTTCAACACCGCCGACAGCGCTCTGTCCCAACAGGTTTTGCACGAGGAGGAACCGTTTGCCTGCGTAGAATGTGGCAAGCTTTTTGGCGTGAAGTCCACCGTGGAACGCATCATCGAAAAGCTTGAGGGTAAACACGCGATGTTCGCGACGTCGGATGCGGCCCGCATGATCCGCATGTGTGACGATTGTCGGGTCAATGCGCAGTTTCACCAACAGAACAATCCGTTTGCAGCTGGCGAACGCCCACGCGTGACAACCACAGACGACTACCTGTCAAAACGCCGGGATCACTGATGCGCTATCGGTGCTCCAAGGTCAGCGGGGTCCATTGCGGCCACGTAAGCAACGATGTCCTCGATCTCCTCCAGCGTTACGGTCACCGGCGCAATCGGACTCGGACGCGTTTCATCAAACTCCTCGATGACCTCGGGAATGATGGTGAAGGCAGGATGGGGATTGAGAACATAGAAAATCTCGAACCGTTCCTGCCAATCCGCCATGGTACGCAACACCGCAAAGGAAGGTGTCGAACCGATTCCCGCCATCCGGTTGATTTCTCCAACCACATGGCAACGCCCACAGGCCCGCAAACTCGCGTCCTGCCCCTTAAGTGCATCGCCGGTCAACACAACGGCGATCGCTTCTTCCTCCGGCGCCGCAGGCTCCGCAAATACGGTCACACCGTCAACTTTGTAACTCAACACGGTGCGCAGACCGATTTCGCTGGAGAGCCACACAACGAAAGTCTCTGCATGCGGGCTGTCAGCGGTCGACCGCACGCCGTATCCCACGTCTTCTCTGGCAAATACCGGCATTTCACCGACTTCGATAACCACTTCTGCATCCGTGTCGACAACCGTCACCCGGATACCGTGTTTGAGCGCGAACCGCGGCAACATGAACTTCAAAAGACCGCTATCCGTAATCTCTTCCGGCGCGGAGAGCGTGAGCGTCTTTCCCTGTGCGCCCGCCGAACCGGCCAACCACACAACGCATGCAAGAACGCAAAAAAGAAACCGAACAAAACCCATGCACAAAGCCTAGATGCGGCGCTCTCCTTGCGTCAACATGGGTCAACCGTCGCGAAAGGACTCTGACGATGAGCGAAGACTTCAACATGACAATGCGTAAGTTCCTCAAACAGGTCGGCGTGACCTCCCAGCAGGCGATCGAAGACGCAATGCGGACCGCCGGTGCAGAAGCCACCGCGGGCAAGGAATTCACCGCCAGGATGGTTCTGACTATTGACGGCCTGGATATCGAACACGTTGTCACCGGACAGATCAAAGGGCGCGAATGAATGGCAACTCGTGACGAAGTTCTGAATGTTCTCAAAGACTTGAAAGATCCCGTATCGGGAAGCGATCTCGCGTCTTCCGGTATGGTCCGCGCCCTGAATGTGGACGGCGGAGAAGTCCGGTTCGTGATGGAAATTGACCCGGCGAACGCCTCTGCGCTTCAATCGGTCAAAGCCGAGGCTGAAGACCGGATCGCAGCGCTCGACGGGGTCGACAAAGTGTCGGTTGTGATGACCGCACACGCCACGCCAAAGGCACCACCGGATTTGAAACCGAACCGTCCGGCTCAACCTCAAGGCCCTCAAAAAATACCGGGAATCGACCGCATTCTCGCTGTTGCGTCCGGCAAGGGCGGTGTCGGCAAGTCGACTGTCTCCGCCAATCTGGCCGCTGCGCTGGCCGCCGAAGGCCGCCGCGTTGGATTGCTGGACGCAGACGTCTACGGCCCCAGCCAGCCCAGAATGCTGGGTGTTTCCGGACGCCCATCAAGCCCTGACGGAAAGACCATTCTGCCAATGCGCAATCATGGCGTGACAATGATGTCCATCGGCCTGATGACCCGTGAGGAAGAAGCGGTCGTGTGGCGCGGCCCAATGCTGATGGGAGCGCTCCAACAGATGCTCAATCAGGTGCAATGGGGTGCTCTGGACGTGCTGATCGTGGACCTTCCGCCCGGAACTGGCGATGTCCAGATGACGCTCGCTCAAAAAGCGGAACTGACAGGAGCCGTCATAGTCTCTACGCCGCAGGATATTGCCCTTTTGGATGCTCGCAAGGGCATCAATATGTTCGAGAAACTTGGCACGCCGATAGTCGGAATGATCGAAAACATGGGCACGCACATCTGCTCAAATTGCGGCCATGAAGAACATGTCTTTGGTCACGGCGGTGTCGCAGCGGAGGCTGAGAAACTTGGCGTCCCCCTGCTTGCCGAGATCCCACTTGCCATGGATATCCGCATTGCCGCCGACGGGGGCGCACCAATTGTCGTCAGCAAGCCTGACGCACCGCAGGCGCAGGCCTTCCGATCCCTCGCACGTTCTCTGATCGAAAGCGGAAACGCATGACGTCGACACCACAATTCCCTCCCCTGTTTGAGGGGATGGAACTTACAGGCATGACCGACCCCTTTGCCAAGGCTCAGCTTCAGGCAACAGTCGGATGCGACGCCGGGCTCGTGGTTTACAACATGGCCGCGGATCAACTTCGCGCGGCCATTGTATTCGCTCCCGAAGTAGGGCTGGAACAGGCGATGCCTGTTCTCGTTTGTTGTGCGATAGGCTTTCAAAACGCTCTTGGTGCGCTGGCACCGCCCGAAGTCGGGGTGCATCTGGACTGGAACGGTGGATTGTATGTGAACGGAGCTTCCTGCGGTCGGATACAGGTCGCGGCATCAACGCATGACTCCGGAGAAGATCCTGATTGGATGGTCGTCGGGTTGGAGCTTCCGCTGCTGCCAATAGACCCTAACACACCCGGAAATGCACCAGACCAGACGTGTCTGTTCGAAGAAGGTTGTGTTGATATCGCCTCCGAAGACCTTCTGTCCGCGTGGGTTCGTCATACGCTTGTATGGATCAACCGCATGGAAGATTCCGGTCTCAAACCGCTTCATGACGAATGGAGGGGTCTCGCCAAGAACGTCGGGGAGGACGTCTCCTTTTCCATCGGCGACACGCACTATGAAGGCGTATTTGTCGGAGTTGACGAACACTTTGGCATGTTACTACGCGACGGCAATGAAACCCGGCTGATCCCTCTCTCAACCCTTTTGCAAGGAGCCGCCTGATGCATCTCGCACGCGCCATTCATTTCGACGAAAGCGACCAACGCATCTTCTTTAATCCGGCTCGCACCGGTGAATGGGCGATCAGCGGAGGTTTCGAATTTTCGAACTGGGGTGAAGGCGACCTGACGGGAAAATCTCGTCAGGCCTTCGCAAACGGCTGGCTCGGTATCGAAACTTTTGGACGCGTCACTTTCGTGGCTGTCACCTCGATTGAACAAGCAGAACTGGACACCTTGGAACAGGCCTTGGCGCAGCACTTTGTTGCTTTATATGGAGCGCCTTCACTCGAGGCTGCCTTGCCGGTCGCAAAAGACGAACTGCGCCACATGATGGAATTGTGTGACGAACATGACCCCAACACGCTTTTGACCGTCAGCAGAGAGCTGACTGACACAGGAGTGAAAGAGCAATTTCGTTCGATAAAGCCGGCCGAGGCCGAACTGGAACAGTTTGCCATTCACTCTGTTCCGGATGAATGACGACCGCCAGTTCAGTCTCTAACTCAGCCTAAACATCCTATTCCGCGTTAAACGTAAAAAGCTGTTCCCCGTTTAACTGATACCCGTTGATCAGCTCTTTTGAGCGATCACTCACCAGCCAGGTCTCAAGCTTCGTCGCCAGCTCGGCCGCAACATGCCCGTGCTTCTCTGCGCTCACAGGCAAATAGGCATACTGGTTGAACAGCTCCGGATCGCCGGCGAACAGCAGCGCCAGATCACCCTTGTTGCCAAACTTCAACCAACTCGCTCGGTCCGACATGATGTAGGCATTCATACCGGACGCGGTATTGAGAGCCGCCCCCATGCCTGCGCCTACTTCGTGATACCAACCAGAGCTCCGATCCCGAACGCCAGTGGCGTCCCAAAGCGACAACTCTTTCTTGTGCGTTCCGCTGTCGTCTCCGCGGCTGACAAACGCCGTTTCCGAGTCAGCAACAGCTGCCAACGCATCAGGAGCGGTTTCGGCAGCGGCCACTGCGGCTGGATCATCGGACGGGCCGATCAGCACAAAATCATTGTACATGATTTCGGTTCGATGGGTTCCATAGCCGCCTCGTACAAAAGCTTCTTCGGCCTTTTGAGAATGCACCAGAATCGCATCAACGTCACCGGCCTCACCAAGCCGGATCGCTTGCCCCGTGCCGACCACCAATAGCTGCACATCCAAACCAAGATCGGCCTTGATTTCGGGCAATAGAACATCTGCAAGACCAGAGTTGTGAAAAGATGTGGTCACGGCCATTTTCATGGTGTCCGCCGTCGCCGTTCCACCGGACACAACCAAAGTTGCGGCCATCACGACTGCTCTTAATGTCATTCGACAATATCTCCTTCAATGAATGCGCGCGCTTCCGGAGTTTTCGGGTTTTCAAAAAATGTCGCGGCAGGCGCCGCTTCGTGGATAAGGCCATGGTGCACAAACCAGACATCATCTGCCAGCCGTCTCGCCTGACCAAGGTCGTGTGTGGCCATGACAACCCGCGTGCCTTCTTCACGAGTGGCAAGCAGCAGCTCTTCGAACTCGCGCGTTGCGCGCCCGTCCAGATTGGCACAGGGCTCGTCCAGAAAAACAATCTGCGGGTCGCGGATCAGGGCCCGTGCGAGGGCCATTTTTTGGCGCTCGCCGCCAGACAGGACATGTGCGGGTTTACTGCCGCTGTCACTCAGACCGACGCGTTCCAGCCAATCTGCCGCCTTAGACCGAGCCGCTTCCCGACCGACACCGTGCACGATCAGGGGGTAGGCCACATTGTCCAGTGTCGTGCGCCGCATCAGAATTGGTGTCTGGAACACAAAGGCCTGCTCTGCACGCGCCTCGGGTTGCGGTACCTGCCACTTCAACGTGCCTTTCGAAATGCGCTCCATTCCATGAAAGAGCCGAAGCAGCGTTGTCTTGCCTGCACCGTTGGGTCCCATGACAATCGTCAGTCCGTCCGTCTCTAATTCTGCGGAAATCGGTCCGACAAGTACTTTGCCCCGGCGTCGCACCACAGCCTCACTTACACGAAGCGGAAGGATAGGCGTTTTCACCATCGGCCACTCCTTTCTGTCCGCGACAGGCTGTGAATGATCAGGTTCACCGCCACGGCCAGTCCAATCAGGACAAAGCCCAGCGCAAGCGCCAGAGCAAAATTGCCCTTGCCAGTCTCCAGCGAAATCGCCGTTGTCAGCACACGCGTTGCATGGTCGATATTGCCGCCCACGATCATGATGGCTCCCACCTCGCCGATCCCGCGTCCGAAGCCGGCCAGAGAGGCCGTCAGCAGCGCCCTGCGCCCGTCCCAGAGCAAAGTACAGATCCGTTGCCATCGCGATGTGTTCAGCGAAATCAGAAGGTCATGGTACTCAGCCCAGAGGTCACGGATCGCCTGATGTGAAATCGACGCTATCAGTGGCGTGAGAATAATCACCTGCGCGATGATCATCGCCGTTGGCGTAAACAACAAGCCAAAGACACCAAACGGTCCCGACCGGCTCAACAGGATATAGACGATCAGCCCGACCACCACAGGAGGCAGTCCCATAAGCGCGTTGAGTGTGGCGATCACAAACCGACGGAACCGGAACCGCCGCACCGCAAGCCAGCATCCCAGAGGCAGCCCGATCAGCGAGGAAATCAGCACAGCTGTCAGCGTCACTCGCAGCGACCGCAACGAGATCTCGATCAGATCGGCATCTAAAGTGAGGATGAGTTGCCCCGCCTTGAGCAACCCTTCGACAATCTCGTTCATTCTGTGCCGGTTTTCCCCGTCCCTGTGTCTGTCCGCCCGCGCTCTCCCCGACGCAAATGGCGTTTTGACCTTGATTGTTACATTTTGCTGGTTTGACAAGGGAGGGAACCATGAATTCGCGACCTTGCCAATGCGGAGGGACAAACAGACCAGAATTGCACTCGCTGTCCGAACGGACAGAGACATTCTGTCCAACGCTGCCCTGAACAGTTGCCAGTCAGCTGCAATTTGGGGTTACATGCAAAAAATAGCATTTCACGATTTTCAGGTTTGCATCCGGAGGGCCACCCGGCGTTCACGCCCCGCCCTCGTCTGTCTGTGTAAAGGGAGGACCACATGACGACACGAAGAACCATTTTGAACCTTATCGGGGGCGTCGCTGCGCTGGCGATGACCGCGGGCGCTGCCGCAGCGCAAGAAGTCACTCTACGACTGCACCAGTTCCTGCCACCACAGGCAAATGTACCGAAACATATTCTCGACCCCTGGGCCGACAGCGTTGAAGAGGCCTCCGAAGGCCGCATCAAAATCGAACGCTACGGCGCAATGTCTCTGGGTGGTGCACCGCCCGCCCTGATGGATCAGGCCAAAGACGGCGTGGTCGATCTGGTTTGGACTGTGGTCGGCTACACGCCGGGCAGGTTCCCGTCGACCGAAGTTTTTGAACTTCCCTTCATGGTCGAGGACGCCCGCGCGGGGTCCTACGCCTACTGGAAGATGTTCGAATCCCACATGGCCGACACCGAGTTCAAGGACCTCAAAATCTTTGGCGCATGGGTCCACGGTCCGGGCATGTTCCACACAAACAAACCCGTCGCCAAGCCTGCCGACCTTCAGGGTATGAAAATCCGCGGCGGATCCCGTCTTGTGAACGAGCTTCTCAAAGCAACCGGCGCCTCACCTGTCGGTATGCCAGTGCCGGCCGTGCCAGAGGCTCTGTCCAAGGGCGTAATCGACGGCACCACAATTCCATGGGAAGTCACCGCAGCCCTCAAAGTGCCGGAGCTGGTGGAAAACCACACGGAGTTCGAAGGCACTGCGCTTTACACGCTGACATTTGTACTCGCGATGAACAAAGCCAAGTGGGACAGCCTGCCGGCAGATTTGCAGTCGGTCATGGATAGCCAATCCGGCCTCGATTTCTCGGTCTTCGCCGGAGGCACCATGCAAGACTACGACGCGCCGGCCCGCAAACTGGCCGCGGATCGTGGCAACAACATATTCACAGTGTCCGAGGCAGACGCGGCAGAATGGGCAACCGTCGTAGATCCGATCTACGCCAGCTGGATTGCCGATATGGAGAAGCGGGGAATCGACGGTCAGGCACGGATCGACGAGGCCAAAAAGCTCATGGAAGAGTATAAGAAAAACAATATGTAAGCTCACTTTCCGCTTACGGATTCCGGCCGTCTCCCTCGGGGCGGCCGGTCTCTTTTTGTCTTAACCCTGTGGTGTCACGTTTGGTCGTGCCTTGCCACGCTTGAGACCAAGTTGGCGTTCCCGCCAGATAATCATGACCCCCGCGAGGATCACGATCGACGCGCCCACCAGCATGGCCGCTGTCGGGATCTCGTCAAACCAGACATAACCAATCAAAAGTGCAAATAGCATCGATGCATAATCGAACGGGGCCACGACACTGGCCGGCGCAAACCTGTAGCAAGACGTGAGCATGATCTGCGCTACCCCACCAATCAGCCCGGCTGTCACCAGCATTGCGATCACGTCCAGTCCCGGCACGACCCAGCCAAACGGCAATGTCAGCAGCGACAGGCAGGTCGCCGTAAGAGAGAAATAAAACACGATTGCCGATGTCTGATCCGTCTGCACCAACTGGCGAATGTGGATTTGAGCCAATGCGCGAAACACGGCCGAACCCAAAACCAGCATGACGCCCAGCGTAGCCACTGTTGCTTCAGGAGAGTCCTCGAAAATCGTCAACCGCGGCCAAAGGACAATGACCACCCCAACAAGCCCCACACCGACCGCCGTCAAACGAAATGCACGAACCTCTTCTCCAAGGAACATTGCCGCGAAAATGACAGTCAAAAGGGGCGCGGTAAATCCAATCGCTGTGACTTCCGGCAAAGGCAACATACCAAGCGCGGCGAAGTTCATCGCCATCGCCGACGTGCCAATCAACCCGCGCCAGACATGGCCCATCTTGTTTTGCGCCTTGAGACCCGATTGCAACTCGCCGCGTTGCGCTAGCCAGACCAAAATCACGATCATCGCAAAGAAAGACCGAAAGAACACCGCCTGGCCTGGCGGGACACTGTCTGCCGTTGCTTTGATCAAGGCTGCCATAACTGAAAACAGCGCAATCGCCGTGACCTTGAGCGCGATACCGCGAACCGGGTTCATCTCCACCTGCCTCTCGTGATTGCCGCGACTGTGCAACCCGACGCGCAGAATAACAACCCGCCGCTATTGATCTTTTAAGGACAAACCGAAACAGTCCAGCGACCAGTTCCGGAGGCCTCATGTACGACACAAACCATCTGCTAAATGCCCTGCGTACCGCGTCTCTGGGTCGTGAAGATGACGTTTTCGCCAGCCTGCCGGATAGGCTCGATGTCACTTTTGGTGATCTGTTTGCAGGCGCGGAAAAGATTGCGGCCGCCTTGGTCGCACTGGGTGTCACGCCCGGTGATCGGGTGGCTGTGCAGGTGGAGAAAACCATTGAAGCGATCCAGCTTTACCTCGGCACGGTAATGGCAGGAGGCGTGTTTCTTCCTCTCAACACAGCTTACACGACGCCCGAAATCGCCTTTTTCCTAGGCGATGCTGAACCGCGCGTTGTGATTTGTGATCCTACCCGCGAAAACGAAACCCGCAGCATTGCCGGCAACGCATCGGTCCTGACGCTCGACGCCGCAGGTGTCGGCTCACTGACCGAAGCCGCCAAAGTTCACGCCAGCTTTACGCCAGTCGCACGCAATGCCGACGACCTCGCCGCGATTTTGTACACCTCAGGCACAACCGGTCGCTCAAAGGGTGCTATGCTGAGTCACGGCAATCTCGCGTCCAATTCGATGGTGCTTCGTGATTGCTGGCGGTTTTCGCCGGACGACGTCCTGATCCATGCCTTGCCGATTTTTCACACCCACGGCCTGTTTGTTGCCACGAATGTCGCACTTCTCGCGGGCGCAGCTGTAGTGTTTCTGCCGAAATTCGACACCGACGCCATCATCGAAGCGATGCCAAATGCGACATCCCTCATGGGAGTGCCCACCTTTTACACCCGCCTGCTCGACGATCCGAGACTCAGTCGGGAACTGGCGTCCAACATGCGTCTGTTTGTGTCCGGGTCCGCGCCATTGCTGGTCGACACGCATGAGGCATGGGAAGAACGCACAGGACATCGCATTCTGGAACGCTATGGCATGAGCGAAACCAATATGAACACCTCAAACCCTTATGAAGGGGAGCGGCGCGCTGGCACCGTCGGCTTCCCGCTTCCAGGTGTTGAGACACGCATCAGGCAGGACGGAGTGGAGGTTGAACAAGGCGACATCGGTGTGCTCGAAGTGCGCGGTCCAAATGTCTTCAAAGGATACTGGCAGATGCCGGAAAAAACGGCCGAAGAACTTCTTCCAGACGGCTGGTTCATCACGGGCGACATGGCGCGCGAAGATGCAGACGGCTACATCACCATCGTTGGTCGCTCCAAAGATCTGGTGATTTCGGGGGGCTTCAATGTCTACCCGAAAGAAGTCGAAGGTCTGATTGATGACCTTGCAGGAGTAAAGGAAAGCGCCGTTATCGGCGTTCCGCACCATGACTTCGGAGAAGCTGTCGTGGCCGTTGTCGTACGCGCTGACCCGTCTTTGACCAAAGCCGATGTTACCGACCCGCTCGCAGACAGGTTGGCAAAATTCAAACAACCCAAAGAAGTGATTTTTCTTCCCGAACTGCCGCGCAACACCATGGGCAAAGTCCAGAAGAAAGCGCTGCGCGAAGACTATGCAAAGCTGTTTGCAGGGCTAAGCTGAGAAGACCGCAACAGCAACGCCTTCGCCACTCATGTCCAACGCACCCGTTTTCGAGATCGACCCCAAGGCTTTTTGGTCCGATCCCTATCCGGATCTAGCCAAAATGCGTGCAACGGCGCCGATTGCCTTCGTCCCGCAACTGGGCGCCACGCTAATCACACGGCGCAACGACATTTTCGAGAACGAAAAGAAAATCGACGTCTTTTCCTCCGACCAGCCCAACGGATTGATGACTGTTCTGATGGGTCAGAACATGATGCGCAAAGACGGCGCTGCACACCAAGCCGAACGCCGCGCCATCTTTCCGACCGTATCACCCAAGACAGTGCAAAATGTCTGGAAATCAAAGTTTGAAGCCGCGACCTCCGATATTCTGAGCCGCCTTCATCCTCGAGGTACCGCAGATGTCGTCGCCGACATTGCCCGCCCGATTTCCGGTGAAGCACTCAAGGCGATGACAGGGCTGACAAATATGACTTGGCAAGAGATGGACCGCGTTTCCCAGGGAATGATCGACGGCTGTGCCAACTACGCAGGCGACCCGCAAGTCGAAGCGCGCTGCCATGACTGCACTGCTTCGATAGACGCCCATATCTCGGCCCGCAAAGCGGCATTGATCAACGCGCCGGACCATTCTCTGCTTTCTGTCATGATGCAGGCGGGACTCACCGACCATCAGATCAGCGCCAACGTCAAACTCGCCATTTCCGGCGGCCAAAATGAACCCCGCGACGCAATCGCTGGTGCAGTTTGGGCGCTACTGACCCATGACGACCAACTGGCGGCCATCAGAAACGGCGGCGCGACATGGCTCGCCGCCTTCGAGGAATATGCCCGTTGGATGTCTCCTATTGGAATGTCCCCGCGTCGGGTCGCGAAAAGTCACAATGCCAACGGTGTAGCGTTCCAACCCGAAGATCGCGTTTTCCTGATGTTTTCCAGCGGCAACCGCGACTCCGAGTGTTTTGCCAACCCTGACGCCTTTGACATTTTTCAGGACGTGAGCAAAGCCATAAGCTTTGGCGCTGGGCCTCACTTTTGTGCGGGTGCATGGGCATCCAAATGTCTGATCGCCGAGGTTGCCCTGCCCATGATATTCGAACACTTCAAAGGACTGGAACTGGCCGGCGACGCGCCATTTGGCGGTTGGGCCTTCCGCGGGCCGCTACAAGTCCCCGTTCGTTGGCAGGTCTAGCGCCAACTGTCTGGCAAGGAGGTTCCAATCTCTGAAGCCAGATTTTCCGCGAACACACGCATTTCAGCGACCCGATTGGTTGCAATTGCGCGTCCGGTCTTGGTGGTCATTCCTTCGGGCAGACGAAACAGTTTCATCGGCCAATGATCCAGAGCCCATGCGCGATCGTCCAGACTCCGGTAAACCGCGAAAGGATCCTGCGGATCATAAAGCGCCAGCTTCAATGATCCCGCGACAGCAAAGGTTCGCCCAATGCCAATCGCACCAATAGCGTCAAGCCGATCTGCGTCTCTTAAGATACGGGCCTCCAGCGTTTCAGGCTCCAATCCTGCCGAAAAGCTATGTGTCGCGATCGCGTGTTGCGCTCCGGCGACCTCCGGATCCGCAAATCCGAGATTTGTCAGGATAGGACCCGCCTGCTCCGCGGCCCGTCGAGACGCCTGGTTCCGATGCGGATCGTCTTTCGGCAAGTTCACCAGATCGTGCAGATAGGCCGCGCCCAACAATATGCGCAAATCAGGCGCATGTTCACCCTCGGCGATATCCTGACAGTTTGACCAAACCCGGTCCAAATGCGCCAGATCGTGCGCCGCATCAGTTTCCATCTGCTCTGAGACAGCCTTCCGCAACGCCGCGCGCAACGCTTCCATCAGCCGATTTGGCCTTGGTTCTCTCCGACCTGCCCACGATGTAGCAGCAAATGATCAAGGATCACACAAGCCATCATCGCTTCGCCGACCGGCACAGCACGAATCCCCACACATGGGTCGTGACGCCCCTTGGTAATTACCTCTGTCGGCGACCCATCGATCCGGATGGACTTGCGCGGAGTCAGAATCGAGCTTGTCGGCTTTACAGCAAATCGCACAACCACATCCTGTCCTGTTGAAATGCCCCCCAGGATACCGCCTGCGTGATTGGAACTGAACTCCGGCTGACCGTCAGCGCCCAGGTAAATCTCGTCAGCGTTTTCCGACCCCTTCAGAGCCGCGGCGGCCATGCCTTCACCAACTTCGACCCCCTTAACAGCGTTGATGGACATCATCGCCGCCGCCAGATCAGTGTCTAACTTGGCATAAATCGGCGCGCCGATGCCTGCTGGCACGCCACGCGCCACAACTTCGATGATCGCACCGACGCTGTCATGTTCCTTGCGCAAAGCCTGTAGGTAATCTTCCCATTCTTGCGCCACCTGAGCGCCCTGCGGGATCCAGAAATCATTCTGTTCGATCGCGTCCCAGTCAAAGGCGCCCCGATCAATTTCCAGCGACCCCATTTGAGTCATGTACCCTTTTATTTCTAGTCCGGGCACAAGGGCCTTTATCGCTTCGCGGGCAATGCCACCAGCCGCAACCCGCGCCGCGGTTTCGCGCGCAGAGCTACGCCCACCTCCGCGATAGTCACGATTGCCGTATTTCAGGTGATACGTCAGGTCGGCATGACCGGGCCTAAATGTCTGGCTGATCTCGCCATAATCCCGGCTGCGCTGATCCGTGTTCTCGATCATCAGCTGAATAGAGGTACCGGTGGTTTTGCCGTCAAACACGCCGGACAGGATTTTCACCGCGTCCGGTTCATTGCGCTGGGTGGTGTTCTTGTTCTGACCGGGGCGGCGTTTGTCCAGCCAATGCTGCAACATCGCCTCGTCCACCGGCACACCGGGCGGGCAGCCGTCAACGGTCGCGCCCAGCGCGGGCCCATGGCTCTCACCCCAGGTGGTGACCCGAAACATATGTCCAAAGCTGTTCATCGACATTGCACGACCTTTCAAACCGTTCTGCCGCGCAGCAATAAACGGATTACGCCGCTTGGGAAAGGCTCGAAGAACAAAAGCCCCTGTGCTGTGGCCAAGTCCTCCCTACCCTCGGAATCCAGCTTGCGAAAGCTGTCGGTCGCCACTACGGTCGCGCCCACCTCGGGGTGTCTGCAAACGCAGGCTGAGATGCACGAATGCGAACCCGTTGAACCTGAACCGGTTAAGACCGGCGGAGGGAAGGCCGACATGACGTCCTCGCTCACTCCGCCCGTCGCAATTTGGAGGATGCCATGAAGTATCTGAGTTTTGCCGCGGGACTGTTTGCTGCCACTGCTGCTGTGGCCGAGACACCCGTTCTCACAGTCTACACCTATGACAGTTTTGTTTCTGACTGGGGCCCGGGCCCTGCTGTCAAAGCCGCTTTCGAAGAAACCTGCGGATGCGAGCTCAATCTCGTTGGCGCAGGCGACGGCGCCGCGCTCCTTGCCCGTGTCAAACTGGAAGGCGCACGTTCTGTTGCCGACGTTGTTCTCGGACTGGACACAAACTTAACGGCCGCCGCCGCCGAAAGCGGCCTGTTTGCCGAACACGGTCAAACAGTCACAGTCGACGTCCCCAATCCGTTTGGCGAGCCGGGCACATGGACCGATCCGAATTTCCTGCCGTTTGACTGGGGGTATTTCGCCTTTGTGTATGACAACACCAAACTCGACACCGCTCCTGCTTCTTTCGACGAACTGGCCGCATCCGATCTGAAAATCGTGATCCAAGATCCGCGCAGTTCGACGCCGGGGTTGGGTCTGCTTCTCTGGGTCAAGGAACAGTACGGTGCCGACGCCCCGAAAATGTGGGAAGCGCTTTCGGACAATATCCTGACCGTCACCAAAGGCTGGTCCGAGGCCTACGGTCTCTTCCTTGAAGGTGAGGCGGACATGGTGCTGTCCTACACCACCTCTCCTGCCTATCACATCGTGGCAGAGGAGGATCAAAGCAAATCCGCGGCGGCCTTTGACAGCCACTACATGCAGATCGAAGTCGCAGGAAAACTTGCCAACAGTGATCAGCCGGACCTGGCGGATCAATTCCTTGCCTTCATGGTCAGCGATGCCTTCCAGTCGATCATTCCAACCACCAACTGGATGTATCCGGCTGTGACCCCGGCGGCGGGAGTACCCGACGCCTTCGCAGCACCCATCGCACCGGAGCAAGCTCGACTGCTCGCACCGGCTGATGTGCCCGCAATCCGCGACGAAGCACTGGCCGAATGGCAAGCGGCCCTGTCGCAATAAAACGCGCCCTTCCGGGCTGGATCGCGGCGGCCTGCGTCGCCGCGATTGTGCTTGGCACCCTGCTTGCAGTCGCGCTTCGCGCCGAGTCGGGCCGCGGTCTCGGACCCGCTGAGTGGGCCGCAATTCGATTCACGGTTTTTCAGGCGATCTTGTCCGCCGTGTTCTCGGTGATGCTGGCCGTGCCTGTCGCCCGCGCCCTCGCAAGGCGGCGCTTCAAGGGGAGAGGCTTCCTGATCTCGCTGCTCGGCGCGCCCTTCATTTTGCCAGTCATTGTCGCGGTCATGGGCCTTCTCGCCGTTTTTGGCCGAAGCGGCCTGCTCAATGAAACCCTGAGGATGCTGGGCCTCACCGAAGTGTCCATCTACGGCTTGCACGGCGTCGTGCTGGCCCATGTGTTCTTCAACCTCCCTCTTGCCACCCGCCTCATTCTGCAGGGTTGGCAGGACATCCCCTCAGAACGCTTTCGACTGGCTGCGCAGCTCGGCTTCGCCAGCAGAGACGTCTTTCGGACACTCGAAGCCCCGATGCTTCTGCGCACCCTTCCGGGCGCAGCAGCCATCATCTTCGCCATTTGCCTCAGCAGTTTTGCTGTGGCGCTGACCTTGGGTGGCGGCCCCCGCGCGACCACCGTTGAACTCGCGATCTATCAGGCCTTCCGCTTCGATTTTGATCTTGGCCGAGCCGCTCTTCTGTCCTGCGTCCAGATTGCGCTTGTCGGCGCGGCTGCCCTTGCGGCCCTCAAGCTCTCCAGCCGCGATGGATTTGGTTCTGGGCTGGACCGTCCGGTGCAGCGCTGGGACGCGCAAGGCCCGTGGCCACGCGCCCTTGACGCTGCAATCATCTCATTGGCCGCACTCTTCCTCATTCTTCCAATCGCGCTCGTTATCTTGAAGGGCGCGCCGGCGCTTGCCGATTTGCCAACCTCCGTATGGACCGCGGCCTTGACTTCGGTTCTGATTGCGCTGTCCTCTACCGTGCTGATGCTTGCGCTTTCTCTGCCCGTCGCAATTGCCGCCGGCACCCAAAACGCCCGCCTCGAGGCTGTTGGTCTTTTGGGCATCGCCGCAAGCCCACTGGTCATCGGCACCGGCCTCTTTGTCATCATCAACCCGATTGCCGACCCCTTTGCCCTTGCCTTGCCGGTTACAGCGACCGTGAATGCCATCATGGCGATGCCTTTCACTCTGCGCATCATGGTGCCCACGGTGCGCGACACCCATGCCAGCTATCACCGCCTTTCAATGTCGCTAAACCTCTCCGGCCTATCTTGGCTGCGCCTCGTCCTGATCCCGCGCCTGCGCCCGAACCTCGGGTTTGCCTGCGGCCTCACTGCAGCAATGTCCATGGGAGACCTCGGCGTGATCGCGCTCTTCGCCGACCCGCAAACCGCAACATTGCCGCTTCAAATGTACCGCCTCATGGGAGCATATCGGATGGAACTTGCCTCAGGTGCCGCCGTGCTTTTACTAGCCATGTCTTTTGGCATCTTCTGGCTTTTTGACAAAGGAGGCCGCGCCCATGCTGACGCTTGACGCCCTCACGCTGACCCAAGACAGTTTTCACCTTACAGCCGATTTCACAATCAAATCCGGCACCCGCACAGCGGTCATCGGCCCGTCCGGCGCAGGCAAATCCACGCTGCTTGCAGCAATTTCCGGCTTTCTGAGCCCGACACGGGGATCCATCCGCTGGTACGACACAGACCTGACCCGAACAGCGCCGGGCGAGCGGCCAATCGCGATGCTCTTTCAGGACAACAACCTGTTTCCGCATCTGACGGTCGCACAGAACGTCGGTCTGGGTCTGCGTCCCAACCTGCGCCTGAATTCGGAGGAACAATCTACTGTCACCGCCGCCCTCGCCCGCGTCGGCCTCGACAGCATGCAGTCCCGGAAACCCGCGCAACTGTCCGGAGGACAACAAAGCCGCGTCGCCCTCGCCCGTGTGCTGGTGCAATCCCGTCCCCTGATACTGCTCGACGAGCCCTTCGCCGCCCTTGGTCCGGCCCTCAAGTCCGAAATGCTGGACCTGGTATCCGAACTGCAGACCGAAACCAGCGCCACGCTCCTGATGGTCAGCCACGATCCGTCCGATGCCCGCCGGATCGCCGGGCAAACCGTTCTCGTGGCGGATCGCGTTGCCCATGCCCCACAGGAAACGTCGGCCTTACTCGACGATCCCCCCGCAGCGCTGAAATCCTATTTGGGCGAAAGCTTCTGACTGGGTCCAAATACCCGAAACACGACGGGGCCCCGAAAGGCCCCGTCTCAAACTGCGCGCGTCCAAGACGCGCTCATTTTCAAAAAATCACTGTCGCACGAGATCTTCGTAAGCTTGCGAAATTTCGCGCGCGAGGTCACCAACCTCAAAGGTATAGTCACCGATCTGACCAACCGGGGTCACCTCTGCGGCGGTGCCGGTCAGCCAGCACTGTTCGAAATCCGCCAACTCTTCAGGCATGATGTGGCGCTCGATCACGTTGACACCGCGCTCCTTGAGCATCTCGATGACGGTTTGGCGGGTGATACCGTTCAAAAAGCAATCCGGCGTCGGCGTGTGCACCTCTCCGTCTTTCACGAAGAAGATGTTTGCTCCGGTCGCTTCCGCGACATAGCCCCGATAGTCCATGAAAAGGGCGTCCGAACAGCCCTTTGCCTCTGCCTTATGTTTGGAGATCGTGCAGATCATATACAGACCGGCCGCCTTGGCATGTACCGGGATGGTTTCCGGGCTCGGGCGTTTCCACTCGGCAATGTCCAGCTTTGCACCCTGCATTTTCGCGTCCCCGTAATAGGCGCCCCAAGGCCAGATCGCGATCGCGACCCTGACAGGGTTGGCAGCGGATGCGACACCCATATCTTCGCCGGACCCACGCCACACAACGACGCGCACATAGGCATCCTGCAAGCCGGATTTCTTCAACGTCTCCTGTTTGGCCGCTTCCAGTTCGTCCAGCGATATGGGCATCGGCATGTCAAGCGCCTCGGCGCTCTTGAACAGGCGTTCGTTGTGCTCGCGGCTTTTGAAAATCTTACCGTTGTAGGCGCGCTCGCCTTCAAAGACGGAGCTTGCGTAGTGCAGAGCATGAGAAAGCACATGCACCTTGGCCTCGCGCCAATCAACAAACTCGCCATCCATCCAGATGACACCGTCACGATCGTCATATGCACCAGCCATGGTCGCTCCTTTCGACGTCTAAAATTTTCATTTGTTGCGTCAATTACGTCCGGTTCGGACATAAAGTTGCGCAAAACCTGCGATTCGCTACCAGTTTGGCCTTGGAGTGTCAACAAAGCTGACGTATTGTGACGAACCAAGAGGCAATTTGTGAATTCCGGAGGCCATATGGGCGAAGGCATCAGGAGCGACAGC
The DNA here is from genome assembly GCF_004346865.1 of Shimia isoporae. Lineage (NCBI taxonomy): Bacteria > Pseudomonadati > Pseudomonadota > Alphaproteobacteria > Rhodobacterales > Roseobacteraceae > Shimia > Shimia isoporae. The sequence continues at coordinate 546,068 of NZ_SMGR01000002.1, forward strand.
CTGCTCTATCTGACTGATGAGCAGCTTAGGCAGGGGATCGAGGCAATGTATTTTGCCTATAGGGGCTTCACTGCAGATCCGGACAGAATCCTTGAAAGCATGGCTTATGGCCGTGCACATCACCGCGCGATTCACTTCATCAACCGCGCGCCAGGCACCACTGTCACAAACCTGCTGGCCATTCTCGGAGTCACAAAGCAGTCGCTGAACCGTGTCCTGCGCACCCTGATCGAGGACGGTCTGGTCGAAAGCCGCGTTGGGACTTCCGACCGCCGCGAACGCAACCTTTATCTCACCGAAGAAGGAATCGCGCTGGAGCACCGGCTGTCCGACGCCCAGCGCGCCCGCATGCGCTCCGCCTTTCGAGACGCAGGCCCCGAAGCCGTCTCAGGTTTTCGTCAGGTGTTGGAGTCGATGATGGACGGCGAGCTGCGCCGGCAGTACAAAACATTACGCGAAAACGGCCAATAAGAACGACGCATGAACGACGTAGACCCACATCTCCTGATCGTTGACGACGACGAGCGTATCCGCAGCCTGCTGCGCAAGTTCCTCATGCGCAACGGCTTCCTTGTGACTGCCGCTCGCGATGCAGCCCATGCCCGACGCATCCTTTCCGGACTGGATTTTGACCTCATAGTTCTGGACGTGATGATGCCGGGAGAGGATGGCACATCCCTGACCCGCCACATTCGGGAAACCTCCGACACGCCGGTTATGCTCCTCACAGCCAAAGGTGAAACCGAAGACCGCATCCGCGGGCTTGAGGCCGGCGCCGACGACTACCTCGCCAAGCCGTTTGAGCCCAAAGAACTGCTTCTGCGCATCAACGCCATTTTGCGTCGCATGCCGGAACCCGAAGGCGATCAGGCCGTCCCGAAAGTTCTGCACCTTGGCTCTATCCGCTATGATATCGACCGTGGTGAGATGTGGCAGGGCGAAGAACCCCTGCGCCTGACAGCCACCGAAAGCCAACTGATGCGCATCTTCTCGAAAACACCCGGCGAACCGGTGACCCGTACGAAACTGGTCGAGGAACTGGGCCGCGACAAAGGTCAGGCACAGGAACGCGCCGTCGACGTGCAAATCACGCGTCTGCGCCGCAAAATCGAAGAAGATCCGAAACAGCCACGGTATCTGCAAACCGTGCGTGGCGCCGGCTACATGCTGGCACCTGACTGACGGTCTCAGGCCACGCGGAACCTCCGCGCGGTTTCGCCGTAGAATGCCATCGTCTCGTCCCTGTCGGCACACCCCAACACACCTGGAAACAGCGTATCGATTTCTTCGCGGGTTTCAGGCGCCATTGCCTTCATGGCCATAGGGCCGGGATACAGGCTTTCTGTGGGATAGCCGTTGGAAAACACGATCTGATGGCTTTCGAACATCATGTGGTAGTAGGTAACGCCCCGCTTGCCGCGCGCCACACGCGACCCCGCCATGAACCGTTCCAGGTGTTTCGCGCGCACCAGCACGTCATCTGTGCCGGGCAGGATAATTCCGTGTTGCGGTGACACCAGCAGTGAGCGCTCCGTCCCCAAGGCCGCTGCGCTGACCAGTACCGGCAACAACTTGGGCTGCGCCAACAACTCGGCATGGCTCAGAGTTGTCGAGCCGATCCACACGATCTTTTGCGGTCCGTTATCAAGAGTGGACACAAGATCGCCCGCCTGCAGGTCTTCGACCGCGCGCTCACCGAATGGCGTCAGAATACCGGTTCCGGTGGTAAAACAAACAACGCCGGTGTTGTCTGCCGTCAACTGTGCATTGCCCGAGAACGTCAGGCTACCATCGCCGAACTGAACGTTGTCGGAATAGTCCACGGCATTACCGCGGATATCAAAAGCGTTCGACTGGTTCAGAACCCCGTCATCCGCAAGGTCCGCCTTCATCTCACGGAGATTGTCGTAGTGGCCGGAGAGATCAACAAAGTCGTTGTTGGTTGGATCGCCATCGCCGATGGCGCCCGAGTTTCCGGTATTGAAGTCCGCAATCGTGTCGTTGCCGCCGGACACAACAAAAATGTCGTCTCCGCGCCCGCCAAAAAGGATATCGTCGCCGTCTCCGCCGAACAGGCTGTCGTTGCCTGCATCACCCTTGATGGTGTCGTCGCCAGCACCGCCGATAACCGTATCGTTGCCTTCGCCGGCAGCAATGTGGTCGTTACCGGCCTCGGCACCGTCCTGAAACGTGAGGTCCATCCGGTCAGCCGCCAGGTTGGTGCTGTCTTTTGCCACGGATACAAGCTCGATCGACTGAATCGGCTTGCTTTCCATGATCGCCGCGTCGTCGTTGAAGCTCATCTCGGGAGCGAGGAACAGGTCGCCGTCTTCCGTCTGGAAAACCACAGCCGTGATCATCTCGGTGGTGCCATCCTCAAAGGTCACCTGTGCGTTGAACACAGCCACAGCATCCAAAGCGGTGGGCGTTCCGTCGATATCAACGGTTTCGGGATCACCACGGTTGTTGCTGTCCGCAATACCGTCGCCATCGGCGTCATCCACCTGCACGCGCACCTGATTTGAACCCAACGGATCCATGTCGCTGCCGTAAGATCCCAGAACCACCTCGGCGCCGTCCGCAAGCGAATCCATGTCGAGCGCCTTGCCCATGTGCAGGGCGGTCCACTCTGACTGGATCGTGCCCGTGCCGACGGTTGTAGAGGCGCTATCGCCATAGATCAGGTCGTCGCCTTCACCCGCATCAATTCGATCGTGACCTGCACCACCGTCAATCGTGTCGTTGCCGCTGCCGCCCGAGATCACGTCGTCGCCGCGCCCTCCAAGCAGACTGTCCGCGCCATCGTTTCCGGAGATCACATCGTTGCCAGTGCCACCTTCGATGGTGTCGTTGCCACCAGCACCTTCGATCGTGTCGTCACCCAACCCCGCAACAACCGAGTCGTTTCCACCAGTGATCTGGTCCCCGTCCCGATCCGTGCTTCCAAGCTTGATGACATCATCACCGGCAGTGCCGTCAAACTCGCCATCGGGTTGCATGAAATCAACGTCCATGCGATCCGCTGCAAGATCGCTTGTGGCTGTGGCGACGCTGTTGAGCGTGATCGATTCGATCGCGCCTGATTCCATCGCGGCATGGTCCGCGTTGGCGGACATCTCAGGAACCAGATAGGTCTCGCCGGTCGTCGACTGAACAATCACGGCCGTGATGTCAGCCGTCGTGCCATCCGCGAAGGTCAACGTCGCGTTATACTCCACCAGCGCGTCGTAAGTTTGTGGCGCTCCGCCATCGATCGTGAACTTGTCGTTGGCCTGTGTGTTGTCCGTCAAGTAGTTGGAATAATTAGAATTATACTGCGAGAAGCTCTGCACCTGCTGATGGAGCGGGCTAGTGCTTTCACCGAAAGTGGATCCGACAAGTATAGAGGCATTCTCCGCTGTGGAGTTGCCTTCGTTGGGATCAAGCGTGGGAAGCACGCCAAGCGAAATGACGTCAAAAGTTCTGGCCATAATTTCGGTACTCGTTCAGGTCATCGCACCGCTATCCGACCAAGGTAAATTCGCCCCTAAATTATTGGTTCAAATACATTTCAAGCTCTAGCAAACCCGACCTATGCAAAGACCACGTCGTCGCGCCTTGCCCCGCGATTTCTCTCGCAAATTCCCCTTTGCGCATGTCAAACTGACAGCAACCGATTTCAGCACACGGACCCCAGATGCCCACCGTACTTTTCACGCACCAGAGTTCCCTCAATCACCAAACGCCCGCGGGCCATCCGGAGCAAATCGCCCGCATCGAACATATCAATGCCGCGCTCAACGCTCCGCAATTTGCAGCGCTTGACCGGCGCGATGCTCCGAACTGCGACGACACCGATATTCTGCTGTGCCACCCACAGGCCCATCTGGATGCAATCACCAACGCAGAACCAGCGTCGGGCACCGTCGCGCTGGACGGAGACACCCATATGTCCCCGGGGTCGACCACGGCCGCCCGCCATGCCGTGGGTGGCTGTGTGGCCGCGGTCGATGCGGTTCTTTCCGGTGATGCAAACAACGCATTTGTCTCGTGCCGCCCACCGGGTCACCACGCGGAACAGACCACGCCAATGGGGTTTTGCCTCTTTGGAACCGCGGCCATCGCTGCCAAACACGCGCTTGAACGGCATGGCCTTTCGCGGGTTGCCGTGGTCGACTTCGACGTCCATCACGGCAATGGCACACAAGCCCTTTTGTGGGACGAGCCCCGCTCGTTGTTCATCACGTCTCACCAAAATCCGCTTTGGCCCGGAACCGGAATGCCGGGCGAGACAGGCGCCTCCAATAACGTGCAGAACTGGCCCCTCCCGCCGCACTCCGACGGCCGCTTGATGCGCGCCACGTACGAGGCCGAAATTTTTCCCGCATTGCGCCATTTCAAACCTGAGTTATTGATCATCTCTGCCGGTTTTGACGCCCACGCCGACGACCCGCTGGCGCAACTCAACTGGGCCACCGAAGATTTCGCATGGCTGACGCGCGAACTCTGCGGCATCGCTCGCGAATGTTGTGACGGCAAGGTGGTCTCGACTTTGGAAGGCGGATATGATCTGAACGCCTTGGCGGCTTCGGTCGCCGCACATGTCCAAGTTTTGATGGAGTCTGCCGCATGAGTGACACGCCAATCAGCGAAATGAGCTTCGAAGCCGCCATGCGCGAGCTTGAACAGGTTGTCGGTCAACTGGAACGCGGCGATGTGGAACTCGAAAAATCCATCGCGCTGTACGAACGCGGCGCCGAGCTGAAAAAGCGCTGTGAGGCAAAGCTCAAGGAAGCCGAGGAAAAAGTGGCCGCGATCACGCTGGACGGCGACGGTAACCCCAAAGGGCTGACCCCCGTCGAAGGCATGTAACGCACCCGTTCGCTGACTCGAATACAGGACCGTTCGGTGTTCCAGACCCGTCTCAAAGAAACTGCATCCCTGATTGAAGCCCACCTGCAAGCCGTGATGGCTCCGTTGGGCGATCTTCCAGTTGTCGAAGCCATGCGCTACGCAAGCGCCGGAGGCAAACGCCTGCGCGCGTTTTTGGTGCTGGAAAGCGCGCGTTTGCATGGAGTGGCACAGGCAAACGCCATTTGGCCGGCCGGCGCCATCGAAATGATCCACGCATATTCTCTAGTGCACGACGATCTTCCCTGTATGGATGACGACGAGTTGCGTCGCGGCCTGCCAACCGTGCACGTGAAATGGGATGAAACGACCGCCGTATTGGCGGGGGACGCGCTCCAAACTCTTGGCTTTGAAAGCGTGTCGCGATCAGAGTGTCATCCCGATCCGCTGGTTCGTGCTGACCTCACCGTGACACTCGCCCGCGCGGCAGGAGCCCAAGGGATGGTTCTGGGCCAAGCGCTCGACATTGCTGCTGAAACGGCCCCCACCCCGCTCACTCTGGACGAGATAACGCACCTTCAGGCGGGAAAGACCGGAGCATTGATCGCATGGTCTGCAACCGCTGGCGCCATGATGGCACGGGCAGACACCGCACCACTGATGCGTTACGCAACCGACCTCGGTCTCGCCTTCCAGATTGCAGATGACATTCTGGATATCGAAGGCGATGCGGACAAGGTCGGCAAGGCCGTCGGCAAGGACGTCGACGCGGGCAAAGCCACCTTTGTTTCCTTGCTCGGACTGGATGGCGCCAAGGCGCGAGCCCGCGACCTTGTGACGGATGCATGCGACGCGCTTTCGCCTTATGGTCAAGATGCTGATACCTTGCGGGAGGCCGCCCGTTTCGTTATCTCGCGGGACAGCTAGCAAAAGGCACGCGCGATGTCCGCCAGACCAGAGACCCCCCTGCTTGATCAGGTCACTTCTCCGGAAGACTTGAAACAGTTTTCAGACGCCCAGCTGACCCAGTTGGCGCACGAGCTGCGCTCCGAAACTATTTCTGCCGTGTCCGAAACAGGCGGCCACCTCGGCGCGGGTCTCGGCGTGGTGGAGCTGACGGTTGCTCTACACGCTATTTTTGATACGCCCCGCGACAAGATCGTCTGGGATGTGGGTCACCAATGCTATCCGCACAAAATCCTTACCGGCCGCCGCGATCGCATCCGGACCTTGCGTCAGGAGGGCGGCCTTTCCGGTTTCACCAAACGCTCCGAGTCGGTCTACGACCCCTTTGGCGCCGCCCACAGTTCCACCTCGATTTCCGCCGCGCTTGGTTTTGCCACCGCCCGTGACCTTGGCGGCCAATGCGACGGCGGGCTTGGTGATGCCATCGCCGTTATCGGCGACGGCTCGATCACCGCGGGCATGGCCTATGAGGCAATGAACAACGCGGGCCACCTGAAAAAACGCCTCTTTGTGGTTCTGAACGACAACGACATGTCCATCGCGCCGCCGGTTGGCGCAATGTCGGAGTATCTGAGCCGCCTTTATGCGGGCGAGCCGTTTCAGGAATTCAAAGCCGCGGCCAAAGGCGCAGTCTCGCTTTTGCCCGAACCCTTCCGCGAAGGTGCCAAACGCGCCAAGGAAATGATCAAGGGCATGGCCGTGGGTGGCACTCTTTTTGAAGAGCTCGGCTTTTCCTATGTCGGCCCGATTGACGGGCACGACATGGACCAGCTTCTGCCAATTCTGCGCACCTTGCGTCAGCGCGCAACCGGTCCGGTGATGCTGCATATCATCACCAAAAAGGGCAAAGGCTATGCTCCGGCCGAAGGCGCACCGGACAAGGGCCACGCCACCGCGAAATTTGATGTGGTGACCGGCAAACAGCAGAAAGCACCCTCAAACGCTCCGTCCTACACTTCTGTTTTTGGCAAAGCACTGACCGAGCTCGCAGCCGACGACCCGCGCATCTGCGCCGTGACCGCCGCCATGCCTGACGGTACAGGCCTGAACCTGTTTGCCGAACGTTACCCAAGCCGGTGTTTTGACGTCGCCATTGCCGAGCAACATGGCGTGACCTTCTCCGCTGCATTGGCTGCGGGCGGTATGAAACCTTTCTGCGCGATGTATTCGACGTTCCTGCAACGCGGATACGATCAGGTTGTCCACGATGTCGCCATTCAACGGCTGCCAGTACGCTTCGCCATCGATCGCGCTGGTTTGGTTGGCGCCGATGGAGCCACACACGCTGGCAGTTTCGACATCGCCTACATGGCCAATCTGCCGGGCATGGTGGTCATGGCTGCAGCCGATGAAGCCGAGTTGAAACACATGGTTGCCACAGCAGCCGCCTACGATGACGGCCCGATCGCGTTCCGCTATCCACGCGGCGAAGGCGTAGGGGTGGAACTGCCGGAAAAGGGCGATGTGCTGGAAATCGGCAAAGGCCGCATAGTGACCGACGGCAAGCGAGTCGCGCTTCTGTCTTTCGGTACCCGTCTTTCAGAAGTCCAGAAAGCCTGCGAAGCTCTGTCCTCCAAAGGCATCTCTCCCACAATCGCAGATGCCCGCTTTGCCAAACCCTTGGACGAGGCAATGATCCTCGATCTGGCCGCCAATCACGAAGCGCTGATCACCATCGAGGAAGGGGCGATCGGTGGCTTCGGCAGCCACGTGGCCCAGCTGCTTGCGGAAAACGGTGTGTTCGACCACGGCCTGAAATTCCGCTCGATGGTTCTGCCCGACATCTTTATTGATCAGGCCTCGCCCAAAGCGATGTACGATGTCGCTGCGATGAACGCCGAACAGATTGAATCCAAAGTACTCGACACATTGGGCATCGCCCAAATCGGCGAAAAATCCGCCTGACTTCCAAAGGTTGCGGGTTTATGCAGCTTCGCTGCACGGAACAGCCAAGCTGTTCCTATGGGTATTTGGGACCAGTAAGAAACTCAGTCGCGTTCTTCGTCCAACATCGCTTTGAGCGCGTCGCGATAGTTGGGATACTTCAGAACCACGCCCAGCTCCTCTTTGATGCGCGTATTCCTCACCCGCTTGCTGTCAGAATAGAAACTGCGCGCCATCGGGCTCATCTCGGCGTCTTCGAACGCCACTTCGGGTGGCGGCTCCATGCCTAACAGCTCGGCCGCGTAGGTCAGAATGTCCTGCGGTGGCGCGGGGCTGTCATCACACACGTTGTAAACCCGTCCCGGGTCGGGCCGATTCATCGAAGCTTCAAGAACCTGGGCGATATCGTCGACATGAGCACGCGAAAACACCTGGTTCTTCTTGATGATCCGCCGTGCCGTACCGCGTCTGAGCTTGGCAAAGGGCCCTCGTCCCGGTCCATAGATGCCCGCAAGCCTGAACACATGTAAGGGCAATCCTTCGACGGTCTGCCATTCAGCCTCGGCCTTTACCCGCATCTTGCCGCGCATCCCGCCCGGGTCCAGCGGCGTGTCCTCGTCGACCCAACCGCCGTCCATGTCGCCATAGACGCCCGTCGTGGACAAGTAACCGACCCATTCCAGACCACCTGCCTTTGCCAGAGCGTCTCGCCCAGCGCGCAACACAGGATCACCGTCTTCGTCCGGACGGATCGAACTCAGCACGTGTGTCACACCCTCAAGGGCCGCCTCAAAGTCAATCGGCCAGAGCATCGGCGTAACCCCTCCGGAGCGCAATTCATCCATTTGGGTCTCATCGCGAAGCGTCCCGACCACGGTCCACCCCTGCGGCACCAGACGACGCGCCAATGCACGTGCCGTGTAACCATGTCCTAACGAAAGCAGTGTCTTTGTCATGGCCGCACCCTGCAGCCGCAGGCCAGCGCCCGCAAGGCCGTTCGCTTGATTTTTCAGCAACGCTCCCTTTCAGTGAAGGCATGTGCCCAAAAAACGATCCCTCTCTAGAAGCAGCTTATGCGCTGAATACACCCGAAGACTCCAAACGCCTTTATGCGGAATGGGCAGAAACCTATGATCACGATTTTGCAGCGGCCTCTCACTACATTCTGCACCTGCAGGTCGCCCGCCACTTTGCCAAGTCGGGTGGCGCAGGACCCATTCTGGATGTGGGTGCCGGTACGGGACTTCTGGCCGAAGCACTGACCCCCTTGATAAAAGCGGAGATCGACGGAACCGATATATCGGCCGAGATGCTGAAAAGGGCCCGTGCAAAAGGCGTTTACAGGCACCTTTTTACCGGCGATCTGACCCGCGCGTTGCCCTTGGCAAACGGTACGTACCGCGGCGTGGTCAGTTCGGGAACCTTCACCAACGGGCACGTCGGACCGGAGGCATTCGACGAATTGTTGCGGGTCACTGATTCACGCGGGTTGATCGCCGTGTCGATCAACACAAAGCATTACGACAATGCGGGATTCGCCGAAAAACTAGACTCTATTCAGGCCCAAATCTACGATTTGACGCTGCAAGAGGTACGCATATATGACGACGGCGCAACCGGTGCGCACAAGGACGACACCGCCTTCGTCGCGCTCTTTCGCAAAGGGTGATTACTTGCCTTTCCACACCGGATCGCGCTTCTCAGCAAAGGCCTTGGCTCCCTCAAGCTGATCCTCGCTGTCATAGAGAACGTCGACTGTCCGCAGCTGCCGCTTTGTGATGCGGTTCATCGCATCCTGGAACTTCGCATCTTCCGCGTCGCGAACAATTTCCTTGATCGCCGCGTAGACCAGGGGCGGACCCGAAGCCAGCAAGGCGGCCAGATCCCAAGCCCGTTCCATCAACGAGTCGGCAGGAACGATCTCGTTCACCAATCCCCAGCGGTGCGCCTCTTCCGCGTCAAACCAACGTCCTGTCAGCAGTAACTCCATCGCGATATGATACGGAATGCGCTTGGGGAGTTTCACGCTTGCTGCATCTGCCACAGTACCGGACCGGATTTCCGGCAGGGCAAATGTCGCATGATCCGCTGCAATGATCATGTCCGCTGAGATGGCCAGTTCCAGCCCACCGCCGCAGGCTATGCCATTGACCGCCGCGATCACGGGTTTGTTCATATCGCGCATTTCCTGCAGCCCGCCAAAGCCGCCAACGCCATAATCGCCGTCGACTTCGTCGCCATCCGCTGCCGCTTTCAGATCCCAGCCGGGGCAAAAGAACTTCTCCCCTGCGCCGGTCAAAATCGCCACCCGCAGGTCTGGGTCATCGCGAAATTCCCGAAAAACGTCCCCCATGACGCGACTTGTCACCAAATCAATCGCATTGGCCTTGGGCCGGTCCAGCGTCACTTCCAGAATCGCACCGTCGCGCCGCGTTTTTACAGGGCTGTCACTCATATCATCCTTCCCCGACCGCGAACGGATCATTGTTCGCGTCTCTGTTTGCTTCGTATTCGGCCCAAACGGCCGCTTGCTTAGCTGCATCGTCGCCCAACAAGTCCGCAATCACCTGCAGGCTCATGTCAGTGCCCGCAGATACGCCCGAACTCGTGTAGAATTTTCCGTCCTTCACCCACCGTGCGCTCCGCCGCCAATCCACGGTCTCGGTTTTGCTGATCTCGCAGACCCAATCAAAAGCAAGTTTATTGGTGGTTGCCGCCCGCCCGTCCAAAAGACCAGCACGCGCCAATAGAGCGGATCCCGTGCACACACTCGTGACAACTTGCGCCTCTGCACTGGCCGCACGCAGCCAGTCCAGCATCGCGCCATTGTCCACCTCGACCCGCGTGCCCTTGCCACCCGGCACAAGCAAAATGTCGTAAGCCGTTCCATCTGCAAAAGTCGCATCCGGCACCACCGAAGGTCCGCCGGAGGATTTCGCAGACCTTCCGGTTTCGCCCACGGCTTTGACCTCGAACTGGTCCCGAAACATCGAGAACATCTCGAGAGGACCGAAATAGTCCAGCATTTCGAAACCGTCAAAAATAACCGCGCCAATCGTTCGCATCACAAGGCCCTTCTAATCAAAGCATCCGCCGCCACAGCACGCTCTGGCGTACAAATCAGGGGATTGATCTCAGCCTCTTCAATGCTGTCCAAATTGGCAAGCACATAGGCCTGGAGCGCCTCGATTGCGTCGAGAACAGCCTCCAAATCGGCTGCGCCGGCGCCACGATAGCCGGAAAGAATTTTGTGAGTTTTGAGCCTTGTTAGTGACTGTTTTACCTGATTTCTGGATACCGGAACCAGCAGGGAGACGCGATCTTCCAACAGTTCTGTCAATACGCCACCTGCGGCGATCGTAAGCACAAAGCCATGTGCAGGGTCGCGCGTTATTCCGACCAGTAGCTCGGCAACTCCGCGGTCTATCATTTCTTCTACAAGGAACGTTTCGGTCGGCATTGATGTGGCGGCGGCGTCCAGCACTTCATGCGAAAGATGGAGTTTGACAGCACCGGCTTCGGTTTTGTGGGCAATGCCACGCCCCTTGAGAACCAAGGGAGCCTGAAGGTCTCTGGCGGCTTCAGAAAGTCCGTTTTTGGCTTTAATAGAGACTGATTTTGGCACGTCCATCCCATGCTCGGCCAGAGCCGATTTGGCCTCTCCTTCGTCGAGGACCATCGTCTCTTGCGCAGGCGCGGGCAACGCCAGTGCCAGCGCATCTGGCGCGGTAATCCGCGCGGTTGCCGCCGCTGCCTCAACGGCCTCACGCAGCCCGTACATCGGCACGACTCCCCCGGCGACCAGTTCAATCGCGGTATCTGTGGGCATCAACTCCGGAAGGCTCGCAACCACGGCCATTGGCCTGCCTGTCGCGGCTCTGGCCATTATCGCGGCCCGCGTCGCGCAGTCCCAGTCCTCTCGGTTTTCAGGTGGGTAGTCCACTACGGAAAATGTCAGGCCGATGTGATCCGCCATCATAGCGCCCCAGGCCTGAGCCATCGCGTTCTCATCCCGCCAAATGTAGGTGTGATAGTCCAACGGATTGGCCAAAGCGACCATTGGCCCAAGAACGTTGCCAAGCGCGTCCTTTTGCGGTCCGGTCAACTTTGGAAACGTCAGCCCGGTGCCCAGCGCCGTATCGGCCATCAGACTTGCCTCGCCACCGGAACAACTGATCGAAGAAACCGTTGGCGCCTCGAGCGGCCCCACCATGTGCAACAGCTTCAAAGCTTCCAGAAAAACGGTCAAATCCCTGACCCGAGCGAAGCCCAGCCGCTCTATCAAGGCCTCGGCCCCTGCATCGCTCCCCGCGAGCGACGCAGTGTGGCTGACTGTCGCCGCCTGAGCCTCATCGCTCGCGCCTACCTTAAGGGCCACAACAGGAACCCCTTTCTCAAACGCTTTCGCCGCCAGGGTCTCCCACGCCCTAAGGTCTGTGAATCCTTCGATGTGCAATCCGATTGCCGTCACCCTCGGATCATCCAGGAACGCGCCCGCAATCTCTGCCTGACTCAGCTGCGCCATGTTTCCGCACGTCGCAACATATGCGATCGGCACACCGCGCTGCTGGTTGGTCAGGTTGATCGCGATATTTGAGCTTTGAGTCAGGATCGCTACCCCTCTGTCGACCGGCGCACATCCGTGCTGATCCGGCCACAAAACGGCGCCATCCAGCGCATTGATCACGCCATAACAATTAGGCCCAAGGATGGGCATGTCTCCCGCAGCCGCAACCAAATGCGCCTGCAAATCATCCCCCGAGGCATCTTCGGCAGCGGCTTCCGAAAAGCCCGAAGCAAAGCACACCGCGCCGCCTGCACCGACCTCGGACAATGCGGCCACGGCCTCTATTGTCGCATGCCGGTTGATACCCACGAAAGCGGCATCTGGCGCGGCGGGCAAATCCTCAATTGTTGAAAACGCTGGATGGCCGCCGACGTCTGACGCCTTGGGGTGCACTGGCCAGATCGCACCGGTGAAACCCATCTTTTCCATCTGACGAACAACTTCACCGCACCAGGCGCCGCCACCAATCACCGCAACCGATTTGGGCTGTATTAGTCTCGAAAGATCACGCGTCATATTCCGGATGTCTCCATGGATTCTGACCGTAGGTGCTGGGGGTTTTGGTCCATTAGGTTCGCATCGATACCGACAACCTCGACCCGCCACGCAGCGTCGGTTACCCAAGATTGACCGTTGCAAGAGCCGCGACGATTTACCGGTCGAGGTGTCCCAAATCCCGTTCCGGATCGATCACGTGGCGCAGTCGCTTCTTGATCTCTTTGGTCTCCGGAAAACCGCCGTCGCGTTTGCGATCCCAGATGGTCTTGCCATCTACTTCGATCCGATAGGTGCCTGGCACCTCCGCCGGCGCTATCGTCACGCCATGCAACGCGTCGCCGAAGGTTTGTAGCAATTCCTGCGCCATCCATCCGGCACGCAACAGCCAGTTGCACCCGACACAATAGCTGATCGTCACCGCCGGTTTCATTTCGCGCCTCCAATGGGGTTTCGCCCCACTTGTGCCGCGCGACGGTGCAGGACGCAACGCCCCTCATCAGGCGCCAAGCGGCCGCAGCATTTCGCGACTGATGATGTGACGCTGGATTTCGCTGGTGCCTTCCCAGATGCGCTCGACCCGCGCGTCCCGCCAGATTCGCTCCAGAGGCAATTCATTCATCAGACCCATCCCGCCATGGATCTGGATCGCTTCGTCGGCGACGAAAGCAAGCATTTCGGTCGCCTTCAGTTTCGCCATCGCCATATCCGCTTCGGTCACAGTGCCCTGATCAAATTTCCAACCCGCTTCCCATGTCAGCAGGTTTGCCGCTTTCAGCTCGAGCGCCATGTCCGCAAGTTTGAAGCTGACACCCTGAAACTTGCCAATCTGCTGCCCGAACTGCTTGCGTTCCGCCGCATAAGACAGCGCGTGATCCATCGCTCGTTCCGCGCGCCCCAAACACGTCGCCGCCACCTGAAGCCGTGTGGCACCCAGCCACTCGTTGGCAACCTGAAAGCCTTTGTCGACCTCGCCAAGAACCGCGGAGTCAGGCAGGCGACAGTCGTCAAACTCCAGTACGGCGTTGGTGTAGCCACGGTGACTTACGTTCTCGTATCCGTCCCGCACCTCGAAACCGGGCGTACCTTTGTCCACAAAAAACGCCGTGATCTTCTTCTTGGGGCCCCGTGGCGTGTCTTCCACGCCCGTTGCCATGAAACAGATTGCAAAGTCCGCAATATCCGCATGGCTGATGAAGTGCTTGGTGCCGTTCAGTACCCAATCACCCCCATCTCTGCGGGCGGTCGCTTTCATGCCGCGCAAATCGGACCCCGCGTCCGGCTCGGTCATCGCCAGGCAATCCCACTTCTCACCCTTCATACAGGGCACAAGGTATTTCTCACGCTGCTCTGGAGTGCCTGCCATCAGTATGTTGGACGGTCGCGCAACACCCGTCCAATGCAGTGCGTAGTTGGCGCGCCCCAGTTCTTTCTCGTACATCAGCCATGTCAAAGTATCGAGACCGGCCCCGCCGACCTCTTCGGGCATGTTGGCAGCATAGAGCCCGGCGTCCATCGCCTTTTTTTGCACCTCGCGGATCACATCCATATCAAGGCGGCCGGTGCGCTCGATTTCCGCCTCATGCGGATAGAGTTCGTTTTCGACAAAGGCCCGTGTGGTTTCCACGATCATGGCCTGCTCTTCGGTCAGGGCAAACTGCATAGCGCGCTCCAAGTTTCAGCTACACAAAGCTCACCGCACTTGACCGCCAATATCATGCAGAATTATCCCTCTAGCATGCAGAATTGGGAAAAAACCTCCGCCGCACCGCAGCACATTGGCGTGCTTCTATTTGAGGGTTTCTCAAACCACTGCCTTGCCAACACAGTTGAGCCCATGCGCGCTGCCAACATGTTATCGGGCAAAACCCTGTATGACTGGTCGTTTCTATCGTTGGATGCCTCGGCGGTCCAAAGTTCCTCCGGCCTGCCCGTTGCTCCGCATGACCGGCTGGATGCCGCCCGCGGCGACATGCTGGTCGTTATGCCTTCGTACGGTTTTCGCGACCACGCCGGCTGGAGAACCCAGGCCGCGCTGCGCGCCGCAGCATCCCGCTTTCCAACCCTCTGCGCGATGGACACCGGCAGCTGGCTCTTTGCGGAGGCAGGGTTGCTCGACGGACACAAGGCAACGATCCACTGGGAAGAACTCACCAACTTTGCCGAACGCTTCCCTGATGTAGAAGCCGTGCGGGAGCGTTTTGTCATCGATAAAGACCGCCTGACCTGCTCCGGTGCCATGGCAGCGTTTGATCTGGTTCTGCATCTAATCGGGCAAACCCAAGGCCAAGCCCTCGCGCTAGAGGTCGCCCAACTATTCATGACCCGCGACAGCGCCCGCTCCCACTCCGGCGGTGCCACGCCAGCGGGTCGCATCGTAAACCGCGCGCTGGCCGTGATGCAGGAACATGTTGAAAACCCGCTTCCCATCCCGGAAATTGCACGCCGCGCCGGCGTTACCCAGAAAACCCTTGATGCACGGATGAAGGCCGAACTTGGTGCCTCGCCGACGACCGTCTACCGCCGTCAACGCCTGACACTTGCCCGCAAACTGATTTCGGACACGGATCTCTCGATCGCCGAAATCGCCTTGCGCTCTGGCTACATGGATCCCGCCGCAATGACGCGGGCTTTCAAGACAGCTTTCGGAACCACGCCGAGCCGAATCCGGCAGGGTTAGTCTCTATTTTGTATACATTTGCTTCTTGTGCGCACGTGTCCGCGCGGTGCCTTCCGCCGAGCCGTCATGAAAGGTCCCGAACCACTTGTCGAACGGAATTTCGGACGTGCCGTAGTTGCACTCGAAATACCGGTGATGCAGTTGGTGGAAAAAGTCGCCCGATTTGGCAAACTCCGCATCTTTGGCGATCAGCTTCTCGAACCCACAATGGGAAAATACCGGGCTGAGCTGCTGAAAATAGACATGAAACATCAGGTGAAGCGTGCCGGAAGGCACGATCAGATGCACGAAATACGTCGTGAAATAAAGCAAGTTCTCATACCAGTGGTTCGAAATTCCGGACCACGGACCAACATTGACGTTGCGATGGTGTACGGCATGCACGTGTTTGTAGAGTTTCGGATGGTGTTCAAGCCGATGGACCCAGTAAAAGTGTAGTCCCGACCACATCGGGATGAGCGCCAGCCAAGCAACAAAAAATACCGGCGTTTCGGCAAAAGTGATCACCGGCACCCAACCGTTGGCCATCACCCAGAAAATCAGACACTGGTATACGGTCGCCACCGTCATTGCACTGCCCAGCGTCCACCAAATGTTGTCCAAAACCTGATTGTTGAAGGTGAAAGTCCCGTTCTTTCGAGTCAGGTCGCGCTTGTCGAACTTCTTGCGCATGCCTTGACCCTTGCGCATGTAAAGCCACCAGTGCAGCCCGCCCGCAACCAAGGTCTGCGGCACCACATTCATGAGCCAGACGGTTCCGACCCAGCGCCAATGAAACATCTGCATCTGATCAAGCGGAGGCAACACAAATGCCCAGATCAGCACAGCCACCAGAAACGGAATCGTAAGAGCCGTCAGCATCAGCCACGCGCCGCGATACCAACGCAGGACCGCGACCGGGCGCGGCGGCCAGGAAAACAGCGGGTTCAATCCGACCGGCTCCGCAGGCCGGTAATGCCAGCGCTCGGCTTCGGGGTCATTGACGAAATCATGTGGCAATACGCAAACCTCCCGGGATCAGGTTCCAGCAGGCCTAGCTGGCATAATTGGATCCTTCGTCGTCCAGAATGGCCTTCAGCTCCGCCAGATGGCGCACATCCTGTTCCGGATATTCCTCAAGCTCTCGGGCAGTTTTTTCGGCGATGTCATCCGGCAGAACCCGCAACGGCTGTCCGGTTTGCAGGGCCCGTATGTAGGTTTCTGCGGCGCGCTCGAAGTAATACAGTCGGTTGAACGTATCCGCGACGCTGTCGCCAATCACCAAAACGCCGTGATTGCCCATAATCATGACCTTCTTTTTGGGATCGGTCAGCAATCCCGCACAGCGCTCGCCTTCATCCTCAAACGCCAAACCGCCATACCCGTCATCAATCACATACCGGTTGTAAAACGTCGCACAGTTCTGATCGATCGGCGGTAGGTTGCTGTCGGCAAGGCTCGCCAGCACGGTGGCGAAAATCGAATGCACATGCATTACGCATCGCGCATGCGGGCAATGGCGGTGAATCCCCCCGTGCAGACCCCATGCTGTCGGATCCGGCGCATCCGGTCCCGACAAGGTTTCGGGGTCATTGGCATCAAGCAGCAACAGATCGCTGGCCTTGATGCGCGAGAAATGCACTTGATTGCGGTTCATGAGGAACTGCGTGCCGACTTCGTTGACTGCGAGACTGAAATGATTGGCCACACCTTCGTGCCAGTTGAGCCGCTCGGCCCAGCGAAACGCTGCCGCCATATCCACGCGTTCCTGCCAGTGCTCCATATTGGGCCGCAACTCTGTGACACTCATGATCCCGTTCCTTCTGCTGTCAGCCCCAGATCACCACCGGCCGCAGGCTCCGGTCTATCCTCTTTGCGACGTCGCATTTGGCGCGGAGGCGCTCCCGCCATCTTCGATGCCTGACGGCATCTGCCAGATGTTGGGCCGGGCTCAGCTGCGCTGAGCCTTCGGGTATTTGAAACCAGAAAGAAGTCATAAATGGTGACAGGCCGGCGGGTCGGGCAATCGAGGTCAGTTTCAAAGCTCCATTGAAACTGTTTTTGCAAAAGCTTCATCGAAGCCGTGGTTGAACCTCGCCAAAACGCATGGCACCTTGGGCCATGGAACATAAGCATTTTCAGAGCTGGGCCGACGTGGCCCCACAACTGGTCGCAGTGGCTGCCGGACGCGCGCCCGCAGACCTCGTGATCCGCAAGGGGCGTTGGGTCAACGTCCACACCCGCGAAATTCTAGACAACCACGACATTGCCGTCGTAGCCGGCCGCATCGCCTATGTCGGACCGGATGCCGGCCATTGCACTGGCCCCGATACCGAAATCATCGAGGCGGAAGGTCGCTACATGATTCCCGGACTGTGCGACGGGCACATGCACATTGAGTCCGGTATGCTGACTCCGGCGGAGTTCGCCCGCGCGGTGATCGGTCACGGCACAACCACTATGTTCACCGACCCGCACGAGATTGCCAATGTCCTTGGGCTGGACGGGGTTCGGATGATGCACGACGAGGCGTTGTTGCAGCCGATCAATATCTTCACACAGATGCCGTCCTGTGCCCCGTCGGCACCCGGCCTTGAGACCACCGGTTATGAAATCGGACCTGACGACGTGAGCGCGGCAATGCAATGGCCCGGAATCATCGGGCTGGGCGAGATGATGAACTTTCCCGGTGTGATCAACGGCAGTCAGCAGATGTTGGCAGAGATCGCAGCAACGCAAAACGCGGGCAAAACGGTTGGCGGGCATTATGCCAGCCCTGACCTTGGCATCCCGTTCCATGCCTATGCTGCGGGCGGTCCGGCAGACGACCACGAAGGCACCTGCGAAGCCGACGCCATCGCCAGGGTGCGTCAGGGAATGCGCATGATGATGCGCCTCGGGTCGGCCTGGTATGACGTGGAAACCCAAATCACCGCGATCACCGAAAAGGGGCTGGATCCGCGCAACTTCATTTTGTGCACCGATGATTGTCATTCGGGCACGCTGGTCAACGACGGGCATATGAACCGCGTGGTACGTCATGCCATCGACTGTGGTTGCGATCCTGTCGTGGCGCTGCAAATGGCGACCATCAACACTGCCTCGCACTTCGGCCTCGAGCGGGATCTCGGCTCGATTGCTCCCGGCCGCCGCGCCGATGTGATCCTGACGTCGGACCTAAAAACCCTGCCGATCGAGCACGTCGTTGCCCGAGGCCGGACCGTTGCACAGGATGGTGAGGTACTCGTTGAGTGTCCCCACTATGACTGGCCCGACAGCGCGCGCCAGACGGTGAATATGGGCCGCGCGCGTACCGCTGCAGATTTTGAAGTCCGCGCCCCTGAAGGGGCCACCAATGTCACGGCCAATGTGATTGGTGTGATTGAAAACCAGGCTCCAACCAAGGCGCTTACGGCGGATCTCAGGGTCGAAAACGGTGTCGCTTGTGGGGACATAGAGACTGATGTGGCCCAAATCGCGCTGGTCGAGCGTCACCGGGCGACCGGCGGTGTGGTGAATGGGTTTGTGTCGGGCTTCGGCTACAAGGGACGCATGGCCATGGCCTCGACAGTGGCTCACGACAGCCACCACATGATCGTGGTCGGGACCGACCGCGAGATGATGGCCAAGGCTGCCAACCGGCTTGGGGACGTTGGCGGTGGTGTCACCGTTTTCAAGGACGGCGAGGAGATCGCGCTGGTCGAGTTGCCGATTGCGGGTCTGATGTCAGACGCCCCGGCGACAGAGGTCGCGGCCAAAGCCGAAAACATGGTGCAGGCGATGGAGGCTTGCGGATGCACGCTCAACAACGCTTATATGCAGCACTCGCTGTTGGCGCTGGTGGTGATCCCCGAACTTCGGATTTCTGACCTCGGCCTTGTGGATGTGACCCGTTTCGAAATGACTGATGTGATTAAGGCTGCCGAATGACTCCACAACAAATCCCCGTGCACTCCCCTGCCGTCCCAGGGCCGGAAGCATTTACAGACGCCGCCGCCGCCGTGGACCGGCTCGAAGAGCTTTACCGGATCGGCACCACTTATTTGTGCGACCAGTTCAGCCGCGCCCTGCGCAAGGGACCGGATGGCCACCGCATTCGCGCCTACTATCCCGAAATCCGCATTTCCACGACGTCGTTCGCGCAAGTGGACAGCCGCCTGAGCTACGGGCACGTGTCCGAACCGGGAGTGCATTCGGCAACAATCACGCGACCGGATCTCTTCAGAAACTACCTGCAACAACAAATCGGCTTACTGCTGGAGAACCACGGCGTTCCGGTGACCATAGGTGTTTCCGATACGCCGATTCCCGTGCACTTCGCAGTGGCCGCGCAAAGCGACATGACCGTGCCACAGGATGGCGCCGCGGAATTCACCCTGCGTGACATCTTTGATGTGCCGGATCTATCGACCACCAACGACGACATCGTCAACGGCATGTACAAATCCGCAGACGGCGTCGAACCTCTCGCACCGTTCACTGCACAGCGCATTGATTATTCTCTCGCGCGCCTCAGTCACTATACGGCCACTGATCCGGAACACTTCCAGAATCACGTGCTCTTTACGAACTACCAGTTCTACGTGACCGAGTTCGAAGCCTACGCCCGCGCCATGCTGGCCGATCCGAAATCCGGCTACACCAGCTTTGTCAGCACCGGCAATGTCGAGATCACCGATGCCGAAACCGCCATCGCACCGGTGGACAAGCAGCCCCAGATGCCGACTTACCACCTCAAACGGGCTGATGGCTCAGGCATCACGTTGGTCAATATCGGCGTCGGACCGTCCAATGCAAAAACCGCAACAGACCACATCGCCGTGCTGCGGCCTCATGCCTGGATCATGGTAGGCCACTGTGCCGGCCTGCGGAATTCGCAATCGCTTGGCGATTTTGTTCTGGCACACGCCTATCTGCGCGAAGATCACGTTCTGGACGACGATCTTCCCATCTGGGTTCCGATACCGGCGCTGGCCGAGGTACAGGTGGCGATGGAAGACGCAGTTGCAGAAGTCACCAAGCTTAAGGGGTACGACCTGAAACGCGTGATGCGTACCGGTACCGTGGCCACGATCGACAACCGCAATTGGGAACTGCGCGAACACACCGGACCGGTGCAGCGCCTGTCTCAATCCCGCGCCATTGCACTGGATATGGAAAGTGCCACGATCGCGGCAAACGGGTATCGGTTCCGCGTTCCCTACGGCACGCTCCTCTGTGTCAGCGACAAGCCGCTTCATGGCGAATTGAAGCTTCCAGGCATGGCCTCGGACTTCTATAAAACGCAGGTAGCCCGCCATCTGATGATTGGTATTCGGGCCATGGAGACCCTGCGAGAAATGCCGCTGGAACGGCTCCATTCGCGGAAATTGCGCTCTTTTGACGAGACCGCATTCCTCTGACCCTGCGGAAACTTGCCAAAAACCCCACTTTTTAGGGGTTTTTGGGCACACAATTTATTGTGTTCGCCTACCATATCCCGTTAAATGCCGGACACGAGGCCCAATACTCGGGCAGACCAATGGAGACCTGAAATGGCAAAACCGATGACCAAGACCCAACTCGTTGCCGCTCTGGCCGAAGAAATGGGTTCGGACAAGAAATCCGCCGGCGCAGCACTGGAAGCAGTTTGCGCCCTGATCACCCGCGAAGTTTCCGCAGGTGGCGCAGTGACCCTGCCCGGCGTTGGCAAAATCTACTGCCGTGAGCGCCCCGAGCGCATGGTGCGCAACCCTGCCACCGGCGAGCAGATCAAGAAAGACGCAGACAAGGTTGTGAAAATGACCATCGCCAAAGCGCTGAAAGACAGCGTAAACGGCTGATCGCGTCGATCACTGATTTACGGAAAGGGTCGCTTCGGGCGGCCCTTTTTGTTTGGAACAACCTGTGCTGCGAAGCGTGTTTTCCGACCGGATGGAAAGGCGCGGCCCGGGACCTGTCAGTCTGATCCGGGCCGACGCATTGGCATCACAGTTGCGCGCTGGGCGTAGACCGCGAGATTTCCAATTCCGCGTCATCCATCTCTTCACCAATGCCATCAAACAAAGGTGTCGACAGATAGCGCTCGCCGGTGTCTGGAAGCATCACGAGGATGTTGCTGCCTTTCGGCGCTTTTTCCGCCACTTGCATCGCTGTCGCAAAGGTCGCCCCTGCGGAGATGCCGGTGAAAATGCCCTCTTCTGCTGCAAGGCGGCGCGACCAGGCAATCCCGTCAGCCCCCGGAACCGTGAGCAATTCGTCATAGAACCCCTGATCCAGCGCTTCCTGCAGAACCCATGGAATGAAATCCGGCGTCCAGCCCTGAATCGGGTGCGGCTCAAAGTTCGGATGGCTTTCGGTTGCTTGATGGTCGTCATTGCGGGTGTTCACGTAGCCGGAACCGATAAGCGCGGCATTCGCGGGTTCGCTCAGGATAATTTTGGTGTCAGGGCTTTCCTTGCGCAGTACGCGACCAACGCCGCTCACCGTGCCGCCCGTGCCATACCCGCTGACAAAGTAGTCCAACGTTTCGCCCTCAAAATCCGCCAGAATTTCGCGGGCGGTGGTGGCCTGGTGGATATCCGCGTTGTCTGCGGTCTCGAACTGACTCGCAAGGAACCATCCGTTGGCCTCAGCTAACTCCTTGGCCTTGGTATACATGCCAAATCCTTTTTGCCCTTTGGGGGTCAGAACCACCTTCGCGCCAAGGAAGCGCATCAGACGGCGACGCTCCACGGAAAAGGCCTCCGACATGGTAATCACCAGCGGATACCCTTTCGCGGCACAAACCATTGCCAGCCCGATGCCCGTATTGCCGGATGTCGCCTCGACAACGGTTTGGCCGGGTTTTAACCGCCCGTCACGTTCGGCAGCCTCGATGATATTCAGCGCCAAACGGTCCTTCACCGACCCTGCGGGGTTGAATGCCTCGAATTTCACAAAGACGTTCACATGCTCCGGCGCAATCCGGTTGATACGGACCACCGGCGTGTCGCCTACGGTTTCCAGAATACTGTCATAGCGCTGGCCACGCCCTTTGGTTTCACGAATGCTCATGGTTTATCACCTTGCTGATTTGCAACTGTTCTTGGTCAAAAACATAAACCCTGCTGCGCCCCGCAAAAGACGTCGACAGGCAAATAGGACCGCCATCGCGCACCACATCAGGAATCAGAAACGCAGTCCGCAATTGCCACACCAACCCTAAACCGGATTGGCGCTTTTTCTGAAATTCAAAACCGACGTTTCAAAGAAAGCACTGAACTTCGATCAGATACCCGTTCGGATCCTGCACAAAGAAAGAGTAAATCCCGAACCGTTCCATTTTTTCCGGTGGGCCCTGCGCCACCACGCCAGCCGCCTCAAGCCTTGCAAACCAGGTATCCACAGAGGCCTCCCCGTCAACCAACAGGGTGATCATGCCGCCTTTCGGTTCCACCACGCGGTCCGCGAACACTTCGCAGACTCCGATCCGCGCGCCGTCACCGGTTGCGAAAATCATGGCCGTTCCGGCATCGCGCACCACATCAAGGCCCAGTGCATCCCGATAAAAAGACACGCAGGGCGCAAGCTTCTTTGTATAGACCCAACTGATCTGACCTGTGACGGCACTCACTTCAGTCGTCCGACGATCCGCCCGATGAAGATCGCGACGAACATGGTGCCGACAATCGCCTGCATTCCTGTCAGAATGCGCGGCAGGCTCGCCGCAGGGGTTATTTCCCCATAGCCCACCGTCGTCATTGTGATCATCGAGAAATAGACAAACGGCGCGCGCTGAGAGCCTACATCCTCCGGCAAGTTAAAGCTTCCCGGGTTCATGATCTCGATCCGCCAATAGATCAGCCCCCAAAGCATCGCCATCAAAAGGTAGCCGAATATGCCGCTCGACAGTCGCTCATATTCGGAATGCACTGGCGTGAACAATTGCCGGAAACTGATGATCATCGACCCAAACAGCAAAATAGCAGCCAGACCCGAAAGACTTCCGTCAACTTTCACGTCGAGAAACTCGCTCATCGAAATCAAAATAAACCAGGCAATCACAGGGACCGCCATCACAAGGCGCAATGCCGTGTTGCGTTCGGTGGCCCCCACCACGCCCAGAAACAGAAAGCTCAGCCCCCAAAGCGCAACCTGATCGGCAATTTCCACGCGATCGTCGAACCCGTCCATCAGGATTAGGGCAGCCAGCACACCAAGCAGGATCGACCAGCGATGTGTCCGGAAAAAGCCGTCCGGTACCGGCACTTCATTCACTTCATTCATTTTTTTGTCCTCAAATTCCGTCAGCTTGTGCAAAGATGCTCCCATAACAAACGCGTGAGCCAAATTATTGGGTTCAAGCGTAAGCCGAATTGAATTGATTAGGGAAGGACTTTGACATGAGCGGGATGGACGAACGGCGCTTGATCGATCTGGGTATCAGATTGCTGTTTCTGGCAGTTTTTGCGTACGCCGCCTTCACGATCATCATGCCCCTGTCGGGCATTGTGGTCTGGGCAATAATCCTCGCGGTGGCCATTTACCCGGTCTTCGACTGGCTTCAGGTCAAACTCGGCGGCCGTCGTGGCTGGGCCTCTACCATCATCACTCTGCTTGGTCTGGTTCTTACAATCGGCCCACTCTGGGCATCGATCGGCCAACTTGCCGAATCACTCAACAGCTTCTCGGACAAACTGCACAGCGGCACACTCAAGCTGCCACCTCCGCCCGAGGGTCTTGACGAGATTGCACTGGTCGGACCCAAGGCTGCGGAAATCTGGTCCCTGTTCAACACCAACCTCGATCTGGCCTTCCAACGCTATGGTTCGGTCATCCTCGAATTCGCAGGCTCGGTCGGCGGCGCTGTGGCCGGCATCGGCTTCCAGCTCCTCGCCATGGCGCTCTCCGTCATCGTCATGGGCATGATGCTCTCGCCCGGACCAAAGCTTGGCGAAATGCTGCAATCCTTTGGCAACCGTGTCTTTGCACCTAAAGGCGGCGAGTTTGTTGAAATGGCTGCTGCGACCGTACGCAACGTATCCCGAGGCGTTTTGGGCGTCGCTGCCCTGCAAGCGGCTCTGATGGGCGTCGTCATGAAAGTCTTCGGTATTGAAACCGCCGGCATGCTGGCGGTGATTGTCCTGATCCTCGGCATCATTCAGGTCGGCCCCACCATCGTTGTGATCCCACTGGTGATCTGGGCATGGGGGTCTATGGGCACCGGCGCTGCGCTGTTGTTCACAGTCATCATGATCCCGCTCATGCTGATGGACAATTTCCTGCGCCCGATCTTCATCGCCAAAGGCCTTAACACTCCGATCCTCGTGATCCTCGTGGGCGTGATCGGCGGCGTTCTCTCCGGTGGCCTCATCGGCATCTTCGTCGGCCCGGTCATCCTTTCGGTATTCTACGAACTCTTCGTTGCATGGATGAACGCGGACATCGCGGAGGAAGTTGAAGCCGACGCTGAAGCGCTCAACGCTGCTAAGAATGGAGACGCCTGATGAAACGAGCCTTTTGGTCCACTCTTGGCATTCTGCTGGTTATCGTGGCGTGGTATCTCGCGGCGGACCGCAACACGCCTTTCACGTCGAACGCGCGCGTCAAGGCAATCATCACGCCGATCACGCCGCAGGTCAGTGGCACGGTTGTGGAAATCAACGCCGGAAATGGCGAAATCGTCGAAGCGGGGGATGTCATCGCCCGCATCGACTCCCGCCAGTTCGAAATCCAGAAACGCAGCGCAGAAGCCGATCTTGAACGCGCCACACAGGACGTCGGCGCTGATTCCGCAGACGTTAGCAGCGCTCAGGCGCGCGTGACCCGCGCGGAAACCGATCTGGAAACGGAACGGTTGCAGTCGGCCCGTGTCTTTGATCTTGAAAAGAAAGGCCTGATCGCGATCGCCAATGCCGATGAGTCGCGCCGGCGCCTCGCCGATGCAGAAGCGGAACTGGAACAGGCGCAGGCTAATCTGGAAAGCGAAAAGCAGGCCCTTGGCAGTACCGGTCAGGACAACCCTCGCATCCAGGCAGCATTGGCAAAACTGGCGGACGCCGAACTCAAGCTCAGCTGGACAGAACTGGAAGCGCCCGCGCGTGGCGTCCTCTCTGATCTGGACATTGCGGAGGGCAACTATGCCCGCTCCGGCCAAAGCCTGATGACTTTTGTCGACAGCACGAACATCTGGATCGAAGCCTATATGACCGAGAACAATCTCGGGAACATCAAGATCGGCGATCCGGTGGACATCGTTCTGGACATGCATCCCGGCCGCATCTGGAAAGGCGAAGTCGCCAGCCTGAGCCCGGCAAGCTCGGACGGCACATCCACCAAACCCGGTGAACCGACCGCGATCCCGCGCGTTTCCGGCTGGCTACGCGACCCCCAAAGGTTTGCGCTGCGCATCATCATACCGGAATTCACCAAGGGCGACGAAAACGACGAAATCCGCTTCAACATGAACGGGCAGGCCGACGTGATCGTCTACACAGGAGAAAACTTCTTTCTTAACACCGTAGGACGCATCTACATCAAGATCGTCTCGTGGTTCTCCTATGCCTACTGAGCCGAACAATCGTGGCATAAGGCTGGCCGTCGGGGTCGCGGTGCACTTTGCATTGGCGATTCTGATCGGCTGGCCATTGTCCACAATCTGCACCGTTTTTGTGGTGCTGTTCCTTCAGGCCCCGGGCCCCATGCCAGGCGTGGCAATCCGGACACTCTTTCAACAGGCGGTCGTCTTTCTCGCGGCAAGCTGGCTGATCTCCTCCGCGCTTTCACCTTATCCGGTGGCGTTCCTTCTGGCGCTGGCACTCGCCGTTGCCACCTGTTTCTACTGGTCAACGACAGGGGCAGGCGTACTGTCCGTCGTTCTGGCGCTAATGGCCGCATTGATGCTGCCAACTCTGGTTATGACTTCTCAGGAACTGGCTCTGGTCCTTGTGATCTGGTTGCCACTCAATCTTTTTCTCGCGTGGTTGTGGACCGTCTTTATGTTCTACGTCTACCCACCCACAGCAGCAGGCATTGCCGCGGCCAAGAAACCCGATGGACCGGAACTTGATCCGAACCGCCTCGTTCTGCGCATGTCCCTCGTAACCATTCCGTTCGCGATCTATTTCTATCTGATCGGCTCCGCGGCTCTCGTGACTCTGCTCTTTGTCGCAATTCTGTCCCAACAGCTCGCCGCGGCCACGGCCGCAGGTCCAACCGTTGCCAAGACCATGCTAAAGGCCAACTTCTTTGGCGGGTTGGCGGCGATTGCCTGTTACGAAATCACTGTAATTGCGCCGATGCTGATCGTGGCCATGTTCGCATTCGGCACAGCCGCCTTCCTACTGGCGGGTTGGCTGGTGTCCGACAGGGCAGACGCCTCTATGGCTGGCTCGGCCCTGACAACGACCGTTATCCTCTTTGGCGGATCCATCGCCCCGTTCGGAGATGACGCCGACGTAAAAATGATCGACCGTCTCGTTCAGATCGGCAATGCGCTGATCTTTGTCCTGATCGCCTATATCGTCGTAGACGCCTTTTTCCCACTTCGGGAAAAAGATGCCCCCAAAACCCAAAGAAGAGGCCTGCGCTCATTACTGCGTCGCACCCAAGGATAAACACAGCCCGCACGGATTGACACCGACGCAATACCGACGGGTTGCCGACACGCAAAACCGCGTCATCTCAATACTTTACCCGAGACCGGTTGTCACCGCCCCCGCGATCCGCTTAGATCGCTCCGAATGGGACCATCGCCGGGGCTGGGAAAATGGATTTACGCGCAATCGGCATGGGGCTGCTCTTTGCCTTCATTTGGTCTTCGGCCTTCACTTCTGCCCGCATCATCGTCGCTGACGCACCGCCGCTCGCCATTTCGTCGATCCGCTTCGCTATTGCGGGAATGATCGGTGTCGCCATCGCCCGCGCACTAGGCCAGTCGTGGCACCTGACACCAGCCCAATGGCGCGCGACACTGATTTTTGGCTTGTGCCAGAACGCCCTGTATCTGGGTCTGAACTTCACCGCCATGACCACAGTTGAGGCCTCTCTCGCCTCTATCATCGCATCCACCATGCCGCTGATCGTCGCCTTTCTTGGCTGGGCCGCCATGGGAGAAAAACTCACCGCTCTGGCGGCCATCGGATTGATCGTCGGCTTTGCCGGCGTGATCCTCATTATGGGCGGCCGAATGGATCAGGGGGTGGACATGTTCGGCGTGTTGCTTTGCGTCATCGGCGCACTCGCGCTGGCCATTGCGACCCTGACGGTGCGCAACGCTTCGTCCGGCGGAAACGTCATGATGATTGTCGGTCTTCAGATGTTTGTCGGCGCAATAGTGCTCTTCTTCGCCTCACTGGTTTTCGAGACCTGGGAGTTCAACTGGACCCCGAAAATGCTCACAGCGCTGACCTACACAATATTTGCCCCCGGCCTGTTTGCCACATGGATCTGGTTTGCACTCGTGGCCCGAATTGGCGCCGTCAAAGCGGCCACGTTCCACTTCCTAAACCCGTTCTTCGGGGTTGCGATCGCCGCAGCAATCCTTGGAGAACGCCTTGCAATGACTGATATAATTGGTGTCGCAATAATTGCCGCAGGTATCCTCGCGGTGCAGCTTTCGAAACAATCGCACACGTCCAAGTGAAGCCGCGTCAGCGGTGTTTGACATGACAAAAGCCGAATGTGTTGGCACAACCAACACATGGAATTTGTCTTTGCATACGGCGCCGGTCTACTGACCCTGATCAACCCCTGCGTTGTTCCGGTCCTGCCGATCGTTCTCGCCACCGCACTCAACGCCAGCCGGCACGGACCAGCCGCACTCGCCCTTGGCATGAGCCTCAGCTTTGTTGTGCTCGGCATGGCCGTAACCGTGTTTGGCCACGCCATCGGCCTCACGCCGGAAACGTTGGCCAAAGGGGGCGCAGTGTTGATGATGGCGTTCGGAGCGATCCTTCTGGTCCCCCAGTTTTCCGTTGCCTTCTCGACCGCTACAGCAGGTGTCGCCGCCAGAGCGGACGGTACGCTCGACGCTGTGGACCGTTCGACGCTTCAAGGTCAGTTTCTGGGTGGCCTTCTGCTCGGCGCAGTTTGGTCGCCCTGCATCGGCCCAACTCTGGGTGGCGCGATTTCTCTGGCCAGCCAAGGTGAAAGCCTCGGCAAAGCCTCTCTCATCATGGTTTTCTTCGCGCTTGGCGTCTCCACGCTGATCCTCGGCCTCGGCTATGGTGCGCGCTCCGCCCTGCAAAGCCGTCAGGCTATGATGCGCCACATTGCAGCCAAATCCCGCCCCGTCATGGGTGCGGTTTTCCTCGCCACAGGCCTCGCCCTGTTTTTCAACGTCCACCACGCGATCGAATACTGGCTTGTCAGCATCCTGCCTGACTGGCTGATCGATCTTTCCGTCTCCCTCTGAGCCAACAGGAGCTTCACATGGATCGCCGTACCTTTTTTGCCACCGCCGTCGCTGCGCTGACCTTGCCCGCGTTCGCACAGGCCACCACCAATTACACCCCGGGTCTGGTCAAGAAACATCTCGCCGCCGGCGACACCGTGTTTCTGGTATTCGGCACTGAATGGTGCAGCACCTGCGCCGCCCAAGACCGGGCCATCAACGCCTTATTGCAGTCCAACCCCGAATACGACGCAAAGGTCAAATTCATTCACGTGGACTACGATCAGTACGGCCAATCCGAACTGGCCCGTGAACTGAAAATCCCACGCCGCTCGACGCTTGTGGTTCTGAAAGGTGATGAGGAACTCGGTCGAATCGTTGCAGGAACATCGAAGGAGCAAATCAAGGCTCTGATGGACACGGCGCTGTCTGCATCTGTGGCCTGAAGGCCTTTGGACCTGTCCGAGGTGCGACGAGGCGCCTCGGATTGATATCCAATATGTATCCATAGGCACAGCCTATGCAACACATTGGTTTTTTGCAGGATCAAATCCTTGCACTGCCCCGCTACGCTGGATCTCTCATCGTGCTTCATGGGACCCGCGTCATGACCCAAGCCCTCGACATGTCTCGCAGCAAGGCCACACCCGTCGGCAAGGACAGACCACGCCGCTTCGTGTTCCTTCTGCTCGGAGAATTTTCTCAGATCAGCTTTTCATGTGCGCTCGAAGCGCTGCGTATGGCCAACGGTTTTGGCGACCGCAAACACTTCGAATGGCGCGTCCTGTCGTGTGATGGTGAACCTGTCAAAGCAAGCAACGGACTCGGGCAAATGGTTGACGGCGGCCTTGAGGAGCTCGACCGGCAAGACACACTGATCGTCTGCGGCGGCGACAACATAGCGACCCACACAACGCCGCAGGCCTTGAACTGGATACGCCGCGAGGCACGCCGCGGCGTGCGTGTTGGCTCCGTTGCCAGCGCCACCTACACGCTCGCCTTGGCCGGTCTTCTGAAGGGCAAACAAGCGACGGTACATTGGGATTTTCACAATGCCATGGCCGAAGTCTTTCCGGGTATCGATCTGTTGGATCGGGTCTTTGCCATCGACGGACAACACTTCACCTGCGCTGGTGGAGCAGCGTCGATGGACCTGATGCTCTATCTGATAGAACGCGACCACGGGCGTGACCTGGCCAACCACGTGGCCGAGAAAATGGTCTATTCCGCCCCCCGCAGCCCGCATCACAACCAGCGCCTGTCGCTACAACTCCGCGCAGGGAAACGCAGCTCCAAGCTCTCCGATGCAGTCGAAATCATGAATGCCAATATCGAAGCGCCTCTCACCCCGACAGAAGTTGCCACCGCCGTTGGTCTGAGCTCCCGCCAGCTTGAACGGCTGTTCCGGAAACATCTCGGCACCACACCCAAAACCCACTACACCGGCCTGCGCCTTCGCAAAGCCCGCGACTTGATGTTCCAGACCGATATGAAGCTCTCCGAAATCTGCTTCGCCTGCGGTTTCAACAGCCAAACGCATTTTTCCAAAGCCTACCGCGCCGTCTTTGGTGTAAGCCCTTCGCGCGATGATGGCCGCTTTGAACCTGCTTCGCTCAAGGTCCGCAACGCGCCGTCCGAAGCGATCACTATGGCTTGACCGTCCCGCGATAACTCTTTTCAAAAGGGGCTCAGGTCCCATATCCCAAGACGGGAAGGCACTTGGTGCCTGAAAGGAGACGCGCATGACCAAATACTTCAAAGACCCTGATGTGGTCGCCACTCTGACCGACGAACAGTTCTGGGTCACACAAGAGAGCGGAACCGAGCGTCCTGGCTCTGGACGCCTGCTCTACAACAAGGAACCGGGTATCTACGTTGACGTCGTTTCCGGCGAGCCGCTCTTTGCAAGCTCGGACAAATATGAATCAGGCTGCGGTTGGCCGAGTTTCACGAAACCGATCGAAACCGCCCACGTCACCGAGCATCACGACAGCACCCACGGCATGATCCGCACGGAAGTACGCTCCAAACATGGCGACAGCCATCTCGGTCACGTATTTCCCGACGGTCCGCAGGACCGCGGCGGATTGCGTTACTGCATCAACTCCGCCTCATTGCGGTTCGTGCACCGCGCCGATATGGAGGCCGAGGGCTATGGTGCCTATCTCGATCAAGTAGAGGATATCGACCAATGAGCGAACGCGCAGTACTCGCAGGCGGATGTTTTTGGGGTATGCAGGATTTGATCCGCAAAATGGACGGGGTCATCTCAACACGTGTCGGCTATACGGGCGGGGATGTCCCGGATGCGACTTACAAGAACCATGGCACCCATGCCGAGGGTATCGAAATCACCTTTGATCCTTCTCGCATAACCTATCGCAAACTGCTGGAGTTTTTCTTCCAGATCCATGATCCGACAACGCCGAACCGTCAGGGCAATGATCTTGGTATGTCCTACCGTTCCGCAATCTACTACGTGGATGAGGCCCAGAAAGCTTGCGCAATCGACACGATTGCAGACGTAGATGCATCCGGCCTTTGGCCGGGTAAAGTTGTGACAGAAGTGGAACCGGTTGGTGATTTCTGGGAAGCAGAAGACTTCCATCAGGACTATCTTGAAAAGAACCCCAACGGCTACACGTGCCACTTTGCACGCCCCGACTGGGTTTTGCCCAAACGCGATGTAACGGCCTGAATTGGGACCGAAACTCAAAAGCGCCGGTCCCGTTGGGTCGGCGCTGGCTTTTCTTGAGCTCGGATAACGGATAATCCGCTCGCCAGCGGGCTCCGTAAACCCTGCATGAACAGCCACATACGCCTGATCCTCGGCGACCAACTCACCCACAGCTTATCCAGCCTGCGCGACGCAGTTCCGGCGTCCGACATCATTCTCATGGCTGAAGTCCGGACCGAGGCAACATACGTGAAGCATCACAAGAAAAAGATCGCGCTGATCTTTTCCGCGATGCGTCATTTCGCAGAGGAGTTGCGCGCGCGCGGCTTCACTGTGCGCTACACCCGATATGACGACCCCGAGAACGCCGGCAGCCTGCTGTCCGAACTTCGGCGAATGATCACTCCGGACACAAAGACGGTGACAGTTACCGAAGCCGCCGAATTTCGCTTGCTTGCCGAGATGCACAATTGGCAAGACACGCTTGGTATCCCCGTTCGCATTCTTTCCGACGACCGCTTCCTGGCCACACCTCAGGAATTTGCCACTTGGGCCAATGGGCGCAAACAACTCCGAATGGAGTTTTTTTACCGCGAAATGCGCCGCAAGCTCGGCATTCTCATGGAAGGCAACGACCCCGTCGGCGGACAGTGGAACTTCGACGCCGAAAACAGAAAACCGCCCAAGAGTGGCTTACTTATCCCCGCACCATTTGAAACAGCGCCCGACGCGCTGACCCGCGATGTTCTGGAACTTGTCGAGTCCAGCTTCCCGGATCATTTCGGTGACCTTCTGCCTTTTCATTTCGCCACCACCCGCACCGATGCACTTGCTGTTTTGGATCATTTCATCACCCTTCGCCTTCCGCACTTCGGCACTTATCAGGATGCCATGATCGCCGATGATCCGTGGATGTTTCACAGTCACATCAGTTTCTACCTCAACATCGGCCTGCTCACTCCTCTGGAGTGCATCCGCGCAGCAGAACGCGCATATTCTGACAACGAAGCCCCATTGAACGCGGTCGAAGGCTTCATCCGCCAGATTCTGGGATGGCGGGAGTTTGTACGTGGCCTCTATTGGTTCCGAATGCCCGACTACGCCAATGACAACGCCCTCGGTGCCACACGTGCGCTGCCACCGATGTTCTGGACCGGACAAACACAGATGAACTGCCTGTCCCAGAGCTTTGGCCAGACCATCGAATGGGCCTATGCGCACCACATCCAGCGCCTGATGGTCATCGGAAACTTCGCCCTTCTCGCGGGTCTGTCTCCGGACGAGGTCAACGAATGGTTCCTCATCGTCTATGCCGATGCTTTCGAATGGGTCGAATTGCCAAACGTCACCGGCATGATCCTTTTTGCCGATGGCGGTGTTCTGGCGTCAAAGCCCTATGCCGCCAGCGGAGCCTATATCAATCGCATGTCCAACTACTGCTCTGGCTGCCGTTACAAGGTGTCGGTCAAAAACGGTCCGGAGGCCTGCCCTTTCAACTACCTCTATTGGAACTTTCTCGACCAGCACCAATCAAACCTCGGAAAAAATCCCCGCCTCGGGATGCCCTACCGAAACCTTGCCCGCATGTCCGACGAAAAACTTGACGCTGTTCGCATCGATTCAGCCCGCTTTCTGAAACAACTGGACGCAGGCGATCTCGTCTAGCCCTCCGCGACGCGCGGACGTCCCGAAGCTTCAACCGTAATCGTTGCTTCAATGAAAACTTCGCGCGCTTCAGCCTTGGCGCGTTTTATGTCCCTTTCTGTGCGCACACGAATACCCTGCGCTCCAGCAGCTTCGGCATCAACTCTCGCGACTGCCTCCAGGTGCGTTTCCAGCCTTATTAGAGCCTGTTTTTCGTCAAGAAAGTCTTCCGGACCATCATCAAGGTGCACGCGAAACTTCCCCTCGCTGGGGGAGGTCACGGTCCCTGATCGCCGGATTGTCACTCGCCCGACAACTGCTCCAATCGCGTTCGCCACACCGCCGTGCTCGGGCAATTTCATCACGCATCCCATGCGCTCAGCCACGGCCGGATAGTAACTCGCGGCTGATGCCCCAAGCCCGATGACCGCGCTGGCAAGCCCGGTCTCAAGCCGGATCAATCCGCGATGCCCTCCATTTAGTCCCCGTAACATCAGAATGTGCCGCGCGAGCTGATCTGGCGGTAGGTCAAAACCCATGTCTTCTTCTGCAAAAGCAGTCTCTAACAAAGCCAAACCGGTCTGATGCGTAAGCTGATCAATGATCATTTGCGCCAGACCAGCCGCCTCTGTCGCAAGCATTACACCGGCTCCGGTCCGGCGACGCCCAAACAAGCGCAACGCCTTTTCGGCGGCTCCCCGATCCCAAACCGAAACGCGGTCCAAGACATGCGACGCATCTGAGGGAGTCACGCCGGAAACCTGCACAAGCCCGCGTTCCACCAGCCGGCGCAAAGCCTTGATTTCGATCCGGCTGCGCAACACATCACCGAGCGGCATCACACCCTCGATACGCTGGAAAACACCGGTTTCGCGATCCGACAGACCGACAGGCGCAGCGCCTTGCACCAAACGCACAAAACGACCGTCATGTTCTCCGGGGACTGCTCGCAAAAGCTGCGCATCCAGAGCCGCGTGAACCCCTTCGGGATCGTCAAGCGCCACCAGCGACACGGGCACCAGGCGTTTGGGTCCGAGTGTCACGCCACCCTGCAACCCCTCGGCGACGAAATGCACCTCGCTGTCCCCGCCAAGGCCAAAAGTTCTCATTGCAACGGCTTCGACCATCGTGCGAAACGGCCCGACCTGCGCGCCATCCGGATCAATTGCCGGACGCCCGCTGCGCAAAACTGCGACATCGGTTGTGGTGCCACCGATGTCGCTGACAAGCGCATCATCCGCCTTTGTCAGCCACCGCGCACCGACAATCGACGCCGCAGGTCCACTCAGAATGGTTTCGATCGGACGCTCCCGCGCAAACTGCGCTGAAATCAAAGCCCCGTCGCCGCGCACCACCATAAGAGGTGCGGTCACGCCCAACTCTCCGAGGCGCGTTTCCGCCCGTGATATCAGCCGGTCGATCATCCCGATCAAACGCGCATTGAGCACAGCAGTCAGCGCCCGCTTTGGCCCGTTCAGTTTCGCCGACAAATGATGTGAGGCACTCACCGGACGTCCTGTAAGTTCGGTCACCAAAGCCGTCGCCCGTTGTTCATGCGCCGGATTGCGCGTCGCAAACTGCGCTGCCACTGCAAAGCCGCTCACTTCGGCTCCATGGTCTGCCAACCAGTCGCTCAAACGGACCTCATCCAGCGGGGCCTTCTCACCGCCCGCATGATCATGGCCTCCTTCAAGCACCACCACCGGATCGCCCGCGAGTGCTTCGGCCAAGCCGTGCTTTTCAAGGTCTGCCTCACGGAATCCGATCAGGATCAATCCAACCCGCTCGCCCTGCCCCTCTACAAGCGCGTTTGTCGCCAGCGTCGTGGACAAGGACGCAAGCGTGACCTCGGCGGGATCAACATCAGCCTGCGTCAAAACCGCGGACACTGCCGCGCCTATGCCCTCGGCCAGATCGTGGCGCGTCGTCAGCGCCTTTGCGCTGGCAATCACGTCCTCCTCATCCCGGATCAGCACCGCGTCTGTATACGTTCCGCCAGTATCAACGCCCAAAGACAGGCTCATGTCGCCTCAACCCTTCCTATTCGCCTAAATCCGGATAGCGCTGCAAAAATCTCTATGCCAGCCCGTTTGCGACGTCTTCGAGGCGCGAAACCGCCCACTGCGCCGCGTCCCGAACAACGTCGTCTGGATCATCACAAAGCGCCAAAGCAGTCTCTAACAAGGCCTGATCACCTGAGTTTCCGATCGCATACAGCACATTTCGAACAAACCGGTTCCGTCCGATGCGTTTGATCGGCGAGCCGGAGAAATGAAGGCGAAATCCGGCATCATCTAGAGTTGCGAGTTCGGCCAAACGCGGCGCTTTCAACTCGTCACGCGCATGGTACTTAACCTCGCGCGCCTCTTGCGCAAACTTGTTCCAGGGACACACTCCAAGACAGTCATCACAACCATAGATTCTGTTGCCCATCAATTTGCGCAGGTCTTCTTCCACCGGACCGTGATGTTCTATTGTGAGATAAGAAATACAGCGACGCGCGTCGATCTGATGAGGGGCTGGAAATGCATTTGTTGGACAGGCATCCAGACAAGCCCGACAAGAACCGCAATGATCGATTTCGGCCGGATCAGTCTCTAATTCCACCGTTGTGAACACGGATCCAATGAAAAACCACGACCCAAGATCACGGCTTACGAGATTGGTGTGTTTGCCTTGCCATCCGAGGCCTGCTGCCTGCCCCAAGGGCTTTTCAGGCACCGGTGCGGTATCAACAAAGACCTTCACTTGAGTGTCGTCCCCGGTCTGGGCAATCAGCCAACGCGCCAATCGCTTTAGCCGCTTCTTGACTGTGTCGTGATAGTCCTTGTTTTGCGCATATACGGAAATCGCTCCCCGGTCTGGCTTCCGGTGCACAGCCAGCGGATCATGTTCCGGCGTATAACTTTCGCCCAACACGATTACGGACCGCGCTTCGGGCCAAAGAACAGCAGGATCGGAACGCCAGTGGGTACGTTCCGCCAGCCATCCCATAGTGCCGTGATAATCCTTGTCCAGAAAGCCAGCCAGTCCGGCAGCGACCTGAGGCACCGCATCCGGCCTGCAGATCCGGGCCATGTCAAATCCGATGGCCTTCGCCTCGGCCACAAGACGTGTCTTGAGGTCGTCTGTCACGACGACACCCTCACGCTTGTCACGCGATCAAAAGTCCAGGTCTGCATAATGCGCGGGCGGCGGGAATCCCGGCACCTGATCCGCCAGAATGGCGCGGAAGGCGGGCCGCGATTTGATCGTCGCATACCAGTCTTTGACCACTTCTGACCGGTTCCAGTCCACGTCGGAAATGTAGTCCAGCGCCGACAGATGAGCAGCGGCGGCGAAATCAGCCATAGTCATGACATCGCCACCCAACCAACGCCGGTGGTCCAGAAGCCACGCCATATAATCAAGGTGGTATTTGATCGCCTTGGCCCCTGCCTTAACATTTGTACTGTCGGGATATCCGGTGCCCATCAGCTTCTTGTTGACCCGCTCATACAAAAGCTTGGACGTCACTTCGTGATGGAACTTGTCATCAAACCACGCCACCAACCGTCGTACTTCGTATCGGCCATCCGCGTCCCGTGGCATAAGCGCAGGTTCGGGGTACTTCTCGTCCAGATATTCACAAATGGCGTTGCTATCTGCCATCATCTTGCCGTCCATTTTCAGGATCGGCACTTTGGCAGCAGGATTGCGGCGTAAAAAATCGGGATCCTGCTCCCAATACCGCTCCTCGACCAACTCCACCTCCAACCGTTTCTCCGCCATGCAAAGACGCACTTTTCGGCAGAATGGGGACAACGGTACATGGAACAGTCGATTCATCGCAACTTCACTTGATTTGGGTGTTTTGCCTTCAATGCCCCGACCTTACGGGGTTTTCAATCCGCAAAACAAGCATCGCGCGGCTCTCCGCGTATGGTTTCAGCACCATCCATGATCGCTGCGGACCGCCGCCGCAACCTCGCGGTCGGCTGGCTGGCCGAGCGGGCCTTGGGATTTGGCAGCACAGCCGCAAGGCGCGCCGCCTGCACAGCAGTTAAATCTTCCGGACCAACGCCGAAGTAGTGCCGCGCCGCGGCCTCAATACCAAAGACGCCTTCGTCAAACTCGGCCACGTTGAGATAGACCTCGAGAATGCGCCGCTTGGACCAGGCAATCTCCACCAAGGGTGTGAGCAAGGCCTCAATGGCCTTGCGTATATAACTCCGCCCTTGCCACAGATAGACGTTCTTCACCGTTTGTTGGGTCAGGGTCGATGCGCCTCGTGCACCACCCTCTTCGATTGCCTCGCGGATCGCTGCAACGTCGAAACCCCAGTGCAGACAGAAATTCGCATCTTCCGCCGCCACAACCGACCGCGCCATCACGGGTGCAATTTGCTCAATCGGCATCCACTGATGATCTATTTTCCCGAGTCGGCGCTTTTCCTCGAACATCGTCCATGTCATCGGCGGATTGACCACGGCGAAGAAAACAACAGCAAACAGCACAAACGATACAGTCCAGATCGCCACCCGTCGCACCCAGTACCGGACCTTGAGCCAACGTTTGCGCAGCCAGCCCGGCTCCTGTTTCTTCTTCTTTTTCTTTGCCATTGGCGCCCGCGCTCACTCTCCCCAAACGGAGTAAAGCTTCGCACCCCTCCTCGCAAGTCTCGCGCTTATCGCGAGCAGGCCCAGACACGCACCCGACATCCGCCACCGTGATCTTCGCAATAGCCGATTGACGTTTCCTCGGCAGCGTCACGCGTGTTGGCCCAGCCAAACCCCCAGTTGCCCTCGCTGCCTTCCGACAACGCACCGCAGGTGTTGTAAAACGTCTGGACGACATCGCAATTCCCGCCGCACTCGGATTGCACCACGTTTCTGGCTTCCCGCTCTGAATACTGGCTGTGAGAATATCCCCAGGCTCCGTTCGGTCCGATCCCGACCGCGCCCCAACAATAGTCCAATCCACACTCGCCTGCGGCAGATGCACCCGCCGCCAGAACGCCTCCGATCAGTGTCATCGCTTTGATCCAACGCATAAAACCATCCTCCAATCCCGCTTTTGATTATGAGAGGTCTCGGGGCTTTTCCAAAGAGGAATGTGGGCGAACGCTGCATCCATCCGAGGGTGACAGTGCAAAAAGCAGGCGTTAACCATTGGCCAGAACCCATTTAACCGCACACAGGACAACCTATGAAATCGACACTCCTTCTTCGTGGCCTGATCGCCCTGATCGGCTTTGCCATTGCTTTCCTCGGGCTCGATGTTGTCTTCGGAGGAATCCGAACTCTGGGCTGGATGGGCCCCACTGACTTCGTAGAAGTGGTAAACCCGACTGACTTCGCTGTGCAGGACAACCACGTTCGCTTCCTCGGTGGCGTCTTCAGCGGCATCGGTCTGCTGTTTGTGCTGGGCGCGGTGGCGTTTTCGCGGATGCGCACGGCGATCATGGTACTTTGCGCACTGGTGTTCATCGGTGGCCTGTCACGCTTCACAACACCGGACTTTGGCACCTTGTTCAACATGGCAGTATTGCCGTCCCTGCTCGCAGAACTGATCCTGTTTCCGCTTGTTGGTTTCTGGGTCTACAAAGCCGGAAAATCGCAGTAGGGCGAACATCGCCCAAAACAGAAAGAACCCCCGCCAGCTTGCGCCGGCGGGGGTTCTGTATTTCCTAAACTAAGTTATTCCGCCGGAACGGCCGCACTCTCGTCGGTCAGCGGGTGCGGAATATGCACCAGCATCTCCTTCGGACAAACCTGAAGGAAGTTGCCTTTCTCCATGTCCCAATGCTGCAGGATATCCGCGGCCTTCCGGCTGCCGGTCTCGGCCACGTGGCGTTCAATCAGACCTTTCAGCTCGTCTTCCCAGTGCTGAACGGTTACCGGACAGGTCACCAGAGTCTCCATGTTCATGACACTCTCAGCTTTGCCTTCCGGGTCATAGAGATAGGCCATACCACCGGTCATGCCCGCGCCAAAGTTTGCGCCGATGTCACCAAGGATCACGGCAATGCCACCGGTCATGTATTCACAACCACAGGCACCGCAGCCTTCGATCACGACTTTCGCACCGGAGTTCCGAACAGCGAAGCGTTCACCCGCGCGGCCTGCGGCGAACAGGTAACCGTCTGTCGCCCCATAAAGCACGGTGTTGCCGATAATGGTGTTGTCAGCAGCGGTCAGCGGGCTGACCTGCGGCGGTCGCACGACGACAGTACCACCAGACAGGCCTTTGCCGACGTAGTCGTTCGCATCACCGGAAACCTCGATCTTCAGTCCCGGCGCGGCAAATGCTCCCAGCGACTGTCCTGCAGAACCGGTCAGTTTGACCGTCAGGTGATCATCCTGAAGCGCATTGCGCATACCGAAGTTGCGCACGATATGGCTTGAGGTCCGAGTGCCGACAGTCCGGTGCGTGTTCTGCACCGCGTAAGACAGCTGCATCTTCTCGCCATCTTCAAGGAAACGGGCCGCATCACGCACGATTTCAGAGTCCAGCGTATCAGGGACAAAGTTACGGTCCTTGTCGCGGTTGTAGACGATGTCTTGCGCACCATCGACCGTGATCAGAAGCGGGTTCAGATCCAGATCATCAAGGTGTGCAGAACCGCGACTTACCTGCGCCAGCAGATCAGCACGGCCGATCACATCATCAAGCGAGCGGGCGCCGATGGAGGCCAGAATTTCACGCACTTCCTGAGCATAGAACGTGATCAGGTTCACAACCTTGTCCGCGCTGCCCGTGTATTTCTTCCGCAGATCCTCGTCCTGCGTACAAACACCAACCGGACAGGTGTTGGATTGGCACTGACGCACCATGATACAGCCCATCGCGATCAGCGCCGCAGTACCGATACCGTATTCCTCGGCCCCCATCATTGCGGCCATCACGATGTCACGCCCCGTACGCAGACCACCATCGGTCCGCAGGGTCACCCGCTCACGCAGGTTGTTCATCGCCAGAACCTGATGCGCCTCAGTCAGACCCATCTCCCAAGGCAGACCTGCGTATTTGATAGAGGTTGCAGGGCTCGCGCCCGTGCCGCCATTGTGGCCGGAGATCAGGATGATGTCCGCTTTTGCTTTCGCCACGCCGGCCGCAATCGTGCCAACACCGGAGGAGGCCACCAGCTTTACTGTCACCTTGCAGCGCGGGTTGATCTGCTTGAGGTCATAGATCAGCTGCGCAAGATCTTCGATTGAATAGATGTCGTGGTGCGGCGGCGGTGAAATCAGGGTCACACCTTTGGTAGAGTGCCGCAAACGCGCAATCAGGTCGGTAACCTTCATGCCGGGAAGCTGGCCGCCTTCGCCGGGTTTTGCACCTTGGGCCACCTTGATCTCGAGCTCTTCACACTGGTTCAGGTATTCGGCGGTCACCCCAAATCGACCCGACGCCACCTGCTTGATCTTCGCAGACGGGTTGTCGCCGTTCGGCTCCGGGACAAAGTGTGCCGGATCCTCGCCACCTTCGCCGGAGTCAGATTTTGCGCCAATCCGGTTCATCGCCACGTTCAGCGTTTTGTGCGCTTCGGGGCTAAGTGCGCCCAGCGACATGCCCGGCGTTACAAAACGCTTGCGGATGGCTGTGATGCTTTCAACTTCCTCGATTGGAATAGCTTCACCCAGAGGCTTGATGTCCAGCAGATCGCGCAAATGGATCGGCGGGTTGGCCTGCATCTTCGCGGAGTACTGCTTCCACAGCTCATAAGACGCGCGGTTACAGGCCGCCTGCATCATGTGCATGTTCTGGGCGCCCCAAGCGTGGGTCTCGCCAGATTTGCGGGCCTTGTAGAAACCACCGATCGGCAACACGTCCGTGCCCGACAGGAAGCCCTTGGCATGAACTTCCTCGACCTTGTGTTGAATACCCGAGACACCGATGCCGGAAATCCGGCTGGTCATGCCCGGGAAGTACTCCGCACACATTGCGCGGCTCAATCCAACAGCCTCGAAGTTCAGACCCCCCCGATAGGAAGAGATCACCGAGATACCCATCTTTGCCATGATCTTCAGAAGACCTTGGTCAATCGCCTCACGATAACGCGCCATGTTCTCGGTCAACGTACCGTCCGCAAGACCACGAGTGATACGATCCGCCAACGTGTCTTCAGCCAGATAGGCGTTCACCACGGTCGCACCGGCACCGATAAGCACGGCAAAGTAATGAGGGTCGATACATTCCGCTGACCGCACATTCAGCGAACAGAACGTCCGCAAGCCTTTGCGCGTCAAATGGCTGTGCACCGCGCTGGTTGCCAGGATCATTGGCATCGCCACTTTGTCGGCGTCCTGGGCCTCGTCGCTCAATACGATGTGACCAGCACCGGAACGTACTGCGTCTTCGGCCTCGGCGCGCACACGTTCCAACGCAGCCTGCAATGCGCCTTCGCTGGAACCCGCATCAAATGTACAGTCAATCCGCACCACGGCATCGTCAAACGCTTCCAGCAGCTTTTCGAACTGCTTGTTGGCCACAAACGGGCTCTCCAGCATCACGATTTCGGTCTGGCTGCCATCTTCGCCAAGCACATTCTTCAGGTTGCCGAACCGCGTCTTCAGCGACATCACACGGTATTCGCGAAGGCTGTCGATCGGCGGGTTTGTCACCTGCGAGAAGTTCTGACGGAAGAAATGGCTCAGCGGACGGTACATCTTCGACAGAACCGCACTCGGTGTGTCGTCTCCCATCGAGGCCAGCGCCTCTTTCCCGTCTTCCGCCATCGGCGCGAGAATTTGCTCGACCTCTTCCATGCTGAAGCCCGCCGCGATCTGACGCGCTCGCAATTCATCACCCTGATAGGTGGCCGTTTCCTCAACGCTCTCAAGTTCACCGGCAAGGTCGCGGATCTTGCCAACCCACTCGCCAAACGGACGCGAGCCCGCCAGTTTGTCCTTGATCTCGGTGTCGTGATAAAGCTTGCCTTCTTTCATGTCCACGGCCAGCAACTGACCCGGACCAAGAGCGCCCTTTTCCACCACCGTGGCTTCGTCAATCGGCACCATGCCCGCCTCGGATCCGGAAATCAGCAACCCGTCGCCAGTCACCACATAGCGCATCGGGCGCAGTCCGTTGCGATCAAGGCCCGCACAAACCCAGCGACCATCGGTCATTGCAAGTGCGGCTGGTCCGTCCCAAGGCTCCATCACGGAATTGCAGTAGGAATACATGTCCCGCCACGCCTGCGGCAGCTCCACCGCCTGCTTGGACCACGACTCAGGCACCAGCATGGTTTTCGCCATTGGCGCAGAGCGGCCCGCGCGCACCAGCACTTCGAACACACCGTCAAGCGCAGCAGAGTCAGACGCGCCACCCGGTACAATCGGCTTAATGTCCTCGGCAAAGTCGCCAAACGAGGCCGACGCCATGCGGATTTCGTGGCTCTTCATCCAATTCAGGTTGCCCTTCAGCGTGTTGATCTCGCCGTTGTGCGCC
The DNA here is from genome assembly GCF_004346865.1 of Shimia isoporae. NCBI lineage: Bacteria > Pseudomonadati > Pseudomonadota > Alphaproteobacteria > Rhodobacterales > Roseobacteraceae > Shimia > Shimia isoporae. Next base: position 588,576 of record NZ_SMGR01000002.1, read on the forward strand.
AGCATGCGGAATGGCTGTGCAAGCCACCACTGCGGGAAGGTATTTGTCGAATACCGCTGGTGGTACAGGGCAAACGCGGACTCAAACCGTTCGTCCATCAGGTCCGGATAGAACACCGCCACCTGCTCTGCGAGCATCATGCCTTTGTAGATGATCGAACGGCAGGACAGCGACGCGATATAAAGCTCGGTGATATTTGCCGCCAGCGCGGCTTTCTCGATCCGGCGACGGATCACATATAGCTCACGCTCAAATGTCTCCTCGTCGACTCCCTTAGAGTTCGAAATCAGGATCTGTTCGATTTCCGGACGGGTCGCATTGGCCTTCTCGCCAAGGCAGGTCACATCGACCGGCACGTGACGCCAGCCATAGATACGGTAGCCCATCTTCAGGACTTCGGTTTCCACGATGGTCCGGCAGCTTTCCTGCGCGCCATGATCTGTGCGTGGCAGGAACACCTGACCCACCGCGATCAGCTGGTCCTTGTTTGGCTCGTGACCTGTGCGCTTGATCTGGTCATAGAAGAAGCTCACTGGAATCTGCACGTGAATACCCGCGCCATCGCCGGTCTTACCATCAGCGTCCACGGCTCCGCGGTGCCAAATCGCCTTCAGCGCAGTGATGCCCGCCTCAACCACCTTTCGGCTTGGCTTGCCATCGATGGATACAACAAGACCTACACCACAAGACGAGTGCTCTTCGCTCTCTTCATAGAGACCGTTCTCCGCCATCCACTTGCGTTTAGCTTCTTCTGCACGCACCCAGTTGTCGTCATACTTGGTCATTGGGGCTCTCCTTCGTTCCTTTGGTGGGCGGCGTTCTCAGCCACCGCTGCCGTTGGGATTTGTCTCATTTCGGGGCCTGCTCACTCGCAGGCAATGTCGCTGGTGGTGGCCAGGAAACCTGCCTCACCGGGGTAAGATATCTTGCGGGGTGTCCACTCCAGACGGCTCTTGCGACCAAACTGGTCCACGTTTGCCGCACCCTCGATAAACAGGGATTGGTCCTCGCTAGCGAAAATCTCGAAGTCATATTGCGCGGTCACGCCATTCTTGCGGATCGTCATCGTCCGGGTCAGCGTGCCTTTGCGCAGGGTGGTGCCGCTGATCTCGACTGTTTCATCACCAAAAGACATCTTGCTTTGCAGATCGAGCTCTTCGCCCGCCAGCATGCTGCCCGCCATGACCATCGCACGTTCGCCGGTGCTGACACCGGTCTCAAATGCATCACTCAACGAGGCTTCCGGCATGGTGCCTTCTTGTGCTTGGACATGCATCCGACCTTCATCGGCGAAATAGGCAATCATGTCCCACGTCGGGCCAAAACTGTGCGTGTCTTCCAACTCGCCACGCGCATAAGAAACCGCATCAACCTGTTCACCACACTTCAGATAGCTGGTCACGACACAACTGTCTTTGTGTACCGTGGCATAGGCTTCACACCCTTCTGGTACAGGAACTGTCTCGGCAACAACCGAAGTTGCCATCAAAACGAACGCTGTCGCTATCCACTTCATATCCAGTTCCTCTCTCATACCGTCTCCACCGTGTGGCCTTCGTTTTCTGGCGCGGTTCGCTCGAGGAATTTTTGGCGCTCTTGCCAACCATTTTCGGGCGGCATGAAGACGGTTTCACCGCGACGAATTGCGCCGCTGGCAACAATAATTCGATGCACAGCCCCCATGTCATTCTCAAACAGACGGTTCAGAATGCGCTGCTTTAACCCACGAGGCTGCATCCGACTGGCCAGATTGTGCTCCAAATCCGGAAACAGGAAATGTGCGCACCGCTCGGTTTGCGGACACAGTGCAGCATGCGCGCTGTCAGGTCCGCGGAGCCCGTGCAGAATTACCAACTGAGTGTCCGTCGAAAATGCCTCCAGTGGGTTAGGTACATCAGCATTCTCGGGCAACCAGCCGCGCCAGTCACTTTGACGTGGATCGAACGCTTCAAATACCGGTCCAAGATCGATTTGGGGCGCAATGGCAAAAGCGGCATCCAGCTTCAGATCGCCACACATACTCAAGAGAATACTGGCGCCAGATGAATTACCGACTCCGACCCATAGCCCCCGAGGCAAATCTTCGAATGCCTCCTCTATCGCTTCGACTATAGACGCCCGGACGCCCTGTGCGCTCAACCAAGTCCATTGGAGGTCTAGGATTGTGATCACCGACCGCGTGCCGTTGTTCGAAGCGGCGTTAACGAATGACTCCCGATTTGGCAGTGCTGCGTCACTTTTTGGGTTTTGCGCAAAGAACGACACCACAGTATCCGGACCTGTTCCCGGGTACAGACGAACTTCAACGTCACCCGACTTAAGCAAGACGCGTTCTCGTTGAATGTGTGCCGTAGTGTCTTTCACAGACTTGATCCTCCTGTGGGAACGTCACGCTGACTGACCTATCGGGGATTTTGAGCGGTAAAGAATACCGACAAAATACCGACGTCTTGCCGACGTGATGCAGCCCGCCTTATTCAGCCGCCACAGCCGTTGCCGCACCAAGCTTCTCTAGGATCGCATCCGCACAATCGCGGCCGTCCTTGATCGCCCAGACAACAAGGCTCGCTCCACGCACGATGTCACCCACGGCATAGACGCCTTCAAGGTCGGTCTCACCCGTGGTGAATTGTGCTTTCACGGTACCCCAGCGGGTTACCGCCAACTCTGGCTGCTCCCAAAGTGTCGGCAAGTCTTCCGGTTCAAAGCCCAGCGCTTTGATCACCAGATCGGCGTCCTCGACATAGTCCGCACCGTCGATCACTTCAGGGCTCTGACGACCGGACGCATCTGGTTGGCCCAGACGCATTTTCTGCACCATCACGCCTTCGACTTTGTCGCCACCGGTGAACCCTTTTGGCGCGCTCAGCCAGACAAACTCCACACCTTCTTCCTCAGCGTTCTGTGTCTCACGTTGCGAGCCCGGCATGTTTGCCCGGTCACGACGATAAAGACATTTTACGCTCTCGGCGCCTTGGCGGATGGCCGTGCGCACACAGTCCATTGCGGTGTCACCACCGCCAATGACAACAACCTTTTTGCCTTCTGCATTCAGTTCACCGCTGTCGATTTCCGGTACGCTGTCGCCAAAGTCCTGTCGGTTGGAAGCTGTGAGATAGTCAATCGCCTTTACGATGCCTTCAGCGCCGGCACCTGGCCCCTGCAAATCACGGGATTTGTAGACGCCGGTCGCGATGATAACCGCGTCATGCGCAGCGCGAATGTCGGCAAAAGAGATGTCCTTGCCTACTTCACAATTCAGCTTGAAGGTCACGCCGCCGTCTTCCAGCAACTGGTTGCGGCGCATCACGACATCTTTCTCCAGTTTGAAACCGGGAATGCCATACGTCAGCAAGCCACCTGCCCGATCGTAGCGGTCATAGATAGTCACCTGAATACCTGCACGACGCAGACGGTCCGCAGCCGCCAGACCACCCGGACCCGCGCCAATGATACCGACGCTTTCCGAGCGTTCCTGCGATGGGGAAACCGCTTTCACCCAGCCTTCTTCCCAGGCGGTATCGGTGATGTATTTTTCAACAGAACCAATGGTGACAGTGCCGTGGCCCGATTGTTCAATAACACAGTTGCCCTCGCACAAACGGTCTTGCGGACAGATGCGTCCACAGATTTCAGGGAACGTATTCGTCGCCTGACTAACGGCATACGCCTCTTCCAAACGACCGGTCGCCGTCAGGCGCAGCCAGTCGGGGATGTTATTGTGCAGCGGACAATGGCTTTGACAGTACGGCACACCACATTGGCTGCAACGGCTCGCCTGTTCCTCAGCCTTGGCCTTCGCGAACTCCGCGTAGATTTCCCTGAAATCTTCTTTGCGCACACTCGCGTCCCGCTTCTCCGGCATATCCCGGTCCACGGTCACGAATTTCAGCATAGGTTGCTTTGCCACGTCAGCTGCCTCCGGTTTTATTCAGTCGGGTGTGTGTAATACGTCCGTTTCGGATATAAAAGTCATATTTGCTGACCTATATAGAGGTTTTTTCTGTCTCGTAGCGTCAAATTTTGTGATGGCGCGCATTTTTTGGTCCGAATCGGTCCTAAATCAAATATTTTCTTTAAATTGCAGGGTCTTTATACCATGTCAAAGCACGAAGGGGACACAGCAACCATGCCAATTTTTCACATCTTTCTGGTCGCTGTGATCCAGGGTCTGACGGAATTCCTACCTGTAAGCTCTTCAGGACACCTGATTCTTCTGCCGAATCTCACCGCATTGGATGACCAGGGCCTTGCCATTGATGTGGCAGCCCACGTCGGCACGCTCGGCGCCGTGGTGCTTTATTACTTGTCCGACGTTCGCCTTGCCATTCTAGGGTTGCCCCGCGCACTGGCAGGCAAACGCGACACACAAGGAAGCAAATTGGCCTTCTTGCTGATTATCGCCACCATTCCAGTAGTTGTCGCAGGACTGATCCTAAAGGTCACCGGCCTGAATGAGGCCATGCGATCCATCACGGTGATTGGCTGGACCATGTTGGGGTTTGGCATTCTTCTGTGGTGGGCGGACCAGAAAGGCCACACCTCCAAATCAGAGTCAGATTGGACAACACGTGATGCTTGGCTTCTAGGCATCTGGCAAGCAGTTGCCTTGATTCCGGGTACATCCCGCTCCGGCATCACCATCACAGGCGCAAGATTCCTTGGCTACGAACGCTCCGATGCCGCCAAGATTGCCATGCTGATGTCGATTCCGACGATCTTTGCCAGCGGCGCTCTGTTGGGCCTTGATGTCGCCGCTCAGGCCGACCTTGCGATGCTAAAAGACATGAGCCTCGCCGCTTTGTTTTCATTTGCGGCTGCTCTGATCGCTCTCTCGCTGATGATGCGTCTGCTTAAATCCGTCAGCTTCACGCCATATGTGATATACCGAGTGATCCTTGGCGTCGTTCTGTTAACCATCGCCTACAGCCAATGAAAAAGGCGGGCGCTATGACCCGCCTACAGATCTCGATTAGTTAGGCTTAGATCTTCAGGTTGCGCGCTGAGTCTTTGATGCTGTCATATTGCCCGGACGGGCGGAACCGCCATAGATAGTCTGGCATTATCGCTTCTGGCGCCAAAGGGTGAATCCCAAGTTCCGCGAACCCCTTCGCGTCGTCGGCCACAACATTGTCCACACGCAAGAGTTTTACCTGATCCTTCGTCAGCACCGAGTTGTGAACCAGCCCAAAAGTGATGGCCTGCAAAAGCCCAAAACCAAACGCCATCAGGTTGCCCATCCAGAACGGCAAGTTCACCACGACGCGCTTGCGATGCACGACGGTAAGCATTTCGTCGATCCAGCCGCGCAAAGTTTTCACTTCGGGACCGCCAAGCTCGTAAACGCCTTCCGCCTGACCAAGAATGCCGATAACCGCCGCCTGCGCGACATCATCCACAAACACAGGCTGGAACTTGGTGTCACCGCCCAGGATCGGCAGCATTGGGCCCATGCGGGACATGGACGCAAAGCGGTTAAAGAAGCCGTCGTCCTGACCAAAGATAACCGAAGGCCGCAGGATCATGGCATTCGGCATATTCTGCAAAACGCCTTCCTCGCCCAGCGCCTTTGACGTGGCATATTCACTTTCAGTCTCTGTGTCGGCAATCGCCGACACATGTACCATCGTCGCGACACCCTGCTCCGCTGCAATTCTTGCGATCCGCTCTGCACCTTCATGCTGGACTGCATCAAATGTGTTTTTGCCACGATCCGACAGGATGCCAACACAATTCACGACCGCATCCGCGCCAGCCATGACTCCTGCCACCGACGCATCGTCACGTACATTGCAAAACACCGGCTCAACTTGTCCGACAGAGCCGTATGGCTTCACGAACATCGCCTCATTCGGACGGCGCACTGCAACACGTACGCGCCAGCCTTCCTTGGCCATACGCTGAGCTATGTGACGTCCGACAAATCCGGACCCGCCGTAGATTGTGACAAGTTTCGACATGGCTCGCCTCCGCTGGTGTCGTGCTAGGTGGAATAGCCGCCCACGCGCGCTCGGACAAGCCGCAAGGTGCGTGCGCGACAAGAAACCCCAGCTTTTTCAAATCCGCGGATACATCATGTCAAAGCCACACTCGGGGCAGCTCAACCTTTTTTGGGATTTTCCTTCGAATCGCGTTGACACCCTTCGCGCACAGGACTAAATGCCTGCTTCACCAACCCGTGCCCAGATGGCGGAATTGGTAGACGCGCTAGCTTCAGGTGCTAGTGTCCGTATGGACGTGGAGGTTCGAGTCCTCTTCTGGGCACCAAAAATCCGTCAGTTACCGTTAAAAATCAGCGGATTAGAGGTATGTACTGCCGACCTTTCCCCCAATTTATCCCCCAAAGAATTCGCGGCTATTGCTTACAAACAGCCGCCGGTCGCGAAGTTCGGTGTGCATCCACCTGCGCCATGTTGCATAATCAAATCGCGGTTTCTGTTTGCTCGATATGAGCTGTCGGCAGAGTAGGAGTAATTACTGGATTGCTGCCTTGCGGCTCTCGCCTCCACGACAGTTTGGCAGGCAGCTACGCTTCCAGAGGCGCAAGCTTCTTTAACTGCGCGAAATTCCGGTGATGAAATTGCATCCTCATAGTCGCTTCTGGCGGCATGATAGCTGGCACAACCGCTCAGAGAAGCAGCTACAGCAATTCCCAAACCAAGTTTCATTTCTTCCTCCAAAACTATTTCACATGAAAGTTAGTTTCCAGGATCAGCATTTACTTTAGAGTTTCCGCCGAAATTCTGTTTTTCAGCGCCAACTTAGCTACTCTCGGCTATCAGTCACTGTTGGCCAACCGGCGCATCAGCATCGCCAGCTTGCGGATCGCTTGTGCTTCCTTCGTCCTCCCGCCGTGGCGGAAAGCGCCGTTTTCTTCACCTTCGGGCGCTCCGCCTCCGGCGCCGTGAAACCGGCAGACGGTCCTGCCGCGCACCGCAGGGCCTTTGCACCTCTCGCCGGTTCGCTTCGAGGTGGCCGTGCATCTGGGAGCGGCGTTCATAAAGTCGATCCGGCACATGGGGTTGGTGTCAGCTTTTGGCATTGCCCCCTCCTGGTGCGAACGGTAGGTCAGCGAAAAATATGAAACAATAGTGTCGTGGCACCCGAAAACGGCCATTAGCAAGAACGCTGAGCAACTTCCGCTTTGCGCAGGAAACGGGCTTTGCAAAGTCATCGGCTGGGTGAAAGTGATTCAAGGCTTTGAAGCCTTTCGAACAAAAGCGGCAATGGTGGCAGTCAGCCCAAAAGCGAAATTCCAACTACTTCATAGTCACCACTTTATGTGCTCCCTTGTTAGTTCGACGTGGTCGGTAATGCGGAATGGATATACCGCGACATCCGAGACAGCGGAGCAAAGGTCAGAGACAAAGGCTATTATATGGTTACAATCATCATCTGCGGCTATGAAACTCATCGTAGCACGGGCATTGGTAGTGCCGTCATTCATCATGACTCTTGGATAAAGATGAGCCTTACCATTATGTGCGTATGTCTGGTAACCATCTGCAAGAGATAAGAACATATTATGATCCATTGATGCTTCATCCTCACTTGTCACGCGAGAAGTGAAAGATGTTATTTCATCTTTCATCGCTTTGCTGCCTCCTGCAATGTCAGAGCAAACAACGAAGCTGACTTTGTTTTGCCAATGATTTTCAATGGGATTATAGTCTTCTCGCAAAAGCTCATGCATGCGATCCGAAACCGACTTTTTGCAGTGCCCCCTCTTTTTGTCTTGCTCGATCTGTATGCGGTGTTTCGCTTGCTCAATTACGACCTCAGCTGCGCGCCAGCTAGGACGTACCGGAATTGGGGTTTCGGGCCCGTCACGCGTAAGCTCCTTAACTTTCCGGAGCTTTTTCAAAACATTGACTATTTCTGATTTTTTCAGAGACGACTTTACTTCACCGACTGCAACGATCGTTTCTAAAGGGTAAAATCGTCGAAATGCTGCGTCTTCCACCTTTGGCGTCTCATCGGCATCAAACAAGACAATATCAACCTGAGTGCTAGTATCGCCCTTTCTCCCAATAATGAATCCGGTGCCTGTCTCTATGTGCCTCGGAAGAAATGTTTTAAGTAGGTTCTCAAGAAGTCTTTCTCGATACATGCCATATTCGCCTGAATGAATTGTCTTATTTCCCTCTCCTGACGAAAACGCCTCTTTGACCATCACTTCATAGGTGTGGCGAAAAGAAGTGGCTCTACTTCGAATGAGGGGAAGAAGTCTTGTATTTTCTGGCATTGAATGATCGATTCTCTAAACTGCGCGATCGCTTGTATCAAACGAGTAGACTTCGTAAAGTCGTCGACTGGACCTCAATTAGGCTCAGGACCCATTGATTTTCGCCGTGCGACATGATTCATCGCGCAAAAAACAAGCGGTGAACATGTCTGACCTTTTCTGGCTGAGCGACGA